>CAYZAD010000001.1:0-1582 GCA_964476315.1 uncultured Rhodobacterales bacterium
ATCACATCATCTGCATGAACATGTGCGGACGCGGCGACAAGGACATCTTTACCGTGGCCAAGCACCTCGGATTCGACATGGGCTGACCGCCCGCCGCATAAACCTGCGGTCTAAACCGACACCCAGACCCCTCGTGCCACGGTGCGAGGGGTTTTTCTTTGGCTGCAAAACGCCCAAGGGTCCCCATAAACCATGGTTTAGGCGTATCGGGCGGCGGTTTATGGACCGGGCCTTAAACCTTCCGCAAATATCCCGGCATGGTCGAAGCGGTCAGTGTTCGAGATGTCTGCAGCACCGCAGACGCTTGGGACATGAAAGGACGTATCCAGTGAAAAAGACATTTTTGACAGCCGTACTTGCCACATTCACGGGCAGCATGGTTCTTGCGCAATCCGCGACAGATCAGATTATCAACGATCTCACGGGGCAGGGCTTTCAGCGTATCGAGATCGACAATGGCATCGGCCAGATCAAGGTTGAGGCGATCCGCGGCACGCAAAAGCTTGAAGTGGTATACGACCGTGCGACGGGCAGTATCCTCAAGCAGGAGGTCGAGCGGGTCGACTCCGATGACGACACGCGCCCGGGGATCGAGATCCGCAACCGTAACCGCAACTTCGTGGATGCGGGGCGCGTTTCGGACGACAGCAGTCTTGCCGCGGCGGCTCAGGTTGGGACCAGCCTGACCACAGGAAGCACGAACACGGATCAGATCATCAGCGATCTGCAGCAGCAGGGCTTTACCCGTATCGAGGTCAGGAACGGCTTGACCCAAACCAAGATCGAGGCGATCCGCGGCAACGAAAAAGTGGAAACGGTGTTTGACCGGGCCACAGGTGCGATCATCGAACAAGAGGTGGAGCGTGTGGATTCCGATGACGATACCGCGCCCGGTGTATCGGTTCGGAACCGCAACCGCGACTTTGTCGAGACCGGTCGGGATGATGACGATGACGACCGCCGTGGTCGGGACGATGACCGTGACGATGATCGCGACGACCGTGATGACGACCGTGACGATGATCGGGACGATGATCGGGATGATGACCGTGATGACGACCGCGACGATGATCGGGATGACGATCGCGGTGGTCGGGACGATGACGATGGCCGCGATGACGACCGGGACGACGATGACGACGACGACGATGATGATGACAATGACGACGATGATGATGACGACGATGATGACGATGACGACGATGATGATGATGACGATGACTGAAGCGTCTGATACCTAAAGAACAGAGGTTCCCGCGGTCTTCGCGGGAACCTCCTGGAGTTCGAGCATGCAGCGAAGACAATTTATCATAGGCCTTATTGCCGGGGTGGCTTTGCCGACCACTGTGCTTGCCCAGACAGCCGAGGATCAGGTGATCAATCAGCTCAAGCGGCAAGGCTATCGGCGGATCACGCTTGGGCGTACGCTGCTGGGTCGTACGCGTATCGTGGCGACAGGGCCAAGTGGCCGTCGGGAGATCATCCTGAACCCATCGACGGGGACGATCCTGCGCGACTATGTCGACCGGTCAGATCGTGGGCGCGACGATAACCGTGATGATCGGGACGATGACCGCGACGA
>CAYZAD010000001.1:1682-45063 GCA_964476315.1 uncultured Rhodobacterales bacterium
GACGACGACCGGGATGACGACCGCGACGATGATCGGGATGACGACCGGGATGACGACGACGATGATGACGATGACGATGATGGTGACGACGACGATGACGATGGCGGCGACGACGATGATGACGACTGACCCTGCTTTCCGCATCGCATCGGTCGCCCGGTGAAAATCTGGTTCGTTCTTGGCCCTCTGGGTTTGCTGCAGCTGGGCAGCGGTCTGTTCCTGTTATGGGACATTCTTGGCAGCATCCTTGGGGTCAAGTCGTCGCCCATCGCCTGGGTCTATTACGAACTTGCGCAGATTGGCGCAGTCATTGGTTTGATCCTCGGGATGGCTGTCAGCGTCGTGCTTTTGTTTCGCTCCATCCGCCGGCAACGCGCCGCCGAAGAAAGCCTGCGCCTTGCGTCAGGCGCTTTCATGGACGTGCTGCAGGAGCGGTTCGCGGAATGGGAGTTGACGCCGGCAGAGCGGGACGTGGCGCTTTTTTCGATCAAGGGGCTGAGCACCTCGGATATCGCCGGTCTGCGGAATACCTCGGAAGGGACGGTCAAGGCCCAGACGAACGCGATTTATCGCAAGGCCGGGGTGTCCGGGCGTCCGCAACTGCTGAGTCTGTTTATTGACGAACTTATGACCGATCCGATCGCAGGTGTCGTGCCCGCGGATCGTTTGCAGGTTGACAAGGCGTCCTGACGCGCAGTGTCACGCTTGCGATGCGTTGATGTCGTAGGTCTTGAGTACGTGCAGTGGGACGATCTCGAGCGCACGTTTGTGTGTGGCCTCAAGGTTGACTTGTGGCGCGCAGCCTTCGTCATGGGCCTGCATGAACCGTCCGGCACAAAGGCACCAGCTGTCGCCGGGTTTCAGCCCCGGAAACCGGAACTGCGGCATCGGGGTGCTCAGGTCGTTGCCGACATATTTGGAAAACGCGAGGAACTCTGCCGTCATCACGGCGCAGACCGTGTGGCTCCCCTGATCTGCCGCGCAGGTATTGCAGTGCCCGTCCCGGAAAAACCCCGTCAAAGGGTCGGACGAGCAATGGGCCAGCGGGCCACCCAAAACGTTGACGGACTCGTCCTGTTCCATGCTCTGATCCTCCTGTCTGGGTCTGAGTTTAGGCTGGAACGCCGTGCCAATCCACCCAGCGCCCGTGAAAATCGATGCGCCCCAAGTCAAGATGGTGATCGCCGGGCCAGAGCCGCGCGGTCAGGGCGGCACCGCGTGTCTTGTCGTCGGCCTCCATCCGCAGCCACGCCAAGGGGGCTGTCGATGTGGCACGCGCACCGGCGGCTTCGATGAGCGTGGTGCCGCGCGTCTGTTTTTCGGCCGGAAAGTACTGCCACGCAATCGTGTGCGTGATGAGATGCACCTGATCTTGCGGAGCGGCCTTGAGGCGGTTCTCCAGCCAATCAACCGCATCGCCGCGATCCACCGTCGCAATGCTTGCGGCAATCGCGGCTTCGGTCAGGGCAAGCCGGTTCGGCTGGTCTGCCCAGAGATAGGCGCGCAGGCGCAGTGCATCGGCCGGGTTGCGCGGGTTCAGCGGGTTCAGATCGACACCGCGCCGGTCGTGCACGGTCAGCGGGGTTGGGTCGGGTGACGGGCCTGACCAGTCTGGGGCGAGCGTCAGCGCGGCGTCCACTGGCCCCAATCGCACGTCCCCTGTTTCGAGCGCGTAATGGTCGAACATCAGGTTCAGGCCGCCGCTGGCGCCAAGTTCCGACAGGTGAATATCGGTGACGCCGGTCAGTGCCGCGACGGTGTGCGCACCCGCGATCAGGGCTGCGCTCCGACGGACTTCGTTTGTTTGCGGTGGCGAAGTGATCCAGTCGCGCAGGAAATCGCTGTGGGTTGTCAGAGCCTGCGAAACCACGTTGCGTAATGCCGCGTCGGAGACCTGGTTTGGCGGGTATGCGGCGGTCAATGCCGGGTCCTGTCCGGTCAGCACGAGCGCATGGAGGCCCGATGCCAATCTCAGAGGCAGTGAATGCCCCTTGGGCCCGATGTCGCCGTCATAGGCGAGGATGTCTGCGTCCAGTTCCGACCCGTGTGGCCAGACCTCTGCCAGGATTGGCAACAGTCGAGCCATGAAAGGAGAGCCCAGCGCCGCGCAATGCGTGGCCTGAGCCACGAGGGCGTCGCGCAGGGTCACCGAAACTTGTCCATCAGCTTTTGCATCGCGCTTCGGGTGTCCGGTTCCGGCTCCGGCTGTGGCTTGGACGCGGGTGTGTCGGTATGGGCTTTGTCCGCCTTGGGCGGGGTCGTGGAGGAGCGTGGCGGGTTCACACGCAGCGCCACCGCGTTCATGAACTTGCCCGTGTCCCCTTCTGCCAGGTGCGGTGCGCCGTCCGCGATGCCGCGCAGGAGATCGTCCAGCCATGCATCATCGGCCTTGGGAAAATCGTGCAGCACATAACCCGGGACCGCATCCTTGTGCCCCGGATGCCCGATGCCAAGCCTGACGCGGGCATATGCCTCTCCGATGTGGCCGTGGATCGACCGAAGGCCATTGTGTCCGGCATGCCCGCCACCCTGTTTGACGCGGCATTTTCCGGGGGCGAGGTCCAATTCATCGTGAAACACCGTCACGTCCGCAGGTGTGAGCTTGTAGAACTGCATCGCGGCCTGAACCGATTGTCCGGAGCGGTTCATGAAGGTTCCGGGTTTGAGCAGGAGCACTTTTTCGGATCCGAGCCGACCTTCGGACACCTCACCCTGAAACTTGGCTTTCCACGGCCCAAAACCGTGATCCGAGGCGATTTCATCTACCGCCATGAAACCGATATTGTGCCGGTTTCTTGCGTATTTCCCACCCGGGTTGCCGAGGCCCACAAAGAGTTTCATCGCGCCCTGCCTTTGTCTGTTTGGCCTTGTCTACGGCATGCACGGGGCGCGGAACAAGTCGAAGCGGCCGACGGCCAGACGCGATCCGGGGTGCAATTCTTGCATCGGTCTCCGTCGAGCAGGCAGCGCAGGCGGTCCGTCATCCGGTGGCGAGGCCGAGCAACAGAGCAGCCCCCGCTGAGATCAGCAAGGCCCATCCGATGCCCAGGCGCATTTTCAGGAGCAACCCGGCGGAGAGCGCGATCAGCACCAAGGCCTGCCAACTGAGTGTCGCCGCGTCGGGCCACCACAGCCTTAGAACGCCAATCCGCGTTTCGGTCACTGTGCCGAAGACCACGTGCAATGCAAACCACAGCGACAGGTTGAGGATGACCCCGACCACCGCTGCGGTGATCGCCTTGAGCGCGGCGTTGAGCCGGGGCTGGGCGGAGATCCGGTCGATATAGGGTGCGCCGGCGAAGATCCACAAAAAGCACGGCACAAAGGTCACCCAGAGCGTGACCAATCCGCCCGCTATGGCAAGGGCAAAGCCGCCTTCGCCGAATGCGGCGAGGAAGCCCACGAATTGCGTCACAAGGATCAGTGGGCCGGGTGTGGTTTCGGCCAGTCCCAGACCATCCATCATTTCGGTCGCGGTCAGCCAGCCGAAATCGACCACGACATCCTGCGCCATATAGGCCAGCACCGCATAGGCGCCGCCAAAGGTCACCACGGCGAGTTTGGAAAAGAAAAGCCCTATGGATGTGAGGATCGTGTTGCCGAGCAACGCATCCAGAAGGAAGAGTGGCAAACCCCAGACGGCCAGTCCGATCAGGATGGTCGCAAAGGTGCGGCTGCCGGACACAGCGACATCTGTGGTCGGCTCTGCATGTTCGGCCGTGACGAGAGCAAAGGCCCCATACAGCCCTGCGGCCAACACGATGGCCGGAAAAGGCAGGTCCAGAAAAAAGATCGCGACGAAGGCCAGCCCGGCCATGGTCCAATGCGCTGTGCCGATCAAGGCGCGCCTCGACAGTTTCAGCAGCGCCTCGATCACGATGACCGTGGCGACCGCCTGAACGCCCAGGAACAGGGTATCCATCAACGGCAGGTTCCCAAAGGACACGTAAAGCGTTGCAAGGGCAAAGATCACCATGGCCCCGGGCAGGACGAACAAGAGGCCCGCGACAAGACCGCCCAGAATGCCATGCAAGCGCCACCCGGCATAAGTGGCAAGCTGCATGGCTTCCGGTCCGGGCAGCAGCATGCAGAAGCTGAGCGCGTTCAGATATTGCTTTTCCGTCAGCCACCGGTTTTCGTCGACCAGAATGCGATGCATCAGGGCGATTTGTGCCGCTGGTCCGCCGAAGGACAGCACACCGATCCTCAGGAACACCCGGAAAATGTCGGAAAGAGGGACAGTCACGATGCGCGGCCGGTCAGAGGGCTGTCATGACGCGGAATGGATGACGAATTGTTCAATGCCTGTGTCCCTGTGCCGCGCCGATCCCGCATCGTATCGAAGGTGTATGTATCAGTGCCATGACGCAAGGACAGGTTTTCCAAAGGAAACCGCGTTGCTTCGGGCGGGGTAAGCGTGTTGAGCACGTGGCCACGTGAATGCGTCCGACCGTCATCGCGGAGCTTTGGCATCAGTTGCAGGTGCGCGCGTTGCGCCGCGCCGTTTCAAAAATCCAGTCAGGTTTGTAGCCGAAATGCCCGGTCAGGTTGCCGTGCCTGGTCCAGCCGTCAAAGGTGCCGTCATCATCGATATCGACCTGCGCCAGCGCATCCGTCATGTCGCCCACCCGCGCAGCGTTGGCATAATCGATCTTTGGCGGAACGGCCACGGCCTGTCCGCCTTTGCAGTGCGTCGCCTGTATCACGTCATCGACCGGCGAGGCGCTATGGCGTCGCACGATTGCGTCACCATCGCAGGCAAACCGCCGTGTCGCGAAGATGTCAAAGGTCCGTTCCTCGGGTACGACATAAGGCCCCTCCAGGCGCCAGAAACCAATATCGGGGGCCTGAAACATGTTCTGGACATTGGTATCCAATGGCAGCCCGTGCGAACAATCCGAGCCGCCCTGCGGTTCGCCGAACCATTCGCGGTCGACCTGGTTCTGGAACAGATGCCAGTCGCCCGAGCGGTGAAACGCGCTTGAACGTGAGAACGACCGCGAAGCGGAAATCCACGAATAGTCGATCAATCCGACATTGCCGTGCACGTCCCGCGCGCTGCGCAGGGTTTGCAGCGCGAGACCGCTGCCATACGCGCCGGTTTTGTAGCCTGCGGCATCCATGTGATCCTTGATCACCCGGAAATAGGCGACTATCGCGTCAATCGTTTCGGCGTCATCTTCGGCAAAGTTGAAATCCACGCCGAAATAGATCGCGGTGCCACGCGGTTGCCCGACTGACTGCGCCTGTTCGAGGGCGGCCTTGACGTCCAGTTCCGCTTCCTCAACCGCGCTGCGCGCGATACCCGTCCACGTGCACGCGGCGTCCGGCAAAGCCTTGCCATCGCGGGTCTGACCCCGGAACTTTTCGGGGGCGTTGCTGTAATATTGATAGATCGACAGAACCGCGAAGCCTTTGGCAAAGATCTGGGCAAGCTCACTGCCCGGGTCCGAGGGACGCCCCTGGTTGATCATCCTCTTTTCGGTCAGGCCGTATTCCGGCTGGTCACAACGGGCGTAATACCGGCCAATCACCACCACGCCGCGATCTTTCAGTCGGTCAAGAAAAGGCCGCGTGTCATAGGCCGTGTCGATGATGGCAATGCGCGTATCGGCCCGGGCAGGTGCGGAGGTCGTGACAAGCAGGATGGCCAAAGCCGCTGCAAAAAATGAAAAGCCTCTGTTCATGCCGCCTCTCTGGGTTGGCCGGATCGTAAGCTGGCGGGGGCCTGACGCCAAACGCTGATTTCACAAGTGACGATGTTTCGCGCGAATCCTGTTGACAAAATTTGGATCGTTCCATTATTGATTGGATCGTTCCAAAAAGAAGGTTGGCAAGTATGAATTGGGCATTGATCGGGGCGAGCACGATTGCATCGGAATACATGATCGACGCGATACGCGCACAGCCTTCGGCCGAGGTAACAGCCGTTCTGAGCAGCGACGCCGCGCGTGGGCAGGATTATGCTGCGCGCCACGATATTGCCCGGTCCTACACCGATATCGACGACCTTCTGGCGGATGCATCCATCGACGCCGTTTACATTTCGACCACCAATGAAAAGCACTATCCGCAAGCCATGGCCGCAATTGCAGCGGGCAAGCACGTGATGTGCGAAAAGCCTTTGGCGATGACGTTGCAAGACGCGATTGGCATGGTGGCTGCTGCCGAAAAGGCAGGGTTGATCTTTGCAACCAATCACCATCTTCGCAATGCCGGGTCCCATCTGGCGATCCGCGACGCCATCGCAGAGGGGCGGGTCGGGCAGGTTCAATCGGTGCGGATCGGTCATGCCGTTCTGCTGCCCCCGCATTTGCAGGGCTGGCGGATCGACAACCCGGCCGCAGGGGGCGGTGTGATCCCCGATATCGTGGTGCATGACGCCGACACGGTGCGCTTTCACCTTGGCGAGGACCCCGCAGACGTGGTCGCCATCGCGAGGTCGGACAGCCTGGGGCAGGGCGTTGAGGACAGTGTCATGTCGGTCTGGCAAATGCCTTCCGGTGCGCTGGTGCAGACCCATGAAGGCTTCACGATCCGGCACGCGGGCACGTCATTCGAGGTGCATGGAACCGAAGGATCGATCATCGCGCGCAACGTGATGACGCAGCAGCCTGTCGGAGAGATCGTGCTGCGCCGGAATGGCGAGGACGCGCCTTTGGCGTTTTCGGATCACAACCTCTACAGCCGGTCCATGGGGTTGTTCATGGATGCCGTCGCTGGCAAGGGCGCACCTTCGGCGACCGGTATCGACGGCGTCAAATCGCTGGCGGTGGCCTTGGCCGTCAAGGAGGCCGCCACCGAAGGCCGCCGCGTGGCCGTCGATTACGGAGGGGTTTGAGGTGAGCAAGGTCACCACTGCTGCCGATGCCGTCTCGCGTATCGCGGACGGGGCCGTGATAACCGTCTCGTCATCGTCCGGCCTCGGATGCCCGGACAAGGTTCTTGCGGCAATCGGGGCGCGTTTCGATGCCGAAGGTCATCCGCGCAACCTGACCACCCTGCATCCGATCGCCGCCGGCGACATGTACGGGATCAAGGGTATTGATCACATTGCCAAGGACGGGTTGCTGAGCCGGGTGCTGGCCGGGTCCTACCCCAGCGGGCCGTCGTCCAAAGAGATGCCGGACATCTGGAAGATGGTGGTCGAAGACCGGGTCGCGGCATACAACGTGCCCTCCGGGATCATGTTCGACATGCATCGCGATGTTGCCGCGCGAAAGCCCGGCGTACTGACGCAAGTCGGGCTTGAGACATTTGTTGATCCCATCCGCGAAGGCTGCGCCATGAATGCGCGTGCCGCTGAGGCTCCGATTGTCAAACGTCACGAGATGAATGGCGAGACGTGGCTGCACTTTCCAAACATCGTGCCGAATGTCGCCATCATCCGGGGCACCACTGCCGATGAAAATGGCAACCTGACGTTTGAGCACGAAGGCGCGTATCTTGGTGCGCTGGACCAGGCGATTGCGGTTCGCAATCACGGCGGTCTGATCATCGCGCAGGTGAAACGGGTGACGGCGGCCGGATCGCTGCGTCCTCATAATGTGCATGTGCCGGGGCATCTGGTTGATGTCATCGTCCTCGACCCGGATCAGAAACAGACAACAGAGACGGATTACGACCCTGCCATTTCGGGCGAGGTGATGCGCCCCTGGGACAGTTTCAGCCACGCCGAGCATGGCATCGAGAAGGTGATCGCGAGGCGCGCCGCAATGGAGCTTCGTTCCGGTCAGAGCGCCAATCTGGGCTTTGGTATCTCGGCCAATGTGCCGCGTATCCTGCTGGAAGAGGGATATCCCCAGGCCGTGACCTGGGCTATCGAGCAGGGGGCCGTGGGCGGCGTGCCGCTGACCGGCTTTGCGTTTGGCTGTGCATCGAATGCCGATGCGATCCTGCCGTCACCGGCGCAGTTCACGTATTTCCAGGGCGGCGGGTTCGATGTGTCGTTCCTGTCCTTCCTCGAAGTCGACCGGAACGGCAACGTGAACGTGTCGAAGCTTGGGAAAAAGCCCTACCTGACAGCCGGGTGCGGTGGCTTTGTCGACATCACGGCAAACGCGCGGAAAATCGTGTTCTCGGGGTATTTCGAAGCCGGGGCAAAGCTGGAACTGACCGACACTGCGCTGCGTGTCGCGCAGCCGGGCAAATTCACCAAGATGGTCGATGAGGTGGAGCATGTCACCTTTGCCGGTCGCAGAGCGCTGTCGCGCGGGCAAGAAGCGCTTTACGTCACCGAACGCTGCGTGATGCGTCTGGATCAGGACGGGTTGATCGCGACCGAGATCATGCCGGGCATCGATCCCGAAACGGATATCGTTCAGGCTTCGGAAGGGCGGGTGCGCGTGGCCGGTACGGCAACAGTCATGCCCACGTCGCTCTTGGCGGCCGGGCCGATGGGGTTGGTGCTGTGAGCGCCGTTCACCTTGACGTCGAGGGCGCGTTGGCCGAGATCAGGCTGGACAATCCGTCCAAGCTGAATGCGCTGACGGTTGAAATGCTTGACGCGCTGGAGGCGCATTGCGCCCGCATCGATGCACATCCCGATATCCGGGTTGTTCTGCTGACATCGGAAGGCGAGAAAGCGTTTTGTGTCGGCGCGAACATCACGGAATGGGCGTCACTTGATCCGCGTATATTTGCCCGCGACTGGGTGCGGCGCGGGCACCGGGTGTTCGATCGGCTCGCGCGTTTGCCGGTGCCGGTGATCGGCGTTCTTGAAGGGCATGCCTTTGGTGGTGGTCTGGAACTGGCAGCGGCCTGCGACCTCAGGGTGATCACGCCGCACGCCACCATCGCGTTGCCCGAGACTGGCATCGGGATCGTGCCGGGGTGGTCGGGAACACAACGGCTGGCGCGGCAGATCCCGTCGGCCATCCTCAAGGAAATGGCACTGACCGGTGCGCGGATCACGGCAGCGCGCGCCTATGAGGTCGGGTTCGTGAATGCCGTGGCCGACGATGCGCGTGCCGCCGCGATGGACATCGCAAACCGCATCACGGCAAGCGCGCCGCAGGCCACGGAAACCGCCAAGTGGCTCATCTCTGCCGCGCTCGATGAAGACGCGCAGGCCAGCATCGAAGCCTTGGCAGGCGCCGCTTTGGCGGGAACGGCAGAAAAGACCGAAGGCGTTGCCGCCTTTGCGGAAAAACGGAAACCAAACTTTCGGACGGACACATAGTGACACACCATGATCTGACACTGATTGCCGGTGCCCCTGCGGCGCACCCGCATGACGTTCTGCACCTGAACCATCTCATTGACGGTGACTGGCAGGCATCCGTTTCCGGCCAGACCTTTGAACGCCGGTCGCCCGGATCGGGCGACCTTGTTTCCGTTGCCGCCAAAGGGGGCGCGGACGAGGTTGAACGCGCCATTGGCGCAGCACGGTCGGCGTTCGATGACGGACGGTGGTCCGATATGCCGGGCAGCGCGCGTTCCAAGCTTCTGAACAAGGTGGCTGACCTGATCGAGGCTCACAGTGACCGCATCGCGCTCTACGAGACGTTGGAAAGTGGCAAGCCGATTTCACAGGCCCGGGCTGAAATCGCAGGGGCTGCGGATATCTGGCGCTATGCTGCGACCCTGGCCTGGAACATTCGCGGCCAAAGTCAGAATGCGCTGGGGTCGGACATGTTGGGCGTTGTTCTGAAAGAACCGATTGGCGTGGTCTCGATCATCGCGCCTTGGAACTTCCCGTTCCTGATCGTGTCGCAAAAGCTGCCCTTCGCGCTGGCGGCAGGGTGTACTGCCGTGGTCAAGCCGTCCGAGATGACATCGGCCACGACGGTCATTCTGGGCGAACTTCTGATCGAAGCGGGGCTTCCGTCCGGCGTCGTGAACATCGTGCTGGGCTTCGGCGATCCGGTGGGGGCTGCGATGACCACGCATCCGTCGGTGGACATGGTGTCGTTCACCGGGTCGACACAGGTTGGCAAGGCGATTGTCGCGGCGACGTCCGGGACGCTCAAGAAGGTGTCGCTGGAGCTTGGTGGCAAGAACCCGCAGGTGGTGTTTCCGGATGCCGATCTGGATCAGGCTGCGGATGCGATTGTCTTTGGTGTCTATTTCAATGCCGGTGAGTGCTGCAATTCAGGGTCACGCGTGATCGTGCATGAAGACGTGGTCGAGGCGTTGAGCGAAAAGGTGGTCGCACTGTCGCGTCGGGTCCCGTTTGGTGACCCTTTGAACCCGGAGACCAAGGTCGGAGCCATCATTTCGCACGATCACCATGCCAAGATCGATGGCTATGTCAAAAGTGCAAAACAGGCGGGTGCCAATATCCTGCTGGGCGGTGACGCGGTGGCTATCGACGGGTTGAACGGTCGGTTCTACCAGCCAACGGTCGTGGCTGGCGTCACGCCCGACATGCCGATTGCCAAGGAAGAGGTGTTTGGGCCGGTGCTGGCCGTGTTGACGTTCAAGACGTTCGAGGAAGCGATTTCGCTGGTGAATGACGCGACCTATGGCCTGTCTGCCGGGGTCTGGAGCGAGAACGTGCACACTTGCCTTGATTTCGCGCGAAAGGCGCAGGCTGGGACAGTCTGGACCAACACCTGGATGGACGGGTTTCCGGAACTGCCGTTTGGCGGGTTCAAGGAAAGCGGGATCGGGCGCGAATTGGGTTCGACCGCTGTCGAAGAGTTTCTTGAGACCAAGACCGTTCAGATGCGTATCGGCAAGACCCGGCAACCTTGGGTCTGACCGATGTCACGGTCGATGGGTACTCTCAACGGTCTGGATCTCGGGGCAGGGCAGAAGCACCTGCAATCCTGCGGGGTCCTCTCCCTTGATGCGGCGCAAAAGCAAACGCCCAAGGGCATGGCCGGTCTCTTCGAGGTCTTCGAAGATCGTGTCGATCTGCGGACGGAAGTAATTCGAGATCGGCGAGGCCCGCTTGGCAATGACATCGACTTCATTACCCGGCTTCACGCCAAGGTCGGTCAGGGCGGCAAGCACGATGAGACCGATCACTTCGCCGACGCAGATATATCCATCGGGCGGGGTGTCGGAGGCTTGCAACATGCGCAGCGCGGCACCGATTTCCTCTGGCGGGCTGTCAAGGTTCACGGTCTCGGGAATGATGGGTTCGACGCCTGCGGCGATGCACGCCGACCGGAACCCGAACCGCAGGTGTTCGCCGAACGTGTATCGGGCTTCGGGCATGATCATGCACAATCGCTTGCGACCCTTGGAGGTCAGATGTGCGACGCAATTGCGGGCAAAGGTTTCGTTGTCGAAGTCGACAAACGCGTGCGGTGTCGTGAAGTTGGTGCGTCCGTGGCTCACGAACGGAAAACCGTGTTCGGTGAGCAGGCGCACGCGGGGGTCAAAGCATTCTATCCGGGTAAAGATGACCCCATCCGCAAGCCGGTTGCGCAGGATGTTTTCAACCGCGTCAACCCGTGCGTCGCCGACGATGTCGGGTGTGATGTTGACGGCATATCCGGTGCCCTTGATCGCGCGGGTGAGGCCATCAAGGAATTCGCTGGTGAAGCCGAGGAACTCGTGATTCGTGTTCAGGAGAAGCGAAATCACCTTGGTGCGGCCCGTTCGCAAACGTTGCGCCGCCCGATCCGGCACATAGCCCACGTCCCGCGCGACCTGCGCCACGCGCGTGCGCGTCTTCTGTGCAATGCGCGGATCATTGGCAAGCGCGCGCGACACGGTCGTGACGGCAAAGCCGGTCATGTTCGCAATCGTGCGCAGCGTTGGTTTGCCGCGACTCGGAGCGCTTGTTGTGTCAGAGGCCTTGGTCACTGTGTAAACGCCTTGCAGTCAAACAATGTATACAGCTTAGACGCAGAACTTATAACGATGCAACATGCTTCTTTCTTAAGCTTTGCTCTTTGTTTGGCTCAGCTGGTTTCAGGAAAAAATATAATTATATCATGTGCTAAAGGTGGGTGCGCAGATTTTGAGTTGACTCAGGGGTGATTTGTAACGTTTTAATTCGTTAGTCCGCTTTGCAATGTTGGACACAAACCGGGAGGAAAAATCCGAATGACTATTTTGAAGACTCTAAAGGCGACTGTCGCGGCTGCCGCGCTTTCGGCTGGCGCTGCTCAGGCGGCGGACGTGGAGGTTCTGCACTGGTGGACCTCGGGCGGTGAAGCCGCAGCACTGAACGTGCTCAAGCAGGACCTCGAAAGCCAGGGCATCGGTTGGCAGGATATGCCGGTCGCAGGCGGTGGCGGTACCGAAGCCATGACCGTGCTGCGTGCCCGTGTTGCCGCGGGCGACGCCCCGACCGCCGTTCAGGCGCTGGGTTTCGATATTCTTGACTGGGGCAACCAGGGCGCGCTGGCCAACCTGAACGATCTTGCTGCCAAGGAAGGCTGGGACGATGTCGTGCCAGAAGCCCTTCAGGCGTTCGCCAAGGTGGACGGCAAGTGGATCTCTGCCCCGGTGAACGTGCACTCGACGAACTGGGTGTGGGCCAACAAGGCGGTGCTTGACGCCAACGGCATCAGCATTCCCGAAACGTGGGAAGATTTTGTTGCGGCCGTTGAGGCATTGAGCGCGGCAGGTGTCACGCCAATCGCTCACGGCGGTCAGGCCTGGCAGGACGCCACCATTTTTGACGCGGTTGTCATGTCGACCGGCGGTCCGGACTTCTACAAGGCTGCGTTCATCGACATGGACGAAGAGGCTCTTGGATCGGACACGATGAAAGAAGCCTTTGATCGTATGTCCTTCATCCGCGCCAACGTGGACGAAAACTTCTCTGGTCGCGACTGGAACCTTGCAACTGCGATGGTCATCAATGGCGAAGCCGGTTTCCAGATGATGGGTGACTGGGCCAAGGGTGAATTCCTGAATGCCGGTAAAGTCCCCGGCGAGGATTTCCTGTGCTTCCGCTTCCCGGGCACACAGAACCAGGTGACCTTCAACGCGGACCAGTTCATGATGTTCGATCAGGGCGGTTCGGTGTCGGAAGAACAGGCGGCGCTTGCAGCGGCGATCCTGTCCCCGTCGTTCCAGTCTGCCTTCAACGTGGTCAAAGGCTCTGTCCCGGCGCGGACCGACGTGTCGGATGAAGCGTTCGATGCGTGTGGCAAGCAGGGTATGGCTGACCTCGCGGCGGCGGCGTCCTCGGGCAACCTGTTCGGTTCGATGGCGCACGGCCATGCCAACCCGGCTGCGGTCAAGAACGCGATCTACGACGTCGTAACGGCGCATTTCAACGGCGAGTATGACAGCGCAACTGCGGTTGAAGAGCTGGTCGACGCCGTGTCGATCGCACAATAACCCGATTGCGAGGCGGCCTTTGGGCCGCCTCGTCCCAAAATCACGAACATCTAGAATGGGAGGCTGGCGCCATGGCTCATATTGCCGAGGCGGATTTCAAGACACGCCTACAGAATTGGTTGCCGAAGCTTGTGCTGTCGCCTTCGCTCGCAATGGTCTTCGTCTTCGTTTACGGGTTTATCCTTTTTACGATCTATGTGTCCTTTACCGACAGTCGCATCCTGCCGTTCGTTAACAGTTCTGGACAAACCACCTACGAACTGATCGGGCTCAGCAATTACGACAAGCTGTTCAGCCTGTCGCATTGGGAGATTGCCATCACCAACATGGCCATCTTCGCCGGGCTTTACATCCTGATCTGCACTGTGATCGGTTTGGGTCTGGCCATTCTTCTGGATCAGAAAATCCGTGGCGAAGGCGTGTTGCGCCCGCTGTACCTTTACCCGATGGCGCTGAGCTTCATCGTGACCGGCACGGCATGGAAGTGGTTTCTTGACCCCGGTATCGGCCTTGAAAACATCATGCAAAGCTGGGGCTGGACCAGCTTTACCTTCGATTGGATCAAGAACCGGGACTACGCGATGTATACCGTCGTTCTGGCTGCGGTCTGGCAGTCAAGCGGGTTCGTCATGGCGATGTTCCTCGCCGGTCTGCGCGGGATCGACAACGAGATTCTCAAGGCCGCCCAGATGGATGGTGCGTCCAACTGGAACCTTTACCGGCGCATCATCATTCCACAGTTGCGACCGGCCTTTCTGTCCGCCTTCGTGATCCTTGCGCATCTTGCCATCAAGACGTTTGACCTTGTCATTGCGATGACGGGCGGAGGCCCTGGCCGGGCAACGGAGCTGCCCGCAACCTTCATGTATTCCTACACGTTCAGCCGCAACCAGATGGGGATCGGTGCTGCTTCGGCGGTGATCATGCTCATGACAATCGCAGCGATCATGATCCCGTACCTCTATTCCGAGCTGAAGGAGAAGAAGTGATGGCTGTTGCGACGCAAGACACCGCAATCCGCACAGGCCGCATTGCGCGGACCTTCATCTACCTGGTGCTGATCCTTTTTGCCCTGTTCTACATGCTGCCGCTTTACGTGATGCTCGTGAACTCGGTCAAACCGCTGGAAGAGATCACGGGCGGGGGCATGATGGCCCTGCCGGAAGTCTGGACGGTCGAGCCCTGGCTGAAGGCGTGGTCCACGGCCCAGATCGGGGTCGAACCCACCGGACTGCGCCCGTATTTCTGGAACTCCATTTCGATGGTGGTGCCGGCTGTGGCCATCTCGACGGTACTGGGGGCACTGAACGGGTATGTGCTGACCAAGTGGCGCTTTCGGGGGGACACGATCCTGTTCGGCCTGTTGCTGTTCGCATGCTTTATCCCGTTCCAGATCGTGTTGATCCCGATGGCCACCGTACTTGGTTTTCTTGGCCTTGCCGGGTCCACCGCTGGTCTGGTCCTCGTGCATGTCGTCTACGGTATCGGGTTTTCGACGCTCTATTTCCGTAACTACTACGCGGTCTTTCCCACCGAACTCGTGCGCGCGGCGCAGATTGACGGTGCGGGCTTTTTCCAGATTTTCTGGCGCATCCTGTTGCCGTCCTCTGGTCCGATCGCCGTGGTCTGCATCATCTGGCAGTTTACCAATATCTGGAACGACTTCCTGTTCGGTGCGTCGTTCGCAAGCGGGGGTGGTGCGCCTATGACGGTCGCGCTTAACAACCTCGTTCAGTCGTCGACCGGGGTGAAGGAATACAATGTTCACTTCGCCGGCGCGATCCTCGCTGCTCTTCCAACTCTGCTCGTTTACATCGTTGCCGGACGTTACTTCGTCCGTGGCCTGATGGCGGGCTCCGTGAAAGGATAATCCCATGGGCTTTCTCGATATCGATAACGCGACCAAGTCTTACGGTGCGGTCGAGGTGCTGCATAAAGTCGACATTTCGGTTCAGGAGGGGGAATTCCTTGTTCTTGTCGGTCCGTCCGGCTGCGGCAAGTCCACCTTGTTGAACATGATCGCGGGGCTTGAAGAGATCACGAGCGGGGAGATCCGGATCAAGGATGCGGTGATGAACGGTGTCCACCCGTCCAAGCGCAATATCGCCATGGTGTTCCAGTCCTACGCGCTTTACCCCAACATGACCGTGGGCCAGAACATCACCTTTGGGCTTGAGATGCACGGCACGCCGAAGCCCGAACGCGACAAGGCCATGGCCGATGTGGCCAAGCTCTTGCAGATCGAACAGTTGCTGGATCGCAAGCCCGGCCAATTGTCAGGCGGTCAGCGTCAGCGTGTTGCGATGGGGCGGGCATTGGTGCGGAACCCCGATGTGTTCCTGTTTGATGAACCGCTGTCGAATCTCGACGCCAAATTGCGCGTCGATATGCGGACCGAAATCAAGAAGTTGCACCAGAAACTTGGCACCACAATTGTCTACGTGACCCACGATCAGATCGAAGCGATGACGCTGGCCACCCGCATCGCGGTGATGAACGGTGGTTATGTTCAACAGCTTGGCACGCCCAAGGAAATTTACGACACGCCAGCCAATCTTTTCGTGGCCACGTTCATGGGGTCGCCTTCCATGAACCTGTTGGATGTGACGGTGCGTGTGGAAGACAACGCCGTTTATGCAGTGACAACGAATGACAAGGGCGGGGACATCAAGCTGGCCTTTTACGAACCGTCTGAGGCCCTGCGCGGGTTCAACGGTCAGAAGGTGATCCTGGGCATCCGTCCCGAGGCATTGACCGACATGGAAGGGGCGGACCAGCGCTCTACCCATGTTGAGCGGGTCCCGAATACCGTCACGGTGACAGAGCCTGCCGGCTCGGACACGTTTGTGACCACGACGATTGGCGGCGCCGAGTGCGTGGGGCGCATGCGCTCGGATGCCGATGTTGCCCCGGGCCGCGAAGCGGAATTCGCCATAAACATGGAAAAGGCTGTGGCATTCGACCCGAAAAGCGAAGCCCGGATTGTCTGATGCATACGGACGTTCTTATCATCGGTTCTGGAATGGGCGGCGCAACCTGCGCCGCCGCACTCGCGCCCACCGGTGCGCAGATCACGATCCTGGAACGCGGTCACAGGTTGCAGGCGTCGCCGGAGGCTCGGGACGATTTTTCTATTTTCAAAATTGGAACGTTCCGAAACGATGAAACCTGGGACGGACCCGATGGAAAAGCCTTTCGTCCGGGCAATTATTATTACGTTGGCGGCAATTCCAAACTCTACGGGGCAGTGTTCTTTCGCTACCGCGAGGAAGACTTTCGTCCCCTGCGCCACATGGGGGGCACGACGCCGGGTTGGCCAATTTCTTACAACGCGTTCGAACCTTGGTATCAGGCCGCCGAGCGGCTTTACCAAGTGCGCGGGACGCTTGGGCAGGATGACAGTGAACCGGTGCATTCGGGCACTTACGATTATCCGCCGGTTCCGCACGAACCTGCGATTCAGGACGCCGCGCAGCGTCTGAAACGAACGGGAATGACACCTTCCTGTCTGCCACTTGGCGTGGATATCGACGCGTGGCTTGCGGGCGGAAAAACCGGTTGGGATGCGTTTCCGAATACCGGGCAGGGCAAGAAGGACGCGGAAAGCGTCGGTTTGGCCAAGGCCTTGGCCCACAGCAACGTGTCGCTTGAAACCGGCTGTCATGTCACCCGATTGATTGCCGGTGAAGATGGCCGCATCGACGCTGTCGAATACAGCGATGGGTCGCGGACACATCGCGTCACGGCGCGTATCGTGATCCTGTCCGCCGGTGCCGTGAACTCCGCAGCACTTTTGCTGCGCTCTGCAACGGACCGTTATCCAACGGGTCTTGCCAATTCATCGGATCAGGTTGGCCGGAACTTCATGAACCACAACACGCATGCGGTCATGTCGCTGCATCCCTTCCGCAAGAACCCGTCGGTGTACCAGAAAACGCTGTATTTCAACGATTTCTATCTCAAGGGAGGTCCCGATGGCGAACCTCTTGGAAACATTCAGTTGTTGGGAAAGATCACAGCGCCCATCCTGGCCAGCCAAGTGAGGATTCCGGCCTTGATGGCACGCTGGATCGCCGAGCGGTCTATCGACTGGTACCTCATGAGCGAGGATCTACCCGATCCCAACAGCCGCGTTACGGTCAAAGGGGACCGCATTGTCCTGGATTGGCGGCAATCCAATTGGGAGGCGCATCTGTGTCTTGTCGAAACGTTCAAGAAACACCTGCGTCAGGCCGGATGGCCCATTCTGCTCAGCCGTGCGTTTGACAGGACTGTTCCGTCACATCAGTGCGGCACGGCCCGTTTCGGAGATGATCCATCGACCAGCGTTCTGGACAGATGGTGCCGCACCCATGATCACCCCAACCTGTTTGTCGTCGACGCCAGCTTCCTGCCCAATTCAGCCGCAGTGAACCCCGCTTTGACCATCGCCGCGCAGGCGCTGCGGGTGTCAGACCACATTGCCGAAAAGGAGCTTGCCGCATGACACGCGTTGCTTTGATTACGGGCGGCCAACGGGGCATCGGACTTGGCATCGCGCATGCCTTGAAGGAGGCCGGGTTCAAGATTGCCCTCGTTGCCGAAAGCGATCCCGAACAGGAAGAGGTGCAAGACGCGCTGGACGGGCTTGGACCGGGGACGCGGTATGTCCGGCATGACCTGCAAGACGTCGAAAATGCAGCGCAGGTGATCGACAAGATCGAAGCGGCGCTTGGCCCGGTTTCCACGTTCATCTCGAACGCGGGCGTACCTGCCAGGATACGCGGGGACATGCTCGACCTCACGGCCGAGAACTATGATTTCACCATGGGCGTCAATCTTCGCGGTGCGTTCTTTCTGGCGCAAGAATCTGCGCGACGCATGCTTGGCCAGACCCATGACGGCTACCGGTCACTGATTTTCATAACATCTGCCAGCGCCGCGATGGTTTCGGTCGAGCGCGCGGAATACTGCATCTCCAAGGCAGGCGCGTCGATGATGGCACAGCTTTTCGCGGCGCGGCTGGCACCTGATGGGATCGGCGTCTTCGAAGTTCGGCCGGGGATCATATCGACCGGGATGACTGCCGGTGTGGCAGACAAATACACCGCGCGGATCGATGCGGGCCTTGTTCCCGCGAAACGGTGGGGCGTTCCTGCCGATATCGGAAACGCTGTCGTTCCGTTGGCGACAGGTCAAATGGCGTTTTGCAACGGTGCCATCATTCCCGTCGATGGCGGGTTGAGCATACATCGGCTTTGAGAGGACACGATGCCAGAAGCGTTTGATTTCATCATCATCGGTGGCGGGTCTGCCGGTTGCGTCTTGGCCGCAAGGTTAAGCGAAAACCCCGATGCCCGGGTACTCCTTCTTGAGGCCGGTGGCAGTGACCGGCACCCGTTCTACCACCTGCCAGCCGGGTTCGCGAAGATGACCAAGGGGATCGGATCCTGGGGGTGGGAAACCGTTCCGCAACGTCATATGAAGAACCGCGTGTTCAACTACACGCAAGCCAAGGTCATCGGCGGCGGGTCGGCGATCAACGCGCAGATTTACACGCGCGGCAATGCGCAAGACTATGACGAATGGCGGCAAATGGGCTGCGATGGCTGGTCTTACGAAGACGTCCTGCCGTATTTCCGAAAATCCGAAGACAACGACACCTATGACAACCGGTATCACGGGAAGGGCGGTCCGCTGGGCGTGTCGCAACCGGCGGCACCGTTGCCGATCTGCGAAGCCTATTTCGAGGCGGCTGCAGCGCTTGGCATTCCGCGAAATCACGATGTGAACGCGGACAGTCAGGACGGGGTCGCCTATTACCAACTGTCGCAGCGCAATGCCCGGCGCTCTTCGGCTGCGATGGCGTTTCTTGCGCCGATCCTCGGGCGCCGCAAGAACCTGACGCGACGGTTGAACGCACCCGTCCGCAAGATCAACGTGACCCAAGGCAAAGCGTCCGGCGTGACGCTGATGGACGGCACGCAGATCACGGCCGAAGCGGAAGTCCTGCTGTCCTCGGGGGCTATCGGCTCTCCTCGGTTGTTGCAACTCAGCGGTATCGGACCGGCCGATCATCTGCGCGGTTTGGGAATTGACGTGGTTTTCGACCAACCGCAGGTCGGAGAAAACCTGCAGGACCACCTTGATCTTTACTGCATATGCGAGGTGTCGGGCCCGCATACCTATGACCGTTACGCCAAGCTGCACATGTCTGCGCTGGCGGGAGTGCAGTACTTGGTTTCGCGCACCGGCCCAGTGGCCTCCAGCCTGTTTGAAACGGGCGGTTTCTGGTATGCTGATCCGAACGCACGATCACCGGACATCCAGCTTCACCTTGGGCTGGGAACGGGCATCGAAAAAGGCGTCAAGGCGATGCCCGATGGCGGTGTAACGCTGAACTCCTGTTACTTGCGTCCCAGGTCGCGCGGCACGGTGCGCCTGCAAAGCGCCGATCCGGCCAAGGCACCGTTGATCGATCCGAATTACCTTCAGGATCCCCAAGATCGCGAGATGTCGATCCGGGGATTGAAGCTCACGCAGGAGATCCTCGCACAGGCGCCGCTCAAGCCGTTCATCCGATCCGAACAATTGCCCGGACCTGGCGTACGAACGGACGCAGAGTATTATGATTTCATCTGCGAGCATTCGAAAACCTCTCATCACTGCGCCGGGACGTGCCGGATGGGAAGCGACGACGCGGCGGTTGTGGACACGCGCCTGCGCTTCAACGGGATCGAGAAGTTACGTGTGGTCGACAATGCGATCATGCCGACAGTGATATCTTCCAACACCAATGCCGCAGCGATCATGATCGGGGAAAAAGCCTCTGACATGATCCGCGCTGACCACGGGATTTGATCGATGCGCTTGCCTACCTATGCCGGTACACTTGCAACCTACGCTCTTTGCGGCACACCCTTGGTGCCGCGCGCGCCAAGAACGGAATTCAACCGCACGGCCTTCGCCGCCGCGCATGTCGTGTCCGATCCGCTGGCGGATCGGGATCCCTGGTTGGGGCGCCCGGCCGTGGATTGGGACAACACTCTGAAATTCCGTCATTACCTGTGGGATCAGGGTTTGGGCCTTGCCGAAGCCATGGACACCGCGCAGCGCGGTATGGGGGTCGACTGGCCAACCGCGAAAGAACTGATTGAGCGCACGATGACCGAGGCCAAAGCCCATCCGCTCAAGCCCCGCGTGGCCTGTGGCGCGGGCACCGATCAGTTCGGGACCGAAAACCTGACCACCGAAGATGCACTGGTCGCGGCCTATTCCGAGCAGATGGAGGCGATCGAGGCTGCGGGAGGGCAGATCATCATCATGGCCAGCCGCGCCATGGCTGCGAACGGAACCGGGCCGGATTTCTATGCGCGCGTTTATGGACGCCTGATCTCACAAGCCAAGGACCCCGTCATCCTGCACTGGCTTGGGGATATGTTCGATCCGAAACTCAAGGGATACTGGGGATATGACGACCTTGATGATGCGGCCGATGCCGTTCTGGCCATCATCGAAGCCCACGCCGACAGGATCGACGGGATCAAGATCAGCCTTCTCGAACAGTCCCGCGAAGAAGCGTTCCGCGCAAGGCTGCCGGAAGGTGTGCGGCTCTATACCGGGGATGACTTCAACTATGCCGCGCTGATCGAAGGTGACGGAGAGCGGTATTCCCATGCGCTTCTGGGTATTTTCGCAGCAATTGCCCCAGCGGCTGCGCAGGCACTCGAGGCACTGGCGGAACAGGACGTCGCCACGTTTCGCACCCTTCTGGAACCGACGGTGCCCCTGAGCCGGGAGATTTTCAAACGGCCGACGCAATTCTACAAGGCCGGTATTGCCTATCTTGCGTGGCTGAATGGCGCGCAGGATCACTTCATCATGCCCGCCGGCTTTCAATCCTCCCGTGAGATCACGCATTATGCCGAAGTGTTTCGCCTGGCTGATGCCGCTGGCTTGCTGGCCCGTCCGGACCTGGCGGAACATCGCATGCGCACCCTTTTGGCCTTGCACGGGATTGAATGATGGCATCTGACAAGCGACCGACGATCAAGGATGTAGCCGCCCATGCGGGTGTGTCGAAATCGACCGTGTCGCTTGTCCTGCAGAATTCCAGCCTTGTGAAGCCCGAGACACGCAAGGTTGTGGAACGTTCGATGCGCGCGCTGAACTACGTGCGCAACCGTGCTGCGGCCACGTTGCGGGGGTCCGGCACCGGGTTGATCGGGCTGGTCATCAACGATCTTCGCAACCCGTTTTTCACCGAATTCGCGGCATCGGTTCAAATGGCGCTTTACGAGCGCGGTTTTGCGACGGTGATTGCAAATTGCGACGAAGATCCGGCCATTCAGGAACGCACTGTTCACACCATGTTGGAGCATGACGTCTCGGGCCTGATGATTTCACCGTGCTACGGCCATGTCGGCCCGGCCTTCGAGGCCATCACCCGTGCCGGATTGCCCGCGCTTCAGGTGCTTCGGAAAGTCGGTGGCGCTCCCTGCGCGCTTCCGTTTTTCAGCCACGATTATGTCAAGGGCAGTCACCTTGCGGCACGTCACTTGCTGGAACAGGGGCTGACGCGCATTGCTTTTGTGGGTGGCATCGAAGACCGAGATATCACCAAGGACCGGATGAGCGGGTATCTGTCCGAGATGGCGGCGGCGGGTCTTGACACGACCGTGTTGTCCGGGAGGCCCAGCCGAAAATTCGGACGTGACATCGCGGGCCACATCCTTGACCAACATCCCGAGATCAACGCGGCCATTTGCTTTAACGATCTTGTCGCCCTTGGCATGCAGGCCGGTTTGGCCGAGCGGGGACGACAGCCGGGGCAGGATTTCTTTCTCGTCGGGTTCGACGACATCGAAGAAGCGCGATTGTCCTACCCCCGGTTGACCACGGTCCGCTGCGACGTGGCGCGGTTTGGCCAAAAGAGTGCGAGTCTTCTGCTTGAGCAGATGGAGACAGGGCGAAAGCCCGGTTCCGACCAACTGTTGGCTGTCGAGTTGATCGTCCGGGAGTCGAGTCAGAAAGAATGACGTTTGTCCGGTTATTACCGCAAAACCCCTGTTCGGTATGTCCTGCGCGGGCAGATCGCTTGCGGGGCAAGACCCTTGAAAGGAGCGTGCCATGCTGGCCCATTGTGTATTTCTGAAAGTCTCACCCTCACATGACACGTCGGACACCGAAGAGGTTCTGCAAGCTTTGGGGCAGTTGAAGGACGAGGTGGATGGACTCCTGTCTTACGAATACGGCCCGAATCGCGATTTCGAAGCCAAAACGGCAGAATACACCTATGGCTTTGTCGTGACCTTCCGGGACCGCGAAGCGCATTTGGCGTATGAACGGCATCCCAAACACATCGCGCTTGGGGCGCGGCTTGTTGCGATGTGTGACGGTGGGGCAGACGGGATCGCCGTTTACGACATCGACTGTGCTGCTGCGTGACACCGCATCTGGTTCGGGCGGATGCAGACCCTCGCATCCAGTCGGAACGCACACCGGGGCGGTGCTGTCATTTCGCGCTTGAACCGGTGTAACAGGGCGGGTCATGGTGGGGTATCTTGTTGAAAGAACAGAAATATGTCCCCTCAATCCGAACGTATTGATATGCATGCCCATTATTACGGCGGTGGGCTGGTTCAGACGCTGGAGGCGCGGCAGAAACGCCCCTACCTGAGAACGCGCGAGGATGGTGTGCGTGTGATGGTGGCCATGAACGGCGAATTTCCGTTCACACCGCACTATTACGATCCCACCGTGGGATTGGAAGAAATGCGCAAGACGGGCCTGACCCATCGCATGCTGACCTTTCCGGGCGCGTTGGGTGTCGATCTTTTGCCGGCTGACGAAATCGCGCCCGCGATCAGCGCCTTCAACGACCACCTTGCGGACCTTGGCACGCAAACCAACGGAGCGCTGATCGGGCTTGGCGGATTGCCGCTGGCGGATATGGGTCTTGCCTGTGCGGAACTCAAACGTATCAGGACAGACTTGGGTTTGCCGGGCGTGATCCTGCCGTCGGACTATTTCAACTCTCTGGACGAGGCAGAAGAGATGCGACCGCTCCTGGAGGTGGCACAAGACCACGGGTGCCACATCATGCTGCATCCCGGTCTGAAGGTCGGGGCAGAGCCGCCCCCGCGCCCGGCGGATCACATGCAATACCGCCTGTCGGCTGTTGATCTTCAGTCAAGCGCATCGCAGGTCGCGTTGACCGTGATCCTGTCCGACATGCTGGACAGGTATCCCGAAATCAGTTTCCAGATCGTCAATCTGGGTGGGACATTGCCTTTCATTTTCGAACGGATCGAAAGCATCGCGCGGCATCGCAACCCGGACGCGCCGTTTCCGACTGAACGGCTGCGGCGGCTGTACTATGATTGCGCATCTCTGGGACCGCGCGCACTCGAAGCGGCGGTCAAGCTGTTTGGTGCCGACAGGATCATGCTGGGGTCGGATTATCCGATCTTCAAGGATGATCCGGTCGCACATGCCCTGATGCCGGCAGACCTGACGGACGACGAGAAAGAGCAGATCGCATGGAAAACCGCGCGCACCCTGTTCGACCGTCTGGACAGGCTGCGCACGGCCAGGGTTTAGGCGGCCGCGGCGTCTTTTGCCTCTGCCTCGATCAGCAATTGCAGTTTACGACGGAATGTCTTGGCCCCAAGGTCAAGGCCAAGGTCGATATTTGGCGTTTTCATTTCGGCCATGCCCTTGTGCACGGCCTCCAGCACAACCTTGTCTTCGTTGAAGGCCATGATCGCACCATCGTTCATCTGCTTTGAGATGGCAGCGTCATGCGGGTCGGTGTTGCGGTGCTGGAACCAGATATATTGGGTATTATTCTCGTCCACCGGGGTCATGAAATTGTAGGAGATGTTGACGTAAGTCTTGTCCACAGGCGTCATGTCCGGCCCCCCGGTGCCGACGGGCGTGTAGATGGATTTGTTCAGTGCAATCCCAGGCACAGACATCTCGTAATGTTGCTTGCGGTCGCAATTGCCCTCGAACCGTACAAGTGACTTGTAATAGGGGGACGGTGGCTGGTCGTAGATCCAGCGCGATACGATCACGCCCTTGTCGGTCTTCTCCATGTCCAGCGGTTGGTCATCGGTGCCACCGCCCGCAAAGGATGTGACATGCACCCAGGCCACATGGCTGGGATCAAGCAGGTTGTCGACGACCCACAGGTAGTTGCACGCGATCGGCAACATGCCCCCGTCGGTATATCCCCAGTCCGGGTTGTCGAAATTCTCGATCTCATAGATCTCGTCCGGATCGGCCTTGGCCGGGTCACCCATCCAGATCCAGAGCAGTCGGTATCTGTCGACCACCGGATAGGATTTGACCACAGCCCGGCGGGGGGTCATGCCGCGCTGCGTTGGGCTGTCGATGCAACTGCCGCTGCAATCGAATGTCAGACCGTGATAGCCGCAGACGACATGGTCATTCTCGATCTGTCCCATGGAGAGTGGCAGCTTTCGGTGCGGACACGCATCTTCAAGAGCAACCGGCGTGCCATCGGATTTGCGATAGAATACAACGTTTTCGCCCAGCAGCATCTGTGCCTTCAGGTCGTTTGTGTAATCCTTGCTCCAACCCGCAACATACCAGCAGTTTCTAAGATACATCTCGTTCTCCGTGTCGGTCATCTGGCTCAGTTTCCAAGGATCGTCGGCAATCGCAAGCCCTGTTCCCGGGCGCAAGCCACCGCGTCCTCGTACCCTGCATCAGCGTGACGCCACACACCAGATGCCGGGTCGTTCCAAAGCACCCGTTCCAGCCGCTTTGCCGCCGCGTCGGTGCCATCTGCACAAATAACCATCCCGGCGTGCTGACTAAAGCCCATGCCGACGCCGCCGCCATGGTGCAGAGAGACCCATGTCGCACCTGAAGCAGTGTTGATCAGCGCGTTGAGCAGCGGCCAGTCGGACACCGCATCAGAGCCGTCTTTCATCGCTTCGGTTTCCCGGTTGGGCGATGCCACGGACCCGCTGTCCAGATGGTCGCGGCCGATCACGATTGGCGCTGACACCTCTCCGCTGCGCACCATCTCGTTGAATGCAAGACCCAGCTTGTGGCGCACGCCCAACCCGACCCAGCAAATGCGCGCTGGCAAGCCCTGAAAGCTGATCCGCTCTCGCGCCATGTCGAGCCACGTGTGCAGGTGCGGGTCATCGACCAGTTCCTTGACCTTGGCGTCGGTTTTGTAAATGTCCTCGGGATCGCCCGAGAGGGCACACCACCGGAACGGCCCGATTCCGCGACAGAACAGGGGGCGGATATAGGCGGGAACGAAGCCGGGAAAGGCAAACGCGTTTTCGAGCCCTTCTTCAAGCGCCACTTGCCGGATATTATTGCCATAATCCAGCGTGGGGATGCCCGCGTTCCAGAAATCGACCATCGCTGCGACATGGGTTTTCATTGACGCGCGCGCCGCCTTTTCAACCGATTTCGGGTCGCGTTCGCGCGCGTCGCGCCATTGCGCCATCGTCCAGCCCTGCGGCAGGTAGCCATTGGTCGGATCATGCGCCGATGTTTGATCGGTGACGATATCGGGCCGCACACCACGCCGCACAAGCTCGGGGAAGACATCTGCCGCATTGCCCAGCAAGCCGACCGATTTGGCCTCACCTGCCTTGGTCCAGCGGTCGATCATGGCCAAAGCCTCGTCAAGGCTGTCGGTCTTTTCGTCCACGTACCGGGTGCGCAGACGGAAATCGATGGAATCTGGATTGCATTCGACCGCGAGACAGCACGCCCCTGCCATGACCGCCGCCAGAGGCTGCGCGCCCCCCATGCCGCCCAGACCCCCTGTCAGGATCCACTTGCCCGTCAGGTCTCCGCCATAGTGCTGGCGGCCCGCTTCGACAAATGTTTCGTAGGTGCCCTGAACGATCCCCTGACTGCCGATATAGATCCATGACCCGGCCGTCATCTGGCCGTACATGGCCAAGCCTTTCTTATCGAGCTCGTTGAAGTGATCCCATGTCGCCCAATGCGGGACGAGGTTTGAATTGGCGATCAACACGCGCGGCGCATCGGTATGCGTCTTGATGACGGCAACGGGGCGGCCGGATTGCACGATCATGGTTTCATCGGCTTCAAGATCCCTGAGTGTCGCCACCATGGCATCGAAGTCATTCCATGACCGCGCGGCACGTCCGATGCCGCCGTAAACGACAAGCTCATGCGGGTTTTCGGCCACATCGGGATGGAGGTTATTCATCAGCATGCGGAGGGGCGCCTCGGTCAGCCATGATTTGGCGTTCAACTCCGGCCCTGTTGGGGGATACACGTCTCGCGAATTCTTTCGATCGAACATCGTTGGCTCCTTCAGGTCAAAGCACCGGATCGGGCAAGGCTGTCGAGCCCGTGCAGGATGCGTTCAAGGATGGGCCTGATCCGGTTGGCCCGGTCTGCCAGATACGGCCAGGGCGCGGCTTCCTGCATGTAGGCGCGCTGGGCACTCTCCATCTGGATCGCATGCACCCCCTGTTCCGGCGCGCCGTAGTGGCGCGTGGTCCAACCGCCCTTGAAGCGGCCATTCAAGACAGTGTCGAATGTGGGGAATGCCGCTTGGCAGGTCTCGAGAACAAGCGCCTCGACTGCGGGCGCGCAGGTTGTTCCTGTGTCGGTTCCGATGTTGAAGACTGGGAGTGTGCCGTCGAAAAGAAAGGCAATGTCAGATCGGATCGAATGACAGTCATACAGGATGGCACATCCGTGGATCGCCTTTACGCGGTCCAACTCTGACTGCAGGGCGGCGTGATATGGTGTGTGGTACAGGTCTGTCCGTTCGCGGATTTCCTCTTCGGAGGGCGCTTGTCCTTCTGCCCAGATGGCATGGCCGTCGAAATCGGTGACAGGACACAGAGCGGTTGTGTTCTGACCCGGGTAGAGCGACGCCCCACCGGGGTCGCGATTGGCATCGATGACATAGCGGTGCACGTTGGATTTGACGATTGTGGCCGAAGGCAGCAACCCGTCGTAAAGCCGCGTGATATGCCAATCCGTATCGGCAAGAGCGCGCCCGGTCGGGTTGAGGCGCGCGAGCAGATGGTCTGGCACATAGGTGCCGCCATGGGGCTGCCCAAGGACCACGGGGCCGTTGCCGGGGATGACATCGCAGATGTTCACGGTTCCAGCTCCGGCATGGGGGTCTGTGCGACTTGTGGCAAATCCCCTTTCGCAACAATCCGGGTGGCGCTGGCGATATCGGGTGCGAGATAGCGATCTTCGACCAACGGCGCGACGGATTGCCTGAGCTTTTGCACACATGCATCCAGCGGCGCGCTGGTGCGCAAGGGTGACCGGAATTCGATGCCTTGCGCCGCGCACAGCAACTCCACCCCAAGGATGCCATGCAGGTTTGACAGCATCCGCTGCAACCGGAAGGCGCCATGTGCTGCCATGGATACGTGATCTTCCTGATTGGCCGATGTCGGCGTTGAATCGGTGACGCACGGTGTCGCGAGGTGCTTGTTTTCGGACATGAGCGCAGCGGTGGTCACCTCGGCGATCATGTAGCCGGAATTCAGGCCGGGATTGGGTGTCAGGAAGGGTGGCAGATCGAAGGACAGCGTCGGGTCGACCATCAGCGCGATGCGGCGTTGTGCGATGGCACCGATCTCGGACAGGGCCAAGGCGATCATGTCAGCGGCAAATCCAACAGGTTCCGCGTGAAAGTTGCCGCCCGAAACGATGAGATCGCTGTCCGCCAGGACCAACGGATTGTCGGTTGCAGCATTGGCTTCGATCCGCAGGGTGCCTGCCGCCTGTCGCAGCACGTCCATCGCGGCACCGGTGACCTGCGGCTGGCAGCGAATACAATAAGGGTCCTGTACTCGGCTGTCGCCGTCGCGATGGCTTTCGCGGATCTCCGATCCGTTCAGCAAGGCCCGCATCGTGCTGGCTGCTTCGATCTGTCCGCGATGGCCGCGCAAGGCGTGGATTTCGGGTTGCAGGGGCGCGGTGGATCCCATGATCGCATCGGTGGACATGGCCGACGTGACCAGCGCGGACCGTGTCGCGTCCCATGCGCCCCACAGTCCGATCAAGGCAAATGCCGTTGAAAACTGCGTTCCGTTGATAAAGGCAAGCCCCTCTTTCGGGCCGAGAGCTATGGGCGTCAGGCCCGCACGGGCCAAGGCGTCTGCGCCGGGCATGATCGTGCCGTCATATTCCGCGTCACCTTCACCGATGATGACTGCCGTCAGATGGGCCAGCGGGGCCAGGTCTCCGGATGCACCGACGGACCCTTGCGAAGGGATGACCGGGGTCACACCGGCCAAGATCATGCCCTCCATCAATTCGATCAGGGACCAGCGCACGCCGGAGGCGCCACGCCCAAGGGAAAGCAGCTTGAGCACCATGATCAAACGCGCTTGCGCCGCTGTGATCGGGGCACCGACGCCGCAGCAATGCGACAGGATCAGGTTGCGCTGCAGGTGGGCGGTGTCGTCGGGTGCAATCTTGTGGCTGGCGAGTTTGCCAAATCCGGTATTGACGCCGTAAACCGGCTCTTCGCCTTGGGCCGCCCGGGCAATGCGCTGGGCCGCGCGTTCGATTGCAGGCTTGCAGGACCGGTCCAGTTTGACCGGTCTGTTCGTGGTGTAGACCAACTGCAGATCGGCCAAGGATACGTTTCCCGGTGTGAGAACGATGTCTGTCACAGCGCGCCACCGTAGATGCGTTTGTAAAGCGGGTTGAAACCGATCCGGTAAGACAGTTCCGCCGGCGTTTCGATGTCCCAGACCGCGAGGTCCGCGCGCTGGCCCGCGACAAGCGTGCCACGATCCGGGAGGCCAAGCGCCTTTGCGCCGTTCTGAGTGACCCCGCGCAAACATTCCTCGGGCGTCATCCTGAACAGGGTCGCGCCCATGTTCAGCGCCAGCAGCAGCGAGGTCATTGGCGATGACCCGGGATTGGCGTCGGTGGCCAATGCCATTGGAACAGCCTGATTGCGGAACAGGTCCGTTGGTGGGGCCTGCGTTTCGCGCAAGGTGTAGAAGGCACCGGGCAACAGCACGGCGACGCATCCCGCCTGCGCCATCGCGCGTACCCCGTCTGCATCGATATATTCGACGTGATCGGCGGATAACGCCCCATAAGCGGCCGCAAGTTTCGCACCGCCCAGATTGGACAATTGTTCCGCGTGCAGCTTCACTGGCAATCCAAGGGTCTGCGCTGCCTGAAACACCCGGGCGACCTGATCCGGGGAAAAGGCGATCCCTTCGCAAAACGCATCGACTGCATCGACCAACCCTTCCGCATGCGCGGCATGCAAGGTCGGGATGCAGACCTCTTCGATATAGGCGTCACTGCGGTTCTGATAATCCGGGGGAACCGCGTGGGCCCCCAGAAAAGAGGTCCTGATCGTCACGGGTCTGAGCGCTTCAAGCCGCCTTGCCACGCGCAACATGCGCAACTCCGTGTCTTGGTCCAGCCCGTATCCGGACTTGATTTCAAGCGTCGTGACGCCTTCGGAAATCAGCGCATCAAGGCGGGGCAGGGCGGTTTTGACAAGACTGTCCATGGTGGCTGCGCGGGTCGCGTGGACCGTTGACATGATCCCACCGCCTGCGCGCGCAATCTCTTCATAGCTTGCCCCTTCGAGGCGTTTTTCGAACTCTTGTGCGCGGTTGCCTGCAAAAACGAGGTGTGTGTGGCAATCGATCAGGCCCGGGGTGACGACCCGTCCGCCAAGCGTTTCAACGGGGGCGGTGCGATAGGTTTCGGGAAGCTCTGACCGTGGACCGACCCATGCAAGTGTTTCGCCGTCCAGAACCAGTGCCGCGTCGTTGATCATGCCATATGGCAGGTCGGCCGAACCCCGGCGGTTTGCCATGGTCGCAACGTGGCAGGATGTCAGAACCTTGACGGACACGGCTGCGTTTCTCCGGATGACTCTCGCATGGCTTTAAAGTATGGATTTAATAATATTATGTCTATGCATAATGAAGGGGCGGGACGTGAATATCTATGCATCGAAAGCGTTGCTTGATCAGACATGGGCGCAGTCTGTCAGGGTCTGCGTCGAAAAGGGTGTGATTGCGCAGGTCAGCACCGGCGTTCCCCCGATGCCTGATGACGTGCGCGTCGATGCGTTGCTGCCGGCGATGGCGAACCTGCACAGCCACAGCTTTCAACGCGCCATGGCCGGAATGACCGAGTTTCGCACCCACGGGCAGGACAGTTTCTGGACGTGGCGCGACCTCATGTATCGCTTCCTCGACGCGTTGACGCCGGATCAGGTCTGGGCCATCGCACAATTGGCTTTCATGGAAATGCTGAAGGCTGGATATGCGTCTGTGGGGGAATTCCATTACCTGCACCACCAAAGCGACGGCAGGCCCTATGACAATCCGGCAGAACTGTCAGCACAGATCATGCGGGCCGCACAAACGACCGGGATCGGGCTGACACATCTGCCTGTGCTCTACACGTATGGGGATGTTGGACGGAAGCCGATCACGGCCGGACAAAAGCGGTTCTGCAATTCTGTCGATCAGTTCGAAGACTTGGCAGAGACCTGCCGCATGGCAGCGCGGGATATGCCCAGTGATACCCGTATCGGCGTGGCGCCGCATTCGCTTCGGGCGACCTGTGCGGAAGACCTGACACGGGTTGTCGAAGGTCTCCGGGACGGACCCATTCACATGCATATCGCCGAACAGACCAAAGAGGTGGACAGCGTCTGTGCCGCCTTGGGCGCGCGGCCCGTCGAGTGGCTTATGCAGAATACGCGTGTTGATGAGCGGTGGTGCCTGATCCACGCGACACATATGACCCCTGAAGAGACCGAGGCCCTTGCGCAAAGCGGCGCGGTGGCAGGCGTTTGCCCCGTGACAGAGGCCAACCTTGGGGATGGCATCTTTAACGGTTCGGCCTATGCACAGGCCGGCGGGGCCATGGGGGTCGGCACCGATTCCAATATCAATATCTCGATGTCGGATGAACTGCGGCTTCTTGAATACGCGCAACGGCTTAAACACCGGCGGCGCAACCTGCTTGCGGGGCCGGATCAATCGACCGGGCAGTCCCTGTATCTGCAATGTGCACAAGGCGGCGCACAGGCCCTGTCGCGCAATGCGGGCCAGATAACCGAGGGCCGCCTCGCCGATCTTGTGGCCATCGACACAACGCATCCCCGCCTGTGCGCACTTGCCGATACGCAGCTTGTCGATGGCTGGGTGTTTGCAGCCAATGATCAGGTCGTGACGGATGTCTGGGCAGCGGGCCGGCACATGGTTAAGAGTGGGCACCATGTGGATGAAATCGCGATCCTTCAAGACTTCCGCACTGTCATGGATACGCTGACCGCCACGTTGTGATTTTGCCAGGAGGCGATACCGATGCTCAAGACGCTTCCGTTCGGGGCGCTGCGCACGCTTGAAGCCGTTGTACGACTGCGTGGCTTCAGCCGTGCCGCAGAAGAACTGAACGTCACACAAAGCGCCGTGAGCCAGCATGTGAAACAGTTGGAAGACTGGCTTGGTACGCGATTGCTTGTGCGACGGGGCAGATCGGTTGAGCCTACGATGGCCGGTGAACGGCTCGCCCATGCCACACGTGAAAGCTTTGGATCGCTTGCCCGCATCTGCGACGACATGCGCGAGGTCAGCCAAACCTCCCCGAAGGGACTGCTTGTCGCGTCACCTCCGGGATTTGCGTTCCTGTGGCTGCTGCCGCGGCTTTTGCGATTTGCCGAGCAGTTTCCGGACCATCCCGTGTCCTTGTCCACCGACCCGCAATCGCTCGACATGCTGTCGACCGAGGCGGATGCCGTAATCGGTTATGGCAAAGGTCAGGCCGGTGCCTTTCATGCCGAACACCTGATGTCGGAACGCATGGCGCCCGTCTGTTCGCCGGACATAGCCAAAACTCTGAACTCGGTCGAAGACCTCAAGGATCACGTTGTGTTATTCGACCATCTGCAAGACGGATCGGCGACGTCAAACTGGGATTTCTGGGCGCGCGAAGCCGGGTTGGCCCTGCCACGGTTGACCCGGACCCGGACACTGGGGCAGGCGAACCTGGTGATCCAGGCCGCGATCGACGGGCATGGCGTGGCCATGGGGCGAAGCCCGTTGGTCGAGGACGCGATCGCGAAAGGACAACTGGTTCAGCCGTTCCCGCAATCGGTGGACTCTCCGTTTGGTTACTGGTTCCTCTGTCAGCAAAGCGCGTTGCAGAAAAAACCGATCATGCGGTTTCTTGAATGGCTTCGGACAGAGTGCTGATCTGGGCGCACGAAACCGGGTTCAGGCGCAATCTTCCATCCGGAGCCAGGCCAATCCCGTCACATGGGTTCGCAAAGACGTCAGCCATATCCGGGAACGCGCGCAACAGCTCTGCACCACCTGCAACACGCTCGGGGAACAGACGGCCGTTTTCCCAGACGGCGACCCCGTCAAGTTTGACCGTCGGATCGACCACGTTCAACGAAATCTCGCCCGGGGGGTACGCCCCGCATGTGTGAAAATGCAGCACGCGCGGGTTGCCGAACGCGCCACCGCTCCAGCGTTCCGTGTTGTCCCCGGCGAAGCCTGTGTACCTGAGACCCGGATGAATTCCGGCGTGCCAGGAATGGACGTAATACGTGTCGATGCCGTATGTTCCGCCGACGAATTCGTAATGGCGCCGTGCTGCGTTCACGTCCTTGGCGGACCCGTCGAACCCCGTGATCCGGTGACCGTCGAACTTAACGATCAGCGTATCATCCAATGCACAGCAATATGGTGTGTAGTAATGCGATCCGGTTCCGGTCAGAAACCCGGACTGCGCGATCTGACCCCGAAACGTGGTCGCCGGGATGGGCGCGGATACAGACACCGGGAACCGCTTGCGGGTTGTGTCGGAACCGGTCGACGCAAACCGGGGCGTTCCACCGGCGAAGTCGGTGCCAAGCGGACAGGTGACGTGGATGTCGCGGGCCTTCGATATCGCATCGTTCAGGAGCCGGTTCAGCTGGTCGAACGCATTGTAGGTGGTGCGGCAGAATTCGGACGTGAACATGTCCCTGTCCAACGCATAGGAAACGATCTGCCGTTTCGTGTCGCCACCCGGCCGGAACCGGATTTGATCGCCAAGCCTTGCTAGAAACAGGGTGCAATCAACTGAGGCCATCTTGGTGCATAGATCGGGCGCAAGCTCGTCCACAGTGCGCTGAAGCGGCACGCCATGCGTGAAGGACTGCATGCCAAGGCGCTGAACCGCCAGTTCCAGATCATGGACCAGCAGGTTGTCGTAATATCCGTCGTTTTCCGTTTCGTAGATGATCAGAACCCGATCCCCGGGTCGGCAACCGGCGCAATTGACAAAAAGATTGTGCGCGCTGACGTCGAATGCGTCCTGGTGGTCTTTTACCATACATGTGTCCCTCGGAAGGGACACTGGCGAGGTGTCCCTTACTATAGGAACGGTAACAACACCTGTCGGAGTGACCTATACGAAAGACATTATATACCTCATTAGGTGGGCTAATGATGATTAATAATTGATGGTGAAAATAGTCATTTATGGATAATGTGCATACATAATAAGCGGAATGAACAGAAGATGCGCGTTGGCTATCACGACATCAAGACGGAGGTGATGAACCGGATCCGGCAAAACATCTGGCCGCCCGGAGCAAATGTTCCAGGTGAAATCGCCCTGGCCGAGGAGTTTGGCTGCGCCCGTGCCACCGTCAATCGGGCGATGCGGGAACTGGTCGAGGAAGGCGTGCTGGAGCGCAAGCGCAAGGCGGGTACACGGGTCAGGTCATCGCCAAACCGCAAGGCGCAGTTTGCCATCCCACTGACACGAGAAGAAATCACGGCAAACGGTGCGGTCTACCGATATGTGCTGATCAAACGCGAAACGGTGCCTGCTCCGGTCTGGCTGTGCGCGAGGATGGACATCGATCCCGATACGGCGTGCTTGCATCTTCATTGCATGCATTTTGCCGATGGCCGTCCTTACCAGTTCGAAGATCGCTGGATCAATTTGGGTGCGGTGCCGCATGCCGCAGATGCCGATTTCGAAAAGCTGGGTCCAAACGAATGGTTGGTCCAACAGGTGCCGTATACCGAAGGTCAGGTGGACGTGTCCGCCGCCGCTGCAGACACGGCTGCGGCAGAGCATTTGGGGGTCGCACTTGGCAGCCCGGTCTTTCTTGTCGAGCGCACGACCTGGCTCGATGCGCAAAGCGTGACCTTTGCCCGTCTGCATTTTCCACCGACTTACAAGATGACGACCCGTTTCTGACGGGGTCAATCCTCGGGGCGCAAGACCATCACGACGCGTTCGCCAAAGGCGACCATACCGCGCCAGACGCGCATGACCGCGATCCCGGCGACCGGAGAGGTGATATCGATCGGTGCCTGTCCAAGATCGGCCAGATCGTGCAGGACACCAACCACGTCGTTCACCCCGATCCTGTCCCCGGGTTCGATGCGCGGTTCGAACAATCCGGCCTTGGGGGCCAAGATGACATGGGATTTGTCCGGAAGGGTGGCCGTGATGAGATGCGTCGTCTTGCTGGGTCGTGGCTCTGCCAGCATCCCGAGATGAGCCAGAACACCCATGGCCCCGTCATACGCCAGGCGATTGGTTGCAACATCCGATCCCCCCGCGCCGCCCAGTTCGCAGGCCATCATCGCGACGCCTACCCGCGACGCCGCGGCGTTGACCGAGGTCGAGCTGTTCATGGCGCCCATCTTCCAGACCAGCGGCAGACCAAAAGCCTTGGCCAGCGCCATGTTTGCGGCGGCCTCGCCCGGGCCACAATTGATCATGGTCACGGCCGCAAAGACCGAGGCCTTGCCGCCTGCGTGAAAGTCAAGAACCGCGTCGCTCTGGGGCAGGATGCTGTCCTCCAGCCATCCCGCGATGGCGTCTGTCGGGATGTCCTGACGATCCGATTTGAAGGCCCGGTTCATGTTTCCATTGTCGAGCGGGGAACATCGCGTGCCCGCTTGGAAGGCGGGGACATTCAGCGCGGGCAAGAAAATGATGCGCCCAGCAAGCGTGGCGGGGTCGAGTTCGTGAAACAGTCGCGACACCACCGTTGGCCCCTGGTATTCATCCCCGTGCACCCCACCGATCAGTGTCAGCGTTGGACCGGGTGTTCCATTCATCACGCCGATCGGGCCACGAAACCCGAACGGGTGCTCATTGCTGGAGTGGGGCACATGGTATGACCCGGCCTGTTTGCCAGGACAGGTCAGGTCGATATCGCAAGTGATGTCCGTGCTTCTGACCATGTCCGACGCCTAATGCTGAATGATCTTGTTCAGGAAATCCCGTGTGCGTTCGTGTTCGGGGTTCGTAAAGAACGTGCCGGGTGCGGCCTGTTCAACGATGGCCCCGTGGTCCATGAAGACGATCTGGTCCGCCACGGATTTCGCAAACCCCATCTCATGTGTGACGACCAGCATGGTCATGCCTTCCCGGGCGAGTTCGATCATCGTATCGAGCACTTCATTGATCATCTCGGGGTCCAGCGCCGAGGTGGGTTCGTCAAACAACATCACGTCCGGGTTCATACAAAGCGACCGGGCAATCGCCACCCGTTGCTGTTGTCCCCCGGACAGTTGGCTGGGGTACTTGTCGGCCTGTTCGGGAATGCGCACCTTGGCAAGGAAATGGCGCGCCCGTTCTTCCGCTTCGGACTTCGACAACTTCAGCGCCTTTGTCGGTCCGAAGCACAGGTTTTCCAGAACCGTCATATGGGCGAACAGATTGAATTGCTGGAACACCATCCCAACGCGTTGCCGCAATTTGTGGACGTTCTTGTCCTCTGCATCGACACGGTCGCCGCCGACGCGAATGTTGCCTTTCTGATAGGCCTCAAGCGCATTCACACAGCGGATCAGCGTCGATTTCCCGGAACCGGATGGCCCACAGATCACGATCTTTTCGCCGGACTGCACCGTAAGGTTGATGTCCTTGAGGACATGGAAATCGTCATACCATTTATTCACATCCGAAATGTCGATCAGGGGTTGATCCATAACTGACTGTTCTCCCAGTTTCATCGACCGGATTGACCGATTTCCAACCGTCGCGAATATCGCGACAGCGCATAGCAGATCACGAAATAAACAACCGCAACCGTGATCCAGACCTCGAAGATCCGCCCGCTTGAAACCACCATCTCGCTGCCTGCGAAGGTGAATTCCTGGATGGAAATCACCGACATGATGGACGTGTCCTTGATCAGCGTGATGAGCTGTCCCACCAGCGGCGGCACGGTTTTCTGGAATGCCTGCGGCAGCACGATATAGCGCATCTCCTGAAAACGGGTGACCCCGACGGAACGCGCCCCTTCCCGCTGGTCCTTGCCCACGGATTCAATGCCAGCGCGAAAGATCTCGGACACATAGGCCGCCTCGAAAAGGGACAGGCAGATAACCCCGGCGATCAGGTTTTCGATGAAAACCCGGTCTCCGAGCAGAACGCCAACCACAACCGAGTCGGAACTGGCCAGCATTTGCGCAAACGCCCGGATGCCCAGCACCGGAAAAATCATGTCAGAGACAAAGAAGTAGAAGATGAACAGGAAAACCAGCGGCGGGATATTGCGGACGAATTCCACGATGACCCGCGCGGTCCAATTCATCCAGCGCTTGTCCGAAACCCGCATCAAGGCAAGGCCGAGCCCCAGGATCACGGAAAGAATGGCAGAGTAGACCGCGATGCGGATGAGGTTCAACAGACCAACCAGCAGGACATTCTGCTGATAGCCTGTTTCGGGGTCATGGTAGACAAAGAACGACGGAATGCCGCTCCAGTCCCAATCGTAATTGATTTCGAATGCCAGTTGGTACCAGACCGCGCCGATGAACGTGGCCGCTATCGCAAGGATCACGTAGTCGCCGGATTTCAGGTCTTTGAAAAAGCGCATGGTCCCTCAGCGAGCGTAAAAGCGTTTGGTGCGGGTTTCGACCACGCTGGCGATGATTGACAGGATCGTCGTCACGACAAGGTATATTCCCGCCACGGCGAACCAGACTTCGAACACCATGAAGGTTTCCGCGATCACGTTGCGCCCTTCATTGGTCAGATCAAAAATCGCGATCACCGACACGATGGCCGAATGTTTCACGAGGTTGATCATCAGGTTCGTCATCGCCGGCAGGATGAAGGGGACCGATTGCGGGATCGTGACGTAGAACATCACCTGCAGCGGGCGCATCCCAATGGATTTGGCAGCTTCTTTCTGCCCCCGGGGGACGGCTTCTATGCCGGCGCGGTAAATCTCGGCGGCAAAGGCGGCTTCGTAAATGGCAAGGGTCATCACGCCGGCCCAAAAGCGGTTCAGGCCAAAGACAGGGGCCAGCACGAAGTAGATCAGAAACAGCAGCACCAGAATGGGAATGTTGCGCACCACTTCGATATAGATCTTTGCAATGGCACGCGCGGTGATCAGTTTCGAGGCACGCATCATGGCAATCACGAAACCGCCGACCGCACTGATGACGATGGCATAGGCCGATATTTCAAGCGTGGTAAGCAGCCCGCGCAGCAAAGGCCCCGCGTAGTATTGCCCATCATGTTCAATGTAGATGTAGCGCCAAAGGCGAAACCACTGCCAGTCGTAGCGCTGCTGGTCGAGCACCCACAGCATGCCCCAGGCCAGAAGACCGAAGATGCCGAGGAAGATGACCACGTCCTTGACGTTGCGCAGCAGCGCCGTTTTCAATGAGGACGTGGCCATCAAAGTTCCTTTCAGGATCCGGTCGGGGCTTATTCAGCCACCTGATCCCGCCACTCCTGGCTGCCGAACCAGTAGTCGCTGCGTTCCTGCAGGAATCCGCTGCGCATGTTCACGCTGATCCAGTTGTTCAGGAAATTCAGCGTGTCGTGGTCGCCCTTCACGATGCCCATACCCACTGTTGCCTTTGTCAGCGGTTCTGCAAACGGGCGGAACAGTGTTTCGGGGTTGTTGTCGACCGCGAATGCGGGCTTTGGCGCGGATGTGACCCAGATCGCGACGTTTCCGGCCACCAGTTCCTGTTCAAGTACGGCCTCATCGTCATACTGGCGCAGCGTTGCCAGCGGGAAGAACTGCTGGGCGGCCTGCACAGACACCGCACCCCGGCGCACGCCGATGACAGTTCCCGGATTGTTGAGGTCTGCAATCGTCACACCTTCATCCACCAGTTCCTTGTTGGCGGCCACGTCCTGGCCAAGCCCGCTGTGATAGGATTCGGTAAAGTTGATCCGCAGGTTACGGGCGGGCGTGACGGTCATGCCGCCGATGATCAGGTCGAACTTGTCAGTCAAAAGCGCGGGAATGATGCCGTCCCAGGCGGTTGGGATCAGTTCGAGTTCGACCCCCATGTCTTCTGCCAGCTTTGAGGCGACATCCACTTCGTAGCCAATGTATTCGCCCGACTTGGAGCGGAAGGCCCAAGGTACGAAGGACCCGACGCCAACGCGCATCGACCCGCGCTCTACGATCCGGTCGAGGACCGTTTCCTCCTGGGCTGTCGCCTCCGGTGCGGATGCGAACGAAATACTGAGCGCCGCTGCCAATGCCAGCGCGGCTTTCTTGAATATTTTCATGGTTTTCTCCTGTTGGACGCGACGTGTCATCACGCTTATGTGACACAGGCTAGGGTGCTCGGAGCAAAAAGCCAGATGAACTTGCGTCGCAGGGCTGCGATGGAATTTCTGGATATGTGCTGATTTTTTGGGCGGTCAGGGGTTTCGCGGTGCGATTTTGTGCAGAAAAAGGCCGTGATTCACGGTTTTGGCGCTGATCGTTTTGCATGGGCCGCGCCGCAAAAGGGATGCAGAAACTGCGCCATAATTCAGCGATCCTGTGCGAACTGACGCGGTTTTCATCCCCTGAACGGGTGAAACCGCGCGATTTGCGCGACACAAAAAGCGTTACGCGGCACAAATTCCTCGACATAAAGGTTAATAACCGACATCGTTACAGCAGAAAAACGCCGTTTTGCGGTGCCTTTTGCGCGTTTGATCGGATGGCTATGCACAATGCGTTGGAAATCAGTCTGGGTTTGAACGTCAGGGTCACCGGACCTGACGGCACCGACCTGACGCCGTCGGGCCAGAAGGACCGTGCGGTTCTGGCGCTGCTTGCCATGTCGCCAGAGCATCGTCGGCGCAGGCTGTGGTTGCAAGACAAACTCTGGAGCGACCGGTTCGAAGAGCAAAGCCGTGCCAGCTTGCGTCGGTCTTTGGCGAATATCCGCAAATCGCTGGGCGTTTACCGGGATGCATTGGACGCCGACAAGCTGATCGTGTCGCTGCGCAATGTCAAAATCGTGATGGAACAGATTGATCCATCCCTGTCGGAATTCCTTGAAGAGCTTGATGTCAGAGACCCGAAGTTCGGCGCATGGCTGGCCGAAGCGCGCGTCGGAGCGCCTGCCCCGGATCCTGTCAGGCTTCAGGCGCCATTGGTTGCAAAACAGCGCCCCCCCTTGGTGCGCATTGTCGGTGCCACCGATCATGCCGAGAGCGACCGGGTCTTTCTTGAAAACCTCGTTGCCGACATGATCGCGGAACGGCTGCACAGCACCGGTCCGGTCAGGATCGAGTCTCCAAGCATGCCGCCCGTAGACGAGGAACAGGACTGTGACATCCTGATGGAAATCGACGGCCGCATCGAAAGCGGTCTGTGGATGCTGGTCGTGCGGCTTTACAGTGGTGCGGGGCGGTATTTCCTGTGGTCCGGCCGCTTCAGCAACCAGGTCGGTTTGTCGAACCTGTGGTCCAATCCGGACCTGCCTGCTTTCGTGAACACCGTGGTCTCGGCGACATTCGCCAAGTTGCAAACGGAACTGCGCTTCAGCACGGTGTTCCAACTGAACCACGCGGTCAAACAGCTTTACACGGGGCGTCGGGTTGATCTTGATGCCGCGAGCCAGACACTCGACGCGCTGGCATCCGTCGACATGGAAGGGACCGATCTTGCCCTCGCATGGTCAGGCTTTGAGCGGCTGACGCGGGTGCTGGAACATGGCGAGTATTCGGACAGCATCGCCGACGAGGCCTGCGTTTCCGTGCAACGCGCGGTCGAGAACAGCATGGCCAACCCCACCGTTCTTGCCCTGTCCGCTATTGTCGAAATGAAAATGGGCAACGATCCTGAACGCGCTCTTGTTCTGGGGCGGCAGGCGATGGATTTGTCAGACACCAATCCGTACGCCCTGACATCCGTTGCGCACACGCTGGCGTTCATGGATCGACCGCACGAGAGTTATGAATTGTCCAGGATGGCCGTCCAGTCCGGACGCAACATGCCGAACGACTTCACCTGGGACATGCAGTTGTGCCTGGCTGCACTTGCAACGGGTCGACATGCCGAGGCATTGGAGGCCGCGACCCGAAGCCATTTCAAGATGCCGAACTATCGCCCGGCACTGCGGTACATGGTGGCTTTGCAAGCGATGAATGCCGTGGAGGACGCGGGTGTGCATCTTCCCGGAACACTGGCCAAGCTGCAACGGATCGAACCGGGCTTCGAAGTGGCTCATATCGCCCAGGACAGCTATCCGATGCATACGTTCCGGCAACTGGGTCTGACCTCTGAACTGTCGATCTAGGGTTTCAATTTCTCATTGACGCATTTTGCGATGGCTACGGAGGTTCCCGAGACGCGGTCCTCCATGCCAGAGCCGTTGTAAAGCGCGACCAAGCCCGCGCGGCCCCGTGTGCCGACTGGGATCCGTTCGCCATACGATCCGTCCATCCGGCGTCCGGTATAGGGCGCGGTATCGTCGTCGGTTTCACCGTCCAGGGCGGTTTCAGTGGCCCCGGCAATCACCCGCTCGTCCCAATCCTGTCCCGCGGTGAGCATGGATGCCGATCCCCATCGCCGCACGATCGAGGTTTCGTTTGCGCCCAGCGGCGTTTGTTCATCCGGGCCGGTGATCACGTAATCCGGATCGACAAGCCAGGACTGCTGTGCATCCAGCCTCAGTCCGCTCAACTGGATCGGATCATCCCGCCGGACCCAGCCTGCGATATTCCGCAGATCGGCGTTGGACGATGACAGGCGCAATGACCAATCCCCGGCCGGGGCCGCTGTTGTGGAGCTATCCACGGGAGGGTCGGTGGGCGCGATACAGACCACCAGACCGTTCCAATCGCCATCCCTGATCCGTTGCACGCCAACGATTGCATCGTTGTCAGAGGGGGGTGCCGCATCGCCCATGAACGCAAATCCGAGCGCGTCTTCATCAAGGCTGTCTTGCTGCCAGACACCGGCTGGATCGACGGACTTGCCGTAAGGATCAGTCAGATCCAGAGATACCTTCCGGGAGCCCTGCCACCAGATCTCCAACGTGGCGTTGGTGGTGTCGTTCGCCGGAAGGCGCCAGGTGACGGTTGGTGTCTGCGCGCCCTTTGATGTGTCGGGCAAGCGCATGTGAAGCGCGTCTTGCAGATGGTTGCCAGTGGGCAGGTACATGGTCGCGTTTTCGTTTTTCAGCAGGTCCTTCAACAGGCGAACAACCTCGGGACCGTCTTCGCTATGGGGGCCGCCCAGGAACGCGTAGGGCACCACGATGTGAAGCGGCGTCGTTGGATCGGTGCGTTCCTGCAAGGCCTTGGGCACAACGCACTGGGTCAGAAATTCGCGCAGCGTCGCGCCGCTGCGGTCGAGGAATACGGATTTTGGCAATTCGTAGCCGATAAGGTTGGGCCAGTCCCCGGGTTCAATGCCATCCAGCATGATGTCGGCCATGGCCGTGCCATGAGCGAAATCGCCGTCCCGGATTGCCCGGTCGGCAAGGCGCTGGCTGGCATAGATGCTGCTTGGATGCCGTGCGCCCAGGTCCCGAAGCACGGTTGCGTTGCCCGCTGTCTTGAACCGTTCGTTCAGTTCCAGCGCGTCCGGTCCGTCCTTCATTTTGCCCGCAGGTGTGAAGAAACGGACCTTGGCGAATGCGGCAGTGTCGCCTTGGCAAAATCGCGTGTGCCAATACGCGATGCCGACATCGACAAGAACAACGATTGGCTTGCCGGATTTCAGACTGGCAGGTGAGGCCATCTCGTCTGCGTCCGATGCGTCGTCCAATGGCGGCGAAAAGCTGGTCAGCCCGCTTGTCGTGTCGCTCAAACCCAGCGGGTTTTCCTCGTTGGCCACATCATTGGCAAAGCGCGCCACACTCCCCGGGTCGAGAGAGACGAAATCGACCCCACCCAGAAGATGCCTGTCGCTAGTGTCTTCGCGCCTCAGATATCCCAGCAGTACAGCCGCAGAGTTGCGCGGCGCGCCCCGCGCGTTCACCAGTTTTACCGAATAGGCCATGGCACGTTACCTTCCCAGCTCGGAGTCGATCTCGTCATCCAGCCATCCGAGGATTGGATAATCGCTGGGGCGTTGTTGCAGGCGCAGGTAAAACGCCTCTCCCAACGCGCGTCCGATGATCTCTCCAACCTCTCCGTCAACGGGGAAATGGACGCCGGCAATCACGCGATTGTTGGTGATGCGATCCGCCAGCCGGTCGAGCGCCGTGCTGACACCATCTTGGGGATAGAGCTTGCCAAGCACCGTTGCCAAGGCCCAGCTTTCCATCGCGTGGCCGCTGGGGAATGCAGAGTGCGCGGGCGTTTGAATACAAGGCATGATATAGGGCGACAGGTCTTCCGGTCGTGGATAATCGAAATACCCCTTGATGATGGCCCCCAGACGGACAACCGCCTCGTGCACCGCCGCCAGATATGCCATCGTCCACGGATGGGTGACCGGTCCCAGTCGCACGGGCAGGGCAAGATAGCTGATGATATCGGCCTGTTGAATGACAAGCTCATCCGTGCGCGAGCGCCGCAGATTGCGTGCCGCCAGAACGTCTTTCAATTGCGCGATCCAGAAGTCCTGTGATGTGTCGACACTGCAGGCCGCGCCGCTCACGGTGAAATTCATCATGCCGTTCGTGTCTTTGACCGGCTTTGAGATCGCGATACCGTCCACCAATGCCGTGATCAGCCGCTCTGTCCGATGCTTGGGGTGAAGCGACCGGAAGGTTTGCGCCTCGGATTTCACCGGCCACGGGTTGGGGGCTGTCACGTCTGAAAAAACCACACCTTCAAGAGCGCGATCGGCACTTGCCAGCAGGCTTTGGCTCAACTGCGTTGAACTGGCTTGTCCGGCATGCGCCATGGTCAGGCCGGACGTGTT
>CAYZAD010000001.1:45163-63798 GCA_964476315.1 uncultured Rhodobacterales bacterium
TTGGAGGTATTCGACGTATTGGACGTGTTGGAAACCGGCATGAATTCTCCCTTCCCATTGGGCCTTTTTGTGAAATCCTAAGCGGAATGATCCGCCGCGTCCCTTTTAAATCGTGATTTCACGCAGTTTTCACGCACGACTTTGGCCCGAGTGGAATTGCAATTCGGTCGGGCCTTTTGCGGTGTCAGGACGTGGGCCTTCCGCCTCGCGTCTCAGGGCTTCAGCGCGGAGTGAAACCAATTCAGGTAGGTCAGGATCGAAAACACCGGCCGCCCGGTGCCTTTTCCAATCGCGGCTGCATAGGGTGGCATATTCGTGCATTCCAGAAGAATGGCCCCAACATTCGGATGCGTGTCACACAAATGCATGGCGGCTTCGGTCAGGTCATGTTCCGCGCGCACAACATCCAATTCGGTCCGGTTGCCCAGGATCGACTTGGCAAAGCCGCTCTGATCGACGCCCTGCACCGGTGTGTCCGGTGGCACATTCGCGGCGGCCAGATGGGCGGCCGAAAGGCTGTTGGCCGATATGGTCAGAATTCCGACTGTTTGTCCTTTCGGCAAACTCTGCTGAACCATCGCGACCTGTTCCAGCGCCGAGGACGCGACCGGGACGCCACAGGCGGTTGCAACGTCTTTGCGCACCAATGAAAGAAATCCACAGGTCGTGGCAAGGCCGGTGCAGCCTTGCGCGACAAGCGCCTGACCTTCGCGGATGAAAGCGTCGACCCATCTTCGGCTGTCCCCTAGGACGATGGCGTCTGGCGTCGCGTCTGGCACTGTGCGGTAGAGCACGGGAAAGTCAAAGCTGTCAGGATTGCCGACATCTCCAAGTACCCTTGGAAATCGCGTGTCGAGCATCAGGATACCAAGCTTTGGCATGTTGCGCATGGCGGCAGCTAGCCCGGTGCCCGCGCATTTTGCAAGGCTTTCGCGTCTCATGCGGCATTTCCACGGGAAAACGACAAAACATCATTGCCAATCAACGGCATATGCGTGCACGCTTGGGCCGGGCGCGATGCTGCAATGCGCGGTGCAACAGCGACAGGGAACAGAAGTGGCGCAACACGTAGTGGTCATCGGTGGTGGGATCGTCGGCGTCAGTACCGGCATCTGGTTGCGGCGTCAGGGTGTTGACGTAACGGTGGTTGACCGGCTGGGATGGGGGCAGGGCACATCCCATGGCAACGCCGGTATTCTGGCCGCGTGCGCGATGGTGCCTGTCACCGGCCCCGGGCTGTGGCGCAAGGCACCGGGCATGCTTTTGAATCCCGACTACCCCCTCTTTCTGCGTTGGGGCTATCTGCCGAAACTCATGCCGTGGCTGCTCAAGTACATGAGCCACGCCAACGACGCTGACACGCAACGGATATCCGCCGGGCTTGCGTCCATTGTCGGCGATGCGGTCGAACAGCATCTCAGTCTCAGCAAGAACACCCGGGCCGCGCCCTGGGTAGAGGAAAGCGACTACAGCTATGCCTATGCAACGCGCGAAAGCTTTGACGCGGATCGCTACAGTTGGGATATCCGTGCGCGATACGGTTTCACCCCGGTTCTGCGCGAAGGCGCGGAGGTCCAGGCCTACGAACCAAACTTTGGGCCGGACATTACCTTTCTGGCGACACTCAAGAACCACGGGTATGTGAAAGACCCGGGCGGCTATGTGGCGGCCCTTGGGGAAGAATTCCTTGCTCTGGGTGGCAAGCTGACTGTCGCAGAGGTCAGGGATTTTGATCTTGGCAGCGGACAGGTGCGCGCGGTGGAAACCAGTGCGGGGCGCCTCGACTGTACGGAAGTGGTGCTTGCGACCGGGGTCTGGTCCAAACCCCTGATGAAAAAGCTCGGGATCGCCGTGCCGCTGGAGACCGAACGCGGCTACCATATCATTTTCAAGAACGCGGTTGGTGGCCCATCGCAACCCGTGATGGTCAGTTCCGGAAAATTCGTGGCCACCCCCATGTCAGAAGGTTTGCGCTGCGCCGGGATCGTGGAATTCGGCGGGCTGGATGCCGGTCCTTCGAAAGCGCCGTTTGCTCTGCTGCGAAGGCAGACCAAGGCGGCGTTTCCCAACCTTACATGGGACGATGAAATCGAATGGCAGGGGCACCGTCCGGCAACGACCGACAGCCTGCCCCTGATCGGTCAGATCCGCAACACGGGCGTCTATACAGGGTTCGGGCATCAGCATATCGGGCTGACCGCCGGGCCCAAGACCGGTCGGCTTCTGGCGCAACTGATCTCCGGACAGTCACCCAACATCGACTTGACACCTTATGCCCCGACACGCTTCGTTTGACCGATAAAACCAACGACACACCAACAAACAGGGAGATAGAACATGACTTCTTTCAAAAACTCAGTCGCCACCGGCGTCATCGCCGGCGCGGTTGCGTTGACAGCTCTGCCCGCCGTCGCGGCCGAGAAGTGGGACATGCCGATGGCTTATGCCGGGTCGAACTTCCACTCGGTCACGGGGGCAGAATTCGCGCAATGCGTGACCACCGGCACTGGCGGGGATATCGAAATCACAACCCATCCCGGCGGATCGCTTTTCGCAGGAGCCGATATCAAGCGCGCGATCCAGACCGGCCAGGTCCCGATCGGTGAGCGGCTTCTGTCAGGCCACCAGAACGAAAGCGCGATCTTTGGTTGGGATTCCGTGCCGTTCCTCGTGTCCTCCTTCGACGAGCACGACAAGCTTTACGAAGCGGCCAAGCCCGCCGTCGAAGACGTGCTTGCCGAGCAGAACCTGACACTTCTCTATTCCGTGCCTTGGCCGCCGCAGGGCCTTTATTTCCGCGACGAAGTGAAATCGGTTGCGGATATGGAGGGCGTGAAATTCCGGTCGTACAACAACGCCACCTCGCGCCTTGCGGAACTGACAGGCATGCTGCCGGTGACCATCGAAGCAGCCGAGATCAGCCAGGCCTTCGCGACCGGCGTCGCGGATTCCATGGTGTCCTCGGGGGCCACCGGGTACGACCGCAAGGTCTGGGAAAGCCTGAACTATTTCTACGAGGTCGATGCGTGGTTGCCGCGCAACTACGTGATGGTGAATTCTGACACTTGGGAGGGTGTTTCGGAGGCCAACAAGAACGTCATCAAAGCGTGTGCACGCATGGCCGAATATGCCGGAACATGGCGCGCCAAGGAATATACGGGCTTTACCATGGCAGGTCTTGCGGCGGGCGGCATGACCGTTGAGCGGGCGTCGGACCAGTTGATGGCCGACCTGCGCGAGATTGGTGCGATCATGTCGGCTGAATGGCTCGAAGCGGCCGGTGACGCGGGCAAAGCCATCATCGACGCGTACAACGCCCAGTAAACGCCGACAGAGCGATCCGCTGATCGCGGGTCGCTCTTTCCATCATCCGATCTGGGGCAGGGGTTATGGGCGCAGTCCGCAAGACACTTGATTTTCTTTACAAGCTAAGCGGCGTTATGGCTGCCTTGTGCCTGATCTCGATCCTGTCCCTGATCGTGCTCCAAATGCTGGCACGCTGGACCGGGGAGGTGTTCCCCGGGGCACCCAACTATGCCGGCTATGCAATGGCGGCAGCGTCGTTCTTTGCCTTCGCCAACGCGCTGGGCCGTGGGGCGCATATCCGGGTGTCGATCCTGCTCAATGCCGTCCCGAGGCGCGCGAAGTGGATTCTGGAGATCTGGTGCTTTGGCCTGGGTGCCGCGATTGCCGCCTATTTCACTTACTATGCCTACAATTTCGTCTACTGGTCGTGGAAATTCAACGATGTGAGCCAGGGACAGGACGCGTCACCGCTCTGGATTCCGCAATCGGTCATGGTGGCGGGGGGCGCCCTGCTGACCCTCGCTCTGCTGGATAACCTCGTTCACCTTTTCCTGCGCGGGGAACATCGCATCGTGCGCGAAGACATCGAAAGCCACGGGGAGTGATCCGGTGACCGAACTCTACGCCATCACCATTTTCCTGTTTGTCCTGTTTCTCTTGCTTGGCACCGGGGTCTGGGTCGGGTTGGCCCTGATGGGGGTTGCCTGGGTCGGGATGGAGCTTTTCACCACGCGCCCCGTGGGTGACGCGATGATCACGACGATCTGGGCCTCGTCCTCCAGTTGGACCCTGACCGCCCTGCCGATGTTCATCTGGATGGGGGAAATCCTCTACCGTACACGTCTGTCCGAGGACATGTTCAAAGGCCTTTCACCCTGGCTGGCGCGGCTGCCGGGCGGGTTGGTGCATACCAACATCGTGGCCTGCACCGTCTTTGCCGCCGTATCCGGATCATCTGCGGCGACGCTGACCACCGTTGGCAAGATGTCGATCCCGGAACTGCGCGCGCGGAACTACCCCGAGAACATGGTCATCGGCACATTGGCGGGGGCGGCAACACTGGGTTTGATGATCCCGCCGTCCCTGGCGCTGATCGTCTATGGCGTGACGGTCAACGAAAGCATCACCAAGCTGTTCTTTGCGGGGGTGTTTCCCGGCCTCATCCTTGCCGGGATGTTCATGGCCTATGTTGCGATCACATCGTTCGTGTCCAAAAGCTGGAACCCGAACATGGAGCGCGGCATGAGCTTTGGCGACAAGCTGCGAAACTCGCGGTTCCTGATCCCGGTTTTCTGCCTGATCTTCGTGGTCATCGGGTCCATGTACCTGGGGTACGCCACCGCGACCGAGGCGTCTGCCATCGGCGTGATCGGTGCGCTCTTGCTGGCGGCATCCCAGCGCAGCCTGACCTGGGAAAGCTTTACCGCATCGCTCATGGGGGCGGTTCGCACGTCGGCCATGATCGCGCTGATCCTCGCCGGGGCGGCGTTTCTCAAGCTGTCGATGGGTTTTACCGGTCTGCCGCGTGCGCTGGCCGACGGGATTGCAGCCTGGGAACTGTCGCGGTTCGAATTGCTGATGGTGCTGCTTGTCTTCTACATCATCCTCGGCATGTTCCTTGATGGCATTTCCTCGGTCGTGCTGACCATGGCTGTTGTCGAACCCATGGTGCGCGAGGCCGGCATCGACCTTATCTGGTTCGGCATTTTCGTGGTGGTTGTCGTGGAAATGGCCCAGATCACGCCGCCCATCGGGTTCAACCTGTTTGTTCTGCAAGGAATGACCAACCATGAGATGGGCTATATCACCAAGGCCGCCTTGCCGATGTTCCTGATCATGGTGCTGATGGTTTTCGTATTGATCTGGTTTCCGGAAATCGCCACCTGGCTTCCCGACAACATCCGACAATCGAGATAGCGACAGGACTTGATCCGCATCTTGCAAGCCGCGTGCGCAAACCGCCCTGACGGTTTCGCACTGGCAATTTGGGCGCGTTTGCAGTCGGATGTTGGCATGTACCGGATGCAGCAATCCCCATGACCCAAACAGCGCTGTCGCTCAAATGGCTCGACACGTTCCGGCGCATTGCGCAGTCGGGCTCTTTGCAACAGGCGGCAGACCAATCGGGCCAGTCCATAAGCACGGTGTCGCATCACCTGAAATGTCTTGAGGATCACCTTGGCGTGGCGCTTCTGGACCACTCGCGCCGCCCCATGGTGCTGACCGCGCAGGGGGTGATCTACCTGCGCCATGCCCAGGAAGCGCTGAACGTGCTTGAAAAAGCGCAGGTCGAAGTCAGCGACCTGTCAGCAGCCACCCTGCGCGAACTGCACTTTGCAATGATCGAGGATTTTGAAAGCGACATCGGCCCCGAGGTGACGCGGATGCTTGCTGCCAGCCTGCCGGGATGCCGGTTTACCCATTATACCCGCACCAGCCACGAGATCCTGTCCATGCTGCGCAACCGGGTTTTGGATTTGGGCGTCGCGACGCAGCCGCAAAACGCCTTGGCCGATGTCGAGGAACATGCCGTTCTGCGTGACCCGTTTGTGCTAGCCGTGCCAACCGGGCTGGACGCATCGGGCGAAGACTGCGTGACGGGTCGATCCGCGATTCCGTTTCTGCGCTACAGTCGCACCCAGATCATGGGGCAGATGATCGAGGCGCAACTGACGCGTCTGCGGATCAAACTGGACAACACGTTCGAACTCGACAGTACCGCTTCGATCATGTCGCTGGTCGCGCAGGGGCAGGGGTGGGCGATCACGACACCCACCAATTATGCCCGCAGCACACGGTTCCAGAACCGCGTGACCCTGCTGCCCTTCCCGCGCAAGGAATTCTCGCGCACGATCTCGGTCTTCGTGGCAGATCCCAAGGCGGACCATGTGGGCCGTTCGGTTGTCACTGCCTTGCGCAGCCTCGTGGCCACGCACACGATTGCGCCGGTTGTCGGGGCGTATCCGTGGCTGGGGGACCGGTTCCGGGTGCTGTCCGAATAACGCTTAGGTCAGGATCCTGAACACGTCCCTGATCCGCTGGTCCTGATCTGAAGACAGGTATGACGGGTGATGGGTGTCAAGGATGCTGCGCGCCCTTGCCTTGGCCCGCGCCCATGCGTCCTGTGCCCCAGCCTCGGCCCAGGTGTTTGGCTGGTCACGATCAGCAAGATGCGGATAGTGATAGTCGCGTTCCATGGCCCGGTAGGTGTGATCGGATCCCAGAAAATGCCCGTCGCCAAGAATCGCGGCACAAATCGCGTCAAAGCCGAGGTTTTCGTCAGTCACCTCGATGCCGCGCAAGACACGATAGGTCATGGCATGCATTTCGTCGTCCAGAACGAACGCTTCGAAACTCGCGCCCAGAAGGGATGCCGTCATGCCAGAGCTTTCGTAAATCAGGTTGCCCCCCGCCAGCGCTGCGGCAAGGCTGGTCATGCCCTTTTCAACGCCATATTGCGCGTCGATTGCCTTGGCGTCCGTCATGGAGCAGGCGACGCCCGACGGCAGGCCCAACCAGTTCGAAATCTGCGCCGAGGCCGCGTTCAGAACCGTCGTTTCTCCGCCGCCACCTGCAAAAGCTCCGCTGCGCAGGTCGATCACGAGAGGCCAGTTCGAGAAGATCATCGGAAACCCCGGCGCAATCACATTGACCATCACAAGGCTGGCCAGTGTCTCTGCCAGCGATTGGGCAAGAAAACCGGCCAGTGTCGCGGGGGCGGTTGCCCCGGCTTGTGCGGCAGTGATGCAGGACATCGGGATGTTGTGTTCGATGCACTTGTAGACCACATCCACCGCGTCTTCGCCAAAGCGCATCGGGGAAATTACGGGGCTGATATGCGTCTTGATGAACGGGCGTCTGGCAAATGCCCCGTCACCCCCGGCGGCAATGTCCAGCATATGGACAATCGGGTCGACATGCTCGGCCAGCGTGAAGGCGGTGGCCACCGGTTTCGTGGTATTCCTGATCAGCGCGTAGGCGGTGTTGACGTCAAGGTCGAAACTGTCCTGAACGTCCGTCGCGATGCAGCACCGCGTGAACCAGGACACATTGTCCAGCGTGTCCTGCAAACGCGTAAAGTCGTGCAGATCCCGAAGCGTGGACGACCTGTAAAGCCCGGTATCAAGGTCGAGAGTGTTCACAGCAGCGCCCCCGGTGCCAAAGTAAACCCTGTCGCCGCCAACCTCGATCGACCGATCCGGGTCGCGCCCGTGCAGTGTGAACCGTTTCGCGGCGCGCGCGATGATGTCTTCCACCATGGCCTTTGGAAACCCGATACGCGCCTGGCCCAGATCTACGCCACCCGCGCCGATCAGATCGTCCCAAAGGCGCCTTGGTACGTCTCCCATGCCAAGTTCGGCCAGCAGCCGAAGCGCTGTGGCGTAGATGCTGCGGATATCCTCGTCTGACAGCGGGCGATATGCCCCGCCCACCTGACCAGGCGGAGCCGGGTTCACCTGGGGTGGGGCCGCACGTTGCATCAGACGCGATTTGCGCCCGGAGCGGCGTGGTTTTGCAAGCGGTTCGGTCATGCGAAAACAGGACACCGTGTTCTCCGGTTGCGCAATCCAAATTCAAACCTTCGAGATATCTGGATTCGGGTTTCGAAATATTCGGAACTACGCGTTTCACGTTGCACCGCGCGTCAGACTGCGCCTCTGTCGGCACAATTCAGTCGGAGGCAGATCATGAAATCGCAAACACGGGTCGTGGTGATCGGTGGGGGGATTGCCGGGTGTTCGACACTCTACCACCTCACGCAAGAGGGGTGGAATGACGTCGTTCTGGTTGAACGGAATGAACTGACGTCCGGCACGACATGGCATTCGGCGGCACAGGTCACCAACTTTGGCATGAACCAGACCATGGTCGGTCTGAAGTCCCATTCGATCAAGCTTTACCAGGACCTCGCCAACGATCCCGATTACCCGATCAACTACCACCACGGCGATGGTGGGATCCGCTTGGCCAATACCGAGGCCCAGATGGACGGCTACCGTCACTTTGCGTCGATGGCGCGCGGGATGGGGGTCGAGTTCGAGGTGATCGATGCAGAGGAATGTGCAAGGCGGCACCCGCTGATTTCAACCGACAACCTGTTGGGGGGGCTTTGGGACGGTCAGGATGGCGATATTGACCCGGCTCAACTCTGTCAGGCGCTGGCACGTCGCGCCCGCAAGGCCGGGGCCGAAGTCTATCGCAACACGCCCGTGACAGGCCTGACCCAGCACAAAGATCACAGTTGGACCGTGCACACCGAACACGGCGATATCGACTGCGAAATCGTCGTCAACGCCTGCGGCTACCGGGTGAACGAGGTGGGTGCGATGATGGGCGTGCATCACCCCGTCATGTCGATGGAGCACCAGTATTTCGTCACCGAGGACATTCCGGCGATCCGCGATGCCGGGCATCGGATGCCGCTCTTGCGCTGCCCGATCAGCGATTATTACTGCCGGCAGGAAAAATCCGGGCTGCTTGTCGGGTTCTATGAACAGGATTGCAAGACATGGGGCATGGATGGGATTGATCCGCATTTCGTGAATGCGCTTTGCCCGGATGATCTGGACCGTATTACGGACGTCCTTGAAGGCGCGTTTGCCCGGATGCCAGCGCTGACCGAAGTGGGGATCAAGACTGTTGTCAACGGGCCGATCACCTACACCATCGACGGTGCGCCTTTGGTCGGGCCCGTTCCGGGAAAGCGAAATGCGTTCTGTATCATTGGCTTGCGCGCGGGTCTTGGTGAAGGGGGCGGGCATGGCTGGCTGCTGGCACAGCAGATCGTGCATGGCGAGGCGTGTTACGACACCTGGGTGCTTGACCCGCGTCGGTTCGCCGGACACGCGAATGTGGAGCTTACGGCGCTCAAGGCGATCGAGGATTACCAGAATGAATTCCGCTTTCACTTCCCGAACGAACACCGGCCTGCCGGTCGCATGGCCAAGACAACACCGCTGACGCCTGTTCTCGCTGCGGAAGGTGCCGAATTCACCGTGGTGAATGGCTGGGAGCGCGCCGAGTTCTACAAACCCACCCCCGATTTCAAGGTCACGCACGGTTTTCGTTTCGATGAAACCTTCGATGTCGTCGCCGCAGAGGTCAAGGCGGTGCAGACCGGCGTTGGCCTCAGCGAGGTCAATGGCTTCAACCGGTTCGAGATCACCGGCGCGGATGCACAGACCTTCCTTGACCGCATGATCTGTGGACGCTTGCCGCGCAAACCGGGCAAGGTGGGGTTGGCCTACCTGCTCAATCACCATGGTATGGTCAAAGCGGAGGCGACCATCGCCAACATTCCCGCTTCGGATCGTGGGCCGGGCCGGATCTGGTATGGCTCTGCCGCCGCGTCGGAACGGCACGACATGGATTGGCTGGTCCAGCATATCGGCGCGGGCGAAGACGTGCGGATCACGTCGCTGACGAACGATCAGACGATCCTTGTCCTGGCTGGCCCACGGGCGCGCGACGTGATGTCAAAGGTCAGCCGCGCCGACTGGTCGAAAGAGGCCTTCCCGTGGCTGTCGGTGCGCGAATGCTTTGTCGGCATTGCGCCGGCTACCGTCATGTCCGTCAGCTTTTCCGGGGAGTTGGCGTATGAAATTCACGTCCCGAACGCGTCGCTCTATGCGGCCTATCTCGCGCTGCGCGAGGCTGGTGATGCGTATGGGCTGACGCTGTTTGGTGCACTCGCGGTTGAGTCCATGCGGCTTGAAAAAGGCTACCTGCACTGGAAGGCCGACATCCTGACCGAATTTGACCCGTTCGAGACGGGGTTGGAGCGGTTTGTGCAGATGGAAAAACCGGTGTTTCTGGGAAAGGCCGCTCTGGAACGGCGGCTGACCGAAGGACCATCGAAAAAGCGGGTGACGATGACGCTGGACAGCACCTCCGCTCCGGCGCATGGCGGGGCGTCGGTGATGCTTGGGGACGAGGTGGTCGGGACCGTCACATCCGGTGGCTGGGGACACCGTGTCGGAAAGAACATCGCCTATGCCTTTGTTGATGCAGAGCTTTGCGCGCTTGGAACTGATTTCGAAATCGACGTTCTAGGAACAAAGGTTTCTGCTGTCGTGGTCGATCCCGGACTTTATGATCCGGACATGACCCACCTGCGCCGGTAGACGCTTTTTGAAAAAGCGTACCAAGTCTCTTGCAAGAGACTTGGCGCTCAGGCCAGCAGGTCGTTCAATTCCTCGGGGCTGGGCGCGGGCAGATGTGCCAGAAGATCTGCCAGTGCAGCCCGACATTGCGCCCCCTTCCAGCCGGACGGAAAACACGTATCCGGAAAATCCGGGACGCGCAGGATCAGGCGGCGCCATTCATGCACGACGACGCTTCGCAATGCGGTTGCCTGAAGCGGGCTCAGCGTCGATGTGTCCACGCCCGTCAAACCACGCGCCAGCCGCTGTGATGCCAGTTGTGCCTCGACCGGGCAGAGTTTTTCGCGCACCCAATCCGGGATCTCATCGGTGATTGGCAACACCCAGGCCGTCTTGCTGTGCACCGGTGCCGATTGCACCCAGATGCCCGCAGATATCTGCACCGTTTGGGGGGACGTGGCCACCGTGGCTGACTTGTCGATCACGACGGCTGGCCGCTGCGAGGACGAGGTCGTCGCATAAACCCGTGGGCGTGCCGCCAGCGTTTCGGCCCGTCCATGCGCGGTCAGGGCGTATCTGGATTGACGTCCCGTCCGGTGGCTTTCGATCCAGCGGTCCTTTCGCAACCGGTGCAGCGCGACACGGGTTGCCTCGGGCTTGATACCGATGGCGGCCGTGAGGGCATTTATGCTTGCGCCGGTCAGGCGCGCGTCGCGGGACAGGGCCAGGTCGCCGAAGATGGTGACCAAGAGCGACCAGACGCGCGGCGGGGTGTCGCCCAGCACGGCCTTTACCATATGGTCAAAGTCTTTGGTCTGCATGGGCCATCGATACGCGCCCCGTTTCATGGGGCCAAGACGCAATCTCAGACGATATAGGCATTCATCGTCAAAAGCTCGTATTCTGCCACGGTTTCCGCATCCTGATTGCGCAGGATCACATGCCAACGCACCTCGCCATAGGTGTCGGTGCGGGGGGTCTTCTTCTTGACGGTCAGTTGTACGCTGACCCTGTCTCCTGCGCTGACCGGTTTCTGGAACCGGAGCGTGTCGAGGCCGGTATTGGCAAGAACCGGACCTTCGTCGGGATCGACAAACAGCCCGGCAGCAAAGCTCAGCAGCAGATAGCCATGGGCCACGCGCCCCGGGAAGAACGGGTTTCTCTGCGCGGCGTCTTCGTCCATATGTGCGTAGAACGTGTCACCGGTGAATTCCGCGAAATGTTCAATATCTGCAGTGGTGACGTCACGACTGTCGGTATGGAGGGTCTCCCCGATCCGAAGATCATGAAAGCTGCGCCGGAACGGGTGTTCGGGACCGGTCAGCGTTCTGGCGCCCGGGACCCATTGACCCGATACTGCCGCAATCACATCCGGGCTGCCCTGCACCGCCGTGCGCTGCATGTAGTGCAAGACGCCACGTACGCCGCCAAGCTCTTCGCCGCCGCCTGCGCGGCCCGGGCCCCCATGGACCATATGGGGCAGGGGAGAGCCGTGGCCCGTAGCCTCGGCCATGCTGTCGCGGTTGTTGAAATAAAGCCGTCCGTGATACGCGCCGGCGCCCATGACAACCTCGCGCGCGACCTCGGGGTCATGTGTGATGACGGACGCCACGAGGCTGCCTGCGCCTTTGTTCACAAGATTGATCGCGTGCGGCAGGTCGCGGTAGCCGATGATCGTGGCAACAGGACCAAAGGCTTCGGTCTCGTGCACATGCGTCGCGGTGTCGGGATCGGTGCAGTGATACAGCATCGGCGGAAGGAACGCGCCTTTCTCGGGGTCTGCACCATGAACGTCAAAGGCGTCGGGATCACCGAAAACCCGTTCCGCTTCGCGCGAAAGCATGTCGCATTTCGCAAGAACGTCGCGCCGTTGGCTTTGCGAGACCAACGCGCCCATGCGGGTTTCCCTGTCGCGCGGATCACCGACAACGGTTGTTCCAAGACGGTCTGACACGGCCGAAATCACCGCATCGACCAGCGGTTCGGGTGCTATGATCCGGCGGATCGCGGTGCATTTCTGACCGGCTTTCGTGGTCATCTCGCGGTGCACTTCCTTGACGAAGAGATCAAACTCCGCTGTTCCCGGAGTGGCATCCGGGCCAAGGATTGACGCGTTCAGGCTGTCCTGTTCGGCGACAAAGCGCACCGCGTTGCGCAGGAGGTTGGGCGCGCTGCGAAGTTTCAGCGCCGTGTCTGCCGAGCCGGTAAAGCTGACCACGTCCTGCGGGCCGAGATGATCCAGAAGGTCGCCCAGGCCACCGGTCACAAGCTGAACCGTGCCTTCGGGCAGTATCCCGCTTTGTAGCATCAGACGCACGCAGGCTTCGGTGACGTAACAGGTTGACGTGGCCGGTTTGACGATTGCCGGAACGCCTGCCAGAAGCGTCGGCGCAAGCTTTTCCAGCATGCCCCAGACGGGAAAGTTGAAGGCATTGATATGCACGGCGACGCCCTGCAACGGGGTGCAGACATGCTGGCCCAGGAATGTTCCCTGCCGCGACAGGTGTTCGACCCCACCGTCCAGATACACATGACCATCCGGCATTTCGCGCCGACCCTTCGACGCAATGACCAGCATGGTGCCAATGCCGCCATCCACGTCGATCAGATGATCCTTCTGGGTGGCCCCTGTCGAAAAGCTGAGATCGTAAAGAGCCTGCTTGTGCTCTTGCAGGTACAGCGCCAGCGCCTTGAGCATGCGCGCCCGGTCATGGAAGGTCATCGTGCGCAATGCGGGTGCGCCCTGTGCAAGCGCATGGTCGATCACGGCCCCGGATGCCAGCGACGCGCGTCCCGCCCGAGCGATCACCTCTCCCGTCACCGCATCGGCGATTTCGCGGGCGCTGCTGTCCGGCGCAATCCAGTCGCCCGCAACGAAACTCTGAATATCTCGAACACCCATGGCAGCCCCCTCTTTGCCGTTCTAAGTATTTGACCGCGCGGGGACTTCATGCAAGCGTCACGGCCATGACACCAGACGAAATCGCGCGCAAATCAGCAGAGACCATGTGGTCACAGGACCATGCCTCGCAATGGCTGGGAATGGAACTGGTTCACGTGGCCGAAGGAGCGGCCACGCTGTCCCTGAAGGTGGCCAAACAGCATTGCAACGGTCATGGCATGTGCCATGGCGGGGTGATCTTTACACTGGCCGACAGTGCGTTCGCCTTTGCCTGCAACAGCCGCAACCAGGTGACGGTCGCACAGCATAATGTGATCAGCTATATCGCGTCGGGCCGGTTGGGGGATCGGCTTACGGCACAGGCGACCGAGATTTCGTTGACCGGGCGCAACGGGATCACCGATGTGCGCGTGACCAACCAGGCCGGTGTCCTGATTGCAGAATTCCGGGGGATGTCGCGGGCCATCAATGGGAAGGTATTCCCAGAGGCGTAGGGGAGGCGCCGCATCATGAAGGATTTGTCACCAAAACCGTCGGACCTTGACCCGATTGAACTGGCCTCGGTTGACGAGATACGCAGCCTGCAGTTGCAGCGCCTGCGCTGGTCCCTGCGGCACGCCTATGACAACGTGCCGATGTATCGTGCGAAATTCGATGCGGCGGGCGTGCATCCGGATGATGTGCAAGACCTGTCTGATCTTGCGAAGTTTCCCTTCACGCTGAAATCCGACCTTCGGGACAACTACCCTTTTGGTCTTTTCGCCGTGCCGCGCGAACAGATCGTGCGCGTGCATGCCTCTTCCGGGACAACCGGGAAGCCGACGGTTGTCGGTTACACCAAGAACGATATCGACATGTGGGCGGACGTGGTGGCCCGGTCTCTGCGGGCATCGGGCTTGCGCGCTGGCGATATGGTTCATGTTGCTTACGGCTATGGGCTTTTCACGGGCGGGCTTGGCGCGCATTACGGTGTGGAAAAGCTGGGGGGAACGGTGGTGCCGATGGGCGGCGGACAGACCGAGAAGCAAATCGGTCTGATCACCGACTTCAAGCCCAAGGGCATCATGGTCACACCGTCCTACATTCTGAATATCCTCGAAGCGTTCCTGAAAGCCGGGCTTGATCCGCGGGCGTCCTCGCTTGAGGTGGGAGTTTTTGGCGCCGAGCCGTGGACCAATGCGATGCGGGCCGAGATCGAAGAGGCCTTCGACATGCACGCCGTCGATATCTACGGCCTGTCTGAAGTGATCGGGCCGGGAGTGGCCAATGAATGTGTGGAGACCAAGGACGGGCTGCATATCTGGGAGGATCACTTTTACCCCGAGATCATCGACCCGGAGACGGGAGAGGTGCTGCCCGATGGCGAACGAGGAGAGTTGGTGTTCACCACGCTCACCAAAGAGGGCATGCCTGTCATTCGCTACCGCACCCGCGACCTGACGCGGCTCCTGCCCGGAACGGCACGAACCATGCGGCGCATGGAAAAGGTGACTGGCCGCAGCGACGACATGATGATCCTGCGTGGCGTGAATGTGTTTCCAACGCAGATCGAGGAAGAAGTCATGGCAACGGGCGGCTTGGCCCCGTATTTCCAGATCGAACTTTACACATCGGGCCGCATGGATGCGATGCGCGTGCTGGTCGAGGCGACACCGGAGGCGGCAAACGATCTGTCCCGGCAGGCGGCCGCCACGATGCTGACCGAACGGATCAAGGACCATGTCGGCGTGTCGGTCGAGGTGCGCGTTGGGGATCCGGGATCGGTTGCGCGGTCGCAGGGCAAGGCGGTGCGCGTGGTGGACAAAAGGGCCAAGTCCTAGGCGGCCACACCCCGCGGTGCATTACGCATAAACCTTTACCTGATAAGAAACCCTTAAGTCTCTGTCCTCACCATAAGGCCGTGGTGATGGATGGGGATCCAAATGTATTTGTTGTTTTCAGCATGGCTTGATGTTGTCGCCGCCTTGGGGGCGGGACTTTTGGTGTGTTTCGGTTACGCCCGATTTCGGCGTTGGATCAGGTGTCCGGTCAGCGCGCAGATGATGCTCGCGGCCAGTTTCGGTCTGGCTGCAGCGGTCTTGATGCAGCGGCCGATTGTGCTCTCCGGTCTGATACCTCTTGACCTTGGCAGCATACCGGTCGCTTTGGCAGCGGCTTTTTTTCATGGGCCGAACGGGTTGGTCACGCTGGCGATCGCCGCCACGGCCCGGGCGAGCCTTGGCGGAGTTGGCATATGGGCCGGACTGTTGGGTTTGGTCATCGCCTTTTGTGCCGGGAAGGTCTGGTCTTACTGGTTTCGCAATCCGGATCGGCGTGGGCTGCCTGCGTTCTGTGCGCTTGGTCTCATGATGGCGTCGCAACTTCTTGTTGCGGTGATCTTGCCATTCGATCAGGCGCTCAGGTTTCTTGCCGATGCGGCCCCACCATTTCTTTTGCTCAGCATGTTTACGGTGCCACCACTGGCCGCGATCCTCGAAATCCAACGGCGCAGGCAACAGATTGAACACGACCCTGCCACACCTTTCGCGACGGATGCGGATATGGGCTTTCTGCCTCTGGCTGCCCTGCAAGGGGAGTGTGCGCAACGCGCCGCAGCATTGGGAGATGGGTCTTTTTCGCAAGGTTTGGTGATCCGCATTCAGGAGGAGAACACCCTTTCGATCCTGAACACGGGGTCGGTCCGGCGACGGTTGCTGGCATCTATGCGACTGCGCCTTGCAGTCTTGCTCCCGCAGTGTGACCTCGCGGGCATGCACGGCACCTCAGCCCTTGTTCTGCCGCTGACGCAGGACGAGCTTCTTTCGCTCGCGGAAACCCAAGCTGCGGTGCGCCGTGCAGTGACCGAAGACCCTTACGTGGTTGCAGGCACATATGGCCATCGGGTCTGCGTTGACATCTCGGTCGTGGCTCTGCATCCGCTTGAGGGGTTTCTCAACAGCCTTGGAGCGGCGGCAGGACCGTCTGATGCTGCGCAAAGCCGCCGTTTGGTCAAGTGGTTTTCGAGGGCGCAACCGCCGTCAAACGCAGACACGCACCGCCGAGATCAGGCGGTTGATGTGCAGGTTGACCACCTTTTTGCCAAGGCGGAGTTTCTGATGGCACAAAGGGCGTCAGGTCATCTGCGGTCTGGATAAGGGGACGTGTCAGGCGTCGTAGGTCACGACCAACGTGTCGCTGACCGGATATGACTGGCATGACAGCGCGTAACCCGCGCGCACTTCGTAATCCTCCAGGGCGTGATTGGTCAGCATTTCGACCTCGCCCTCCAGCACTTTGCATTTGCATGTCGAACACACACCCGCACGGCAGGCAAACGGCGCGTCAAGGCTGTTGTCCAAAGCCGCCTGAAGAACGCTTGTGTCGCTGTCCATGTCGAAGGACCGCGATACGCCGTCAATGATGACAGAGACGTGCACTGCGTTTTCGGGCTTTGTATCCAACGTCTTTTTCCGGCGTTCCAGTCGTCCGGATTGAGCGCTCGCAAAGAGTTCGAACTTGATCTGATCATCGCGCAATCCGTGCGTCTTGAGCGCGTTTGCGATTGCATGCATCATCGGTTCAGGCCCGCAGATAAAGGCTGTGTCCACACGGGCGATATCGATCCAGCCCTCGAAGAGTTTCGCGCATTTGTCTTCATCGACGCGCCCCTGAAAAAGATCAATGTCCTGCGCGTCGGTTTCAAGAATATGCAGGATATTGAACCGTCCCATGTACTGGTTCTTGAGATCGTCCAATTCTTCGCGGAACATGATCGTGTTCACGCCCCGATTGGCATAGACCAAGGTGAACGTGCTTTGTGGTTCCCGGCGCAGGACGGTCTTGAGGATCGACAGGACAGGCGTGATTCCGGACCCTCCGGCAAACCCAAGGTAAGACCGGCCGCTCTCGGGCGTGATCGGGGTGTGGAAGTTCCCCATCGGTTCCATCGCCTCGAGCACCATCCCCGGAGCGAGATTGTCATTGGCCCAGGACGAAAACGCACCATCCGCAACGCGCTTGATGCCGACCTGCAAAACCCCGTCATCCTTGCCTGCGCAGATCGAATAGGAGCGGCGGATTTCCGTCCCGTCAAAGTCCTTGCGGAAGGTAAGATACTGGCCCTGCACAAAATCGAAATTGCCGCCGTTCATCGGTTTGAGCGTGACAACCACCGCGTCGCGGGTCGTCTTGCGCACATCCGTCACGGTCAATTCATGAAACTGAGGCATCGGATCGGACCTTTAGATGCATTTGAAGTAATCGAAAGGCTCAAGACAGCTTTGACAGCGCCACTGTGCCTTGCAGGGTGTTGAGCCAAACTGGCTGATGCGCTCCACATCCGCCGCACCGCAGCGCGGACAGGCCTCCGGGCCGCCAGCGGGGGACGGGGGGGCAATGCCATAATCCACCAGCCGGGCTTTGCCTTTGTCAGACAGCCAGTCTGTGGTCCAGGCTGGCGCGAGCCGGGTTTTTATGGAGACATCCGAAATCCCACGGTCTCTGAGCGCGGTTTCGATGTCCATCGCGATGACACGTGTTGCCGGGCATCCCGAATACGTGGGCGTCACAGTGACTTCCAGTGTTTCGCCGTTCCAGTCAAGATCGCGGACAATGCCAAGATCCACGACCGAGATCACCGGGATTTCCGGATCGGGCACCTCGTCCAGCCAATGCCATATCGTGCCGAGATCGGTCGTCATTCTACCACGTGGCCCCCGGATAGGCGCGCTGGAGCCACTGCATCTGCGTCAGAAGGTGACCCAGATGTTCGGAGTGGCGCATGCCGGTCTTGCCGCCGGAATGGGCAAAACCCGTGTCCGGTACGGTCAAGGTCGCATCGGCCATGATGGTCGCAATGCGCGCATCGTAGGAAGCCTTCAGGACAGTCAGGTCCGGCGCGATCCCGTCGGCCTGCATGGCCGTGTCCACCGCGTCCGCCACGAACATTTCGCCGACGTAAGGCCAAAGCAGGTTCAGCGCTTTTTGCATGCGGCGGTGGCTTTCCTCTGTCCCGTCGCCAAGACCGATCACAGTCTCGGATGATCGATCCAGGTGGTACGTGACTTCCTTGAGGGATTTCGCGGCGATACCCGCGACGCGATCATCCGAGGCCATCGTCAGCGCCTGCAGCAATTCAAAGTGAAAGGCGTCAAACAAGCACTGGCGCAGGATGGTCTGGCCGAAATCGCCATTGGGCTGTTCGACAAGCAGCAGGTTGCGGAAATCCCAGACGTCGCGGAGCATCGCGAGATCATCGGCCGTGCGCCCGGCGCCTTCGACCTCTCCTGCAAGGCCAAGCCACATCTGCGTCTGGCCGATCAGGTCCAGCGCGGTGTTGGCGAGCG
>CAYZAD010000002.1:0-56135 GCA_964476315.1 uncultured Rhodobacterales bacterium
CTGCGCAGGCTCTACGACGTGGCCCATGAGCGGTTCACCATCGTCGCCAAGGCGCTGCCGACGCTGCAGAACCCGCATGGCTGGCTGGAGCGCGGCAGCATTGATCAGGAGATCCGCGAGGCCGATGACCGGCGCAAAGCGGAAGGGCGTGAGAGCCGGAGTTTCGGCACGCCGCTCTGAAGTCTGATGTCAACCATGCCGCGCGGCTTTCCCTTGGCTCGCGTTGATGTGGATGTCCCCGGAAAGAAAAGGCTTGGTGTCGGAGGTCGCCTCGCGTTGCCCCAAGCGTTCAGAGCGGTGTCGGCTTCCTAGGTCTTCACTTCACCGCTTCCGATGTGAAAACAGTGGCTGGCGCTCTTGCCTGTATCGACCGAAGCGAGGATGTTTTCCGCATCGTGCCGGACCGGACATGCGACCGGAAGGTCTGACCTGTTCTGCATCTTTCCCGCTGGTGTCACGTCTGATCGTTCGGTGCCACCACAAAGCGCAGGGACTGCCCTAATGACAGGGCAGCCCGAGGTCGCTTAGGTCTTGTTGAGACGGTATTCCGCCAGGAACACGGCGAGGATCAGCAGCGTCCCCTTGGCGAGCATCTGGTAAAAGGTCGGCACGGCTGTCAGGATCATGCCGTTGTTGAGCACGCCGATGATGGCGACCCCCAAGAGCGCGCCAACGACCGTGCCGCGCCCGCCCTGCATGGCACATCCTCCTAAGAAGGCCGCGGTGATCGCTTCAAGCTCCAGCCCGTCGGAGCCCGAGATCGGCTGACCGGAACCTGTGCGGGCCGCCAGAAGCACCCCTGCGACACCGGCCATCACGCCAGAGATGATATAGATGCCAACCCGGTACCGGGGAATGTTCAGACCCGACAGACGCGCCACGATGGGATTGCCGCCGATCGCATAGTAATTCCGGCCAACGATGCTCTTGTGCATGAAAATATAGAAGCCGACGGCCACGGCGATCAAAATCCAGATCGGGATCGGAAGGCCAAGCAGGCGACCGGTGCCGATGTAGCGGAAGCTGTCTTCGAAGATCGAGATGGATTGACCGTTGGAAAGAATGAACGCAACGCCGCGAAAGATCGCCATTGTGCCAAGCGTGACGATCACGGCGTTGATCCGTCCGTAGGTTATCAAGACACCGTTGACCAACCCGGCAAGGGCACCCACCGCCAGAGCGGTGATGATCCCCACGCCTGTCAGACCTGTCGACTGGATCGCCATCGCCGTCACGACGGTGGTCAGCCCAACAATGGAGCCGACCGAGATGTCGAGACCACCAGAGACGATGACACCGGTTTGCGAAATCGCCAGTACGCCGAGGATCGCCACGCCCATGCCGATGTTCAGCAAGTTGCGGGTCGAAAAGAAGACGTCTCCGCGCAGCGTTCCAAAGATGGCGAGCAAGGCGAAGAGGGCAACCAGAAGACTGATATTGTGGATGCCGACACGCTCGATGATGCGATGCATCGCAGAGGCGCCGTTGGCTGCGTTATTGGTGTTGGTTGAGGTTGTCATTGTCATGATTCCGTTCTCGCTTGCGTCTAGGCTGCGGCGCTTCCCTGGGGGATTGCGGCTTGCATGATTGCGGCTTCGCTTGCCTCTTCACGGGAAAATTCGGCGCGGATGCGTCCGTCCGCCATCACCAGAATGCGATTTGACAGCCCAAGAAGTTCGGGCATTTCCGATGAGATGACGATGACGCCCAATCCTTCCTGATCGGTCAGGGTTCGGATCAGGTCGTAAATCTCGGACCGCGCACCAACGTCGATGCCGCGCGTTGGCTCATCCAGGATCAGGACCTTGAGATCGCAGGCCAGCCAGCGGGTCAGCACGACCTTTTGCTGGTTTCCCCCCGAAAGCGACGTCACTGGCGCATCAAGCGACGACGCCTTCAACCGCATCTTGCCGGAAATCCTCGATATCAGATCAAAGGCTTTGCGTCGGTCATAGAACCCACCGCTCGACACCTTCTCGGGAACGCAAAGCACGGCGTTCTCGAGGATCGTCTGCATCAGGAGCAGCGCCTCCTCCTTGCGATCTTCGGGGGCAAAGCCGATCCCCGCTGCAATGGCAGCAGACGTATCGCCCGAGGGCAGTTCTTTTCCGCTGACTTTGACGGATCCCTGAAGCCGCCGATGAAAGCCGAAGATGCCTTTGGCGAGTTCGGATCGACCAGCACCGATCAGGCCTCCGATTCCCAAGACCTCTCCTGCGCGCAGTTTCAGAGAGATATCGTGGACGTACTCCGTGCTCATCCCTTCAACATCAAGGACGACGTCGCCCTCGCTTGCCTTGCGGTCTGGGAACATTTCGGACAGGGCGCGCCCGACCATGAGATGCGTGATCTGTGCCTCGGTCACGCCAGCAGCGGGCAGATCGTCCACAAGCAACCCGTCGCGCAGGACAACAACGCGGTCGGCAAGTGCGGTGATTTCGGGCAGGCGATGTGAAATGTAGATGACGGCAACGCCCTGAGTGCGCAGATCTTCGATGATCGCGAAAAGGCGCTGCGTTTCTTCATCGGTCAGCGATGAGGTCGGCTCATCAAAGGCGACCAGACGTCCCCCAGCCTGCACCGCGCGAATGATTTCGATCATCTGGCGTTGGGCGGGGCCAAGACCGCTGCACATCTGGCGTGGATGCAATTCGCGTTCGATGCCAAACCTTTTGAGAAGCGCTGCCGTCTCGCGCAGCAGTCTGGGCCAGTCAAGGAAATAGCGGGCCTTGCGGGGCAAGTTGCCCGCAAAGATGTTCTCGGCCACGGTCAGGTCCGGGACAATCTCGGGTTCCTGATGGATGACCCGAATACCAGCCTGATGCGCCTCAAGCGGCTGCGAAAAGCTGACGGGCTGGCCATTGACGAGAATCTCGCCGCGTGTCGGCGGAAAGACACCTTCCAGCAATCGCATCAAGGTGGATTTTCCGGCGCCGTTCTCGCCAACTAGAGCCAGAACTTCGCCAGGGTGCACATCAAAGGAGATGTCTGTCAGCGCTTTGACTGGTCCGAAATGCTTGGTGAGACCGCGTGTGCTTACGAATGGGTCCATCATCGAGATGCCTCGAGCGTCAGAGTGTTTTTGAAGTGAGCGGGCGAGGGAGAGTCGCCCGCTCGCACCGCGTCAGCCGCTGCAAAGCCGGTCGCGGTAATCGCCGAAGTTGGCGAATGTGATGAAGTCAGGATCGGAATAGGTTGCTTCGGGCAGCGGCGTTCCGTCCTTGATCGAGGCCAAAAGCAGATTGACGGCGTCGCGACCGTGGTTCGCCGAATTCAGCCACATGGTGCCCTTGTAGGCGGATTCCCGGCCGTTCCCGAATGCGTCGCAGGCGCGGCTGCCGTCAATGCCGATGCCGATGCCGCTTTCCGCCGGGTAGCCCGAGTTTTCCATGGCACGCGCAGCGCCAAGGACGCCGTCGTCGTTGCACGCGTAGAATATCCAGTTGTCGTATTGCGGATTGGCGGTCAGGGTTGTCGTCATCACGTCGATGGCGTTGACCATCGTGTTGTCATAGGCGGCCCGTACAATCTGATCTTCGGTCAGATCGGAATTCGCCAGTAGCGCCTTCTCGGCACCGCCATTGCGCTGCATGCAGGTGTCGGCCTTGCGATCTTCGATCGACACGATACCGACAGTGCTGGCGTCCCAACCGGCCTCTTTGTAGAACGCGGCCAGTTCTTCGCCCACGCGTTCGCCGATTGCAAAGGCGTTCAGGCCCACGTACGGCACAGGGTTGCCATTGTCGTCGACGATGTCATCGTCCACGGCGATAAGCGGAATGCCGGCTTCGGCTGCACGAGCGGCAACAATCGGCCCAAGCGCACGGTCGGGCACGACGATTGCAATCCCATCGACACCATCGCCGATCATCGTGTCGAGCGTCGTGATTGTCAGATCCGCGTTGAATTGCACGTCCTGGCTGATGAATTCGGCACCGCCCGCTTCGGCGGCCGCTTTGGCGCCAGCCACTTCGGCCACGAACCAGGGGTGATCGCCCATCTTGTTGATATAGCCGATCCGGACGTCCTCTGCCTGCGCAGCAAGTGGTGCGAGCAGGACGGCAGTCAGCGCCGTCATCATTCTGAATTTCATGTCTATCCTCCCTCTTTGGGTTTTTGGTGGTTGCTAATCGTGAAACAGGGCCGAGCGGCCACCGTCGATGATGATCGTCTCGGCATTGATGAAAGGGGCCTCGTCTGAGCCGAGGAACACCGCCGTCATGGCGATTTCCTCCGGTCGGCCGATGCGCCCGGGGGGGTGAAGCTGTTCGGCCTTGCGCCGCTCAGCTGCAGGGTCGGGAAAACCGTTCCAATAGGTCTGGGCGATTTCCGTGTCGACATAACCGGGCGCAATCGCATTCACCCGGATCCCCTCTGCGGCGTACTCGATCCCGAGTGCACGCGTCATGCCGATGAGCCCGTGCTTGGCGACTGGATAGGGAAAGGTGTGCGGGATGATCTTGAAGCCATGCGTGCTGGCAATGTTCACGATCGCCCCGGCCTGTTGCTGGCGCATGCTGGGCAACACAGCCTCGATCATGGCCCAGCAGGCCTCAAGATCCAGTGCCATGCACCGTGCCCATTCCGACCTCGGCATTTCATGGGGTCGATAAAAGACATTGGCTCCGGCGTTATTCACAAGAATGTCGATGCGACCGAAGCTGTCCAGCGCCTGTTTGATACAGTCGTCAATGTCCGCTTGCTTGGTGACATCCGTTGCCACGAAGAGCCCACCGATCTCTTCGGCAACGGCCTGCCCGGTCTCAGTTCGCATTTCGGCAATGACAACCTGTGCGCCTGCAGCGGCATAGGCCCGCGCGATGGCGGCCCCGATCCCTTGACCTGCACCGGTGACGATGGCCACCTTGTCCTGAAGCCTCCCGCTCATGACACTCACCAGTCAACGATTGTGCCGTCGTTCAGAACAGCATTTCGGGCATGCAGGACTTCCTGCTTGAACGGGTGGCGGGCGATTTCGTCTTCATTGACCTCCAGGCCGAGGCCGGGTTTTTCCGGCAAATCCCAGCGGCCAGGCCGCCGGTCGATTGGCCAGGTGATGACATCATCATACCAAGGAACTGCACCAACCATCTCTTCCTGAATCATGTGATTGGGGGTCGAGATGCCGAAGTGGAGTGCAGCAATGCCTGCGATGGGACCAAGCGGATTATGTGGGGCAACGCCGACGCCAGCGGTTTCACACAGCGAGGCGATTTTCTTGGCTTCCCACAGACCTCCGACATGACAGATATCGGGTTGTGCGATCTGGAAAGCCCCCGCCTTGAGGGCGGCGTCAAAACTGTTGCGGCCCGTTAGTCGTTCCCCTGCCGCGATGGTCACGGGCGACGTCCGTGTCAGTTCGGCCAGACCCGCCATGTTTTCGGGCGGCACGGGCTCTTCGGCGAAGAGCGGGCGTGCCGGGGCGATGGCATTCAGAAACTCTCGGGCAAGTGCGGCAGAGGCGGGGCGACCGTGGAAATCGATCATGATGTCGACGTCATTGCCAAGCGCAGAACGCAAGGCGTCCATGGATTCGCCTACCTTGTCGATGGCGCGGATGGGGGCGCTATAGGCTGCATATGGGATCGACACGACCTTTACGGCGTCATAACCGGCCTGCACGACGGCACGTCCCCTCGCGACCAGTTCATCGGTGCTTTCGGTTTCGTACACGGACTGCATCTGGCCCATGCCCAGATGGGTATAGGTGCGCAGGTAATCGCGGCACTTGCCCCCCCAAAAGGCGCCAGACCGGCGTGTCCAGAGACTTGCCCAGGATGTCCCACAGGGCGATCTCGATCCCGCTAATCGCGGACATGCCGATGATACCCATGCGCCAGAATCCGTGGCGCATCATGATTTGATAGCACTGTTCGATGTCGCGGGGATCCTGGCCCAGAAGAAGCGGCTCAAGGTCTTCTATCGCGCCGCGCACCGCGCGGGTCTTCCATTCAAGCGTGGCTTCGCCCCATCCGACCAGCCCGGGTACATCGGTTTCGATGCGCACAAAGACCCAGTTTCGCATTTCGGCATTGCATACGATGCTTTTTATGCCCGTGATTTTCATGGGGTGCCCCCTTGGCCGCGTGCTGTCGCGGCGGACAGAACACCTTCCGCAAGAGCGGCATCCATGTCGCTGCGCGCCAGTGCAATCAGGGCCCGCATACCAGCCTCTGCCGCGTCCGGGCGCCGCATCTGGATGGCCTCCATGACGACACGGTGCATCTCGATGGCCTGTTCGAAGGACTGGCTGGCGCGGTTGGTCTTGCGAAAGCTCGTCAGAAGGGCGGCGCGGATCGCGGTGCCCAGTTGCGCAAAGACCCAATTGCCGCTGGCGTTGAGAATGGCCGTGTGAAAGTCGAGGTCAGAGGCGCTCCAGTCACTGTTTTCACGCCCCCCGGCAACGGCCATGGCATCGAAGGCTTCGGCAATGCGTAACAGGTCGCTGGTCTTGCCGCGTTCGGCAGCAAGACGCGCAGCGGCAGGTTCCAGCAACTCGCGCGCTTCCAGCAATGCCAGGTAGAAGGACACGTCTTGTGTCCCGCTGAGCGCGGTTTCCAGCACGATTGGATCAAGCATGTTCCAAACGGCTTTCGGCTGGACGACCGTTCCGGCGCGGGGGCGGGACCGGATCAGCCCCTGAGCGTTCATGTACTGCATGGTCTCGCGCAAGGTGGTGCGGCTGACCTCGAACCGGTCGAGCAGTTCGGCCTCCGGAGGCAGTGTCGACCCCTCACCAAATTCGCCGGATACAACCGCAAGAACGAATTCCTGAAGACAGCCAGACATCTTCTTGCCTGTCTTGCCTTCCGTGTTTGGCGCGAGCTGGCCGCGAGCCCTGTCTGTGTCTTTCAGATCTGCCATCGTGTCCTCCGTTGTTCAAAATAAATATTATTTTTTAGAAGTAAGATAGTATTTTTTATAACAATAGTAATATTTAGACTTAAGCATCTGATTTATAATAGTAAAACATCACATCCTTGATGCGCTTGAACGAGGAGGTTGAGATGGAAACCTGTCGTAACTCGCATATTTGTCATCCGGAGACATGGCGCCCGGGTCTTTGTCATGGGGGGCGTGATTCCCGGAAACCGTTTTGAAATGCACGCGAGTGCAGAGGGCCAGCTGGCTTTTCCGGTTTGCCCCATGGACCTGACGGTACAAGTTTCGCCAGCGCGGTCAGGTCGGATGTGGTGTGGCTGTAAGCGGCCAAGATGCTTCTGCGCCTGCCAGGTTGCGAGATCGATGCGACGGTGACCTACAGTTTTTGCAAGGCATTCGAGGGTGGCAGGATCCCAGCAGAGCCGCATCGTCCCAAGACGATCAGTAGGATGTCACGCAGAACGTCTCGCGGCCCGGAAAGCCAACCGGCAACACCTCACAGGAAGCCAGACCGCACAGCGCAATCTGCAACACGCTCCCAACCGCACGCATGAAATCGCGGCGCAACCAGACCGTTTGTGTGATCAAAGGTCAAAAATCCACTCCTGCGTTGGGGACACTTTCGGGCGCACAGGACGGAGGCGAAATTGAACCGGTCAAGAAGAACGGGCATCCCGTGGTGTGCATGTCTCCGACAAAAGGATGCGGTGACATGCAACGTCTCAGTGCGGAGAGGCCTTGTCACGCTTTAGAATAACAAACTGATGCTTTCCTGACATGACGCGAGGGTGGCTGTGGGCCATTTCATGTATCGGAACTGTTTCGACCAGCTAAGCGAAGATCGCGGTGTTGCAGCATTCCTTTGCGGCCAATGGTTTGCTACATGAACGGCACACTGCCGAATGTTGATGGAGGTTGGCTTGCCCGATAACGTGACCCGCCGTTGGAGCCGTTTTGTGGCGATTGGCGAATGTATGGTCGAGATGGCACCACGCACCGATGGCGGCTATGCGATGGGTTTTGCAGGAGACACGTTCAACACCGCTTGGTATCTGCGCCGCCTGAACGCGCCTGAGGTTGCGGTAGACTATCTGACGGCTGTCGGCAGCGATGCCATTTCAGACCGGATGCTGCAATTCATGGCAGATGCCGGAATCGGAACAAGCCTTGCCGCGCGCCTTTCGCAGGAAACGGTAGGGCTTTATCTTGTCACGCTCGACAAGGCAGAGCGCAGCTTCACCTATTGGCGGGATACGTCGGCCGCTCGCCGCCTTGCCGAGAATCTCGATGTCTTGGAGACGCTTGGAGACGGTTCTTTGATCTACTTTTCGGGGATCACCATGGCAATTCTGGATGAAGAGGGCCGTGCGCAGGTGCTGTCGTCGCTTGCCGGTGCGCGTGCTGCCGGTGCAACGGTGGCTTTTGACCCGAATATCCGCCCGCGTCTGTGGGAAGACACCACGCGCATGTGTCACTGGATCGAAAGCGCGGCGGGTCATGCCGATTACGTATTTCCCTCTGCAGATGACGAGATTGCGGCGTTCGGGGACACAAGCACACGTGCGACGGCGGAGCGGTATCTTGGCCGTGGCGCGGGCATGGTCATTGCAAAAGATGGGCCGCGTCCGGTTTTGGTCCTTGGATCATCGGGGGAAGAGGCGCAGGCCATGCCGCAGATGGTCAGCGCCGTAGATACCACGGCGGCGGGCGATGCTTTCAATGCAGGATTTCTTGCAGCCCTGAACGTCAGTGCCGATCTTGAGGCCGCGGCCAAAGCGGGGTGCCGTCTTGCTGCGCATGTCGTTCAGGGGCGCGGGGCGCTGGTGGAGCCAATCGACGATCCGGCAGCGTGATACGCAGCGTCAACAATGCGCGGCAGCATCCAGCGCGCTTGCTGCACGATAACAAACGTCCGGTGGCCAAAATTCATGTGTCCTGACCGGAAACCTGCCGCAGCCGGTCTTTAAGGCTTGAGGCCATGGCGCCAGGGGCCATAGAAGAATGGGTATGGACACCTTCGGAACCCCGAAAGCGAATACGGCACTGGAACTTGTGCCCGGCAAGAAGGGTGCAAAGATATGCGGACCGGACGGGGCGGTCCACTACCTGAACCAGACAGCGGCAGCGGTTTGGCTGCTTGCAGATGGAACCCGCGACGTCGATGCCATTGCGCGTCAGATCGCAGGGTTGTTCGGGCTGGATGACCCGCCGACGCAGGATGTGCGCGAGGCGCTTGGCGCTCTGATGGAGAAGGGCCTTCTTCAGGCGGGTGGGTAGAGGAATTCGAAACAGTCGTAGCGACCGGCTGGATCGGTGTGGTCTTTCGGCAATCTGGGGATGCGCCAGTCGCGGCCAATGCACTGGTCCAGCATCTGTTCTGCGTGTCTTGGAACGCAAAAGGGCACGCCGCGCAGGGTTGCCGTTCTGAACGGTTTGATTGCCCGGGAACTCAGGGTGCCCGGCAAGGTCGGGTAGCCGTAAAATCGTCCGTGTCGGACGAAACTGGTAAACACTTCGATCCCATGGTCATAACCGCCTGCGGGTGATCGTTCGGCACATAGCATGAACCGGCCCGGAGAAGCGCCTTTCATGATCAGATTGAACGCTGCGAAATGATCGAAGATCTTTTTTCTTTCCCTGAGAACACCGGCTGCAGATCGCGCGCGGCTGACATAGGATATGTCGATATCAAAATCATGCGGGATCAGATCGCCTTCGCGCATCGCACCCAAGAGGGTGCCCCATGTCAGGAAGACCTGAAGATCGAATTCGACCTGAAAGATCACTTCGACCGATTTCAATGAATGCACAAGGCGATCAAGATAGTCATCCGGGTAGTCCATGAACCATTTGGACGGTCGGCCGTAATGGTCGGTCCGCTTGGGGTTGTTCGCATAGAGGTCGGTCGACATATTTTGGACGCTATCATTTTTCGGCGCTTCTGCTAGGCTTCATATCGACAAGGAGGCTCAATGATGGATTCTCATGATGAACTCGATCCGGAGCGACGCGCCCTTTTGACCTCGGTTCTGGCGGGCGGAGCCATTTATGCGATGCCTGTTGTGGCGACCCTGGCGGCGTCGGATGCGATGGCCCAAACGGCCGGTGCTGGAAGCAGCCAGAGCAGCGAACCTGGCGGTGGGGCCGAGGGCAGTGAACCGTCCGGCAGCCAGAGTGGTGAGCCGACAGGCGGCCAGCCCGACGTGCCCGGCCAGCAGGGCCGTGGCCCCGACAATCGTCCGGCCGACCCCGGTGCGGGCGGCAGAGGGCGAAACACGGGTCGCAATCCATCGCACGGGGCGCAGTCCTCTGACGATGGTGGAATGGGGTCGCAATCCGAAGAGGCATCTGCGGGTCTTGGTCCCTTTTCGGCCTCTCAGATCGGCCAAGGCTTCGTTTGAGTTAATCCTTGACCACGGTATTTACCGAAGGCGTTTTTGATCTGCTGCACGCCAACCACCTGCGGCTGCTTCACCAAGCACGTGCCATGGGGCATCGGCTGATCGTCGGTGTCACCCCGGATGAAGATGCAGCCGCCTACAAACGTCGGCCAATCCTGTCGCTTGAAGAACGGATGGACACGGTCCGCGCGACGGGTCTGGCGGACCTCGTGGTCATTTGCCCAACGGCGAATGGGGCGAATTTGACTCAAGCTTTCCTGTCAGAACATGAAATTGATCTCGTTGTTTATGCCGGGGAGGGGTGGGACGATTTCTATCGCGTTCCGACTGAGCTCGGGATCATGCGGCGTTTGCCCTATCGTGGCGGGATAAACACTTCTGCTATCGTGGATCGGATCCGGAAAAGAGACGATCTCTGACGGTGCTTGGATGTGCGCAAGGGTCGAAGCACATCGGCCCAAGCCGTCGGTCGCATTGCGACGCACAATAAACGCGGTGGCGGCCAAGATATCATTCCGAAAAGACACATGATGGTTTGCCAAGCGAAGGCAGGCTTTCTTGCATGCCGGTTTGAAGGGCTCGTGCTGTCGAAGGTCCTGTCCGGCTTTCCAAATGCGGGCAGGCCAAATCCAGTTTTGCCGAGGCGAGGAAAGACAACATGTCCGTCTCTGGACCAAATGCCTTTTGAAGTCGGATTTCTTGGGTCGCGGCGTGCTGGTCAGGTTCAAACATCACCGCTGTGACTGAACCACGGCACTACGGATGTGCGGAGAATTGCCCACGAAAACACGTCGCACGTCATTCCGCTACAAAAGCGGTCAAAGCCCGTGTATGTGACTGTCGGCTTTCTACAGGCGGAAGGCTGCAAGGTACGAAAATCAAAAAGATGACAGGCGATTTCGAAGGTCGGAGCATCCAGGTCGGCGGACACAGATAAGGCATTATCTGGTCATGCACAGGCCCTCGGAATTCCCCAAAAAAGACGTTTACGCACGCTAGTCAACTGGCTGGGCTCCTCCGGCTTTTGCAGACCAGCGCAGCAGTGACGCCAGCGGAGCCACACCGGCGCTTAACATCTGTCCGGTACGGTGAACCGTGAAAGAGGAGTAGAGCATGAAATCCAGACTCACCTTGAGGCTTTCAGTGTTGTGTCTGACCTTGAGTTTTTTTGGAACACAGGCATCCGCTGACGTCAGCACGCGTCCGATGCAGGTTGCCACCGGCCCGGGCGGCAGTGTCGTGGAATATGCCAAACGCGTTTCGAAAGCACGGCTTGGCGGTCACGCTGTCACGTTCCGAGGGCGGTGCGGATCAGCGTGCACATTGTTCCTGGCCTTGCCGACATCCGATATATGCATAACGCCGGGCGCCTCGTTTCAATTCCATCGTCCCTACGGTGCATCCAAGGAATTCAATGCATGGGCTGAGGAATTCATGCTTGGGAATTATCCCCCGTGGGTTCGACGCTGGATCGAGGATCGAGGCGGTTTGAGCCATCGTTTGCTGCGTATGGACTATTCCTATGCAGCCAAGTTCATACCGACATGCCGGACAGCATCAGTGCGGCATCGACATTCCTGACGGCAGGCGGGGTGGCCGACGTCATCCCGTGATGCTTTCATTCCACCGTCAGGCGCCATGTCCAATTGCATGCGTAGAGTGTGCGACTCCCGAGTATGGCGCAATGGTCTGACATCCGGTTTCACTTGGTGACAGCAAAATGAGTTTCATTGACAACGTCATTGAAGTGACTGATCTTAATCACATAGCTGGTGAGGGAGAGGGCTTGCTTGGAAGTTGAATACCCGTTCTGGAGCGCGAATGCATATGAAATGCGTCTGTGCTGTTGAGGACGGATTGGTCGGCACAAGCACGCTTGAAGGATGGTTTTTCATCGACCCGAATTGGCATCATGAACGCAATGCGAAAAATTTGTGGCAAATGATATTCAGACCGATCGCGAAGCAGTGAATCCTGGCCCAGAGCACTTTGACATCGTCCTTTTCGCGGATCTTGCCCGGGAAAGTGACGCGGGGCTGAGGATCCGCAGAGAACTCCAGGTTTTTGCGCGCAAGGGCTACCGATGCGGTTTGCGGCATCTTCCAAGGGGCGGGCGGCCCATTCTTCCGGATATTCAAAGATGTGTCCGCGAAGGACTGGCGCAACCGATTGCGCCGAATGCCAAAATTCACGCGAGACTTGCAATCGTGCATGCGCCGGGTTTGCTGAAAGAGCCGGTTGATGGGCTGACCGGAATGTCCGCGGACAAGGTGCTTCTTGTTGTTGATCGCGCGCCCAAGCCGGAACAGATGGGGCATTGGTTCAGTTTCAATTTTGGACCGATGCAATGGGTTCCTACAAATCGATGGGTGCGTGGCAAACTGGAAGAGATGCCCTTCCCAATCGAGATCGAAGCCGAGGATTGGCGGTCCGTTGCAAGGCCATGTCGCGAGCGGCCGACTGATGCGCCGGTTCGTCTGCGGCCAGTGGTCGGGCGCGTGAGCGCGTCCGGCATTGCGCAGTGGCCGAAGCTGAAATCGGAAGTGTCATCGCTTTATCCCGGCAAGGCACCGTTTGATTTTTGGGTGCTGGGCAGCGTGCCCGAAGATTTCCGGAAAGAGCATTCCTCGACCCGTAGCTGGACCGTACTTTCACCTGACGACATTTCCGTTGAACGGTTCATCGAAGCGCTGGATGTTTTCATGTATTTCACCAGCGCACAGACACCGGAATTGCCAGAGGCCGCGATTTCGACAGCGATGGCGTCTGGAAAAATCGTTGTATTGCCTCCTCATCTGCGCGCGCATTTCGGGCCCGGCGCCTTGTACGCCGAACCGACGGAGGCTTTGTCCAAACTGACGGCGCTGCTTGAGGATGAAGCGGCGCTTGCAGACCTGCGGGCAGAGGCGTTGCGGTATTGCGATCTGCTTTTTTCCGAAGACAGGCTGTTGTCCCGAGTGGAAGGGCTGCTTGGACCCGCGGCCGCGTCGTTGGGGACGCCGCCAGTTTCACAGGCTCGAAAACGCGCCCTGTTCGTGCCCTCCAACGGTATCGGTTTGGGTCACACAACGCGGATGTTGGCCGTGGCGCGCCGCCTGGACGATGCCGTTGAACCGGTCTTCGCGTGTCTGGGGCAGGCCAGTTCCGTCATTGAATCGTTTGGCTACACCGCAGAATACATTCCGTCCTACACCGATATCGGTGCGAATATCTCGGATTGGGATGACTGGTTCCGCTTTGAACTGCAGGATGTGATTGCCCGGCACAGACCGGATGTCGTTGTGTATGACGGAAATAACCCGACACCGGGATTGGTAAACGCAGCATTGGCGCACGGAGAGTGCCGCCTGATCTGGATGCGTCGCGGCATGTGCCCTGTCAAACCATCGCCGTATCTTGCGAACGCGCGTTTCTTTGACTGCGTTCTGGAGCCTGGTGAGGTTGCGGCAGAACGCGACGTCGGGGCAACGGCGGCACTGAAGGACCAGGTGGTGTCATTGCCGCCAGTGCGTTTGCTGGAGGCAGACGAATTGCTGAGCAAGCCTGATGCGATGCAGCAACTGGGCCTTTCATCGGATCGCCCCGCGGTTCTTTTGCAACTGGGTGCGGGGGGCAATCGCGACGTGATCGATCTGCTGGACAGATTGATCATGTACCTGCGTCGATTTGAAGACCTTCAGATTGTGATTGCCGAATGGAGCAACGGGGCCGTTCATCTTCCCAGATGGCCGGATACAAAGATTTTGCGTGCCTTCCCCATCAGCCGCTATTTCAACGCATTCGATTTCTCGATTTCGGCCGCCGGATACAACACGTATCATGAAGTCATCGCGTTTCAGCTGCCGACGATATTCGTGGCGAACCGCCACCCTTCGATGGATGATCAGGGGGCACGCGCCGAATTTGCCCAGGAACACAGTTTTGGCTTCGATCTGACCGACGAGGAAATGCACCTGCTGACCCCGTTGTGCGAAGCGATGCTGAACCCGCAGGCCAATGCGTTTCTCAGGCAGAACTGCCGCGCTTTCGACCAAACCAATGGCGCGCTTCAAGCGGCTGAATTGATCAAGAGAATGATAGGTGTGACATGAGCCGTTCAGGTTCGAACAAGACGACCGGCGCCACATCCCGGTCTTCAATCGATAATGGTCAGGACTACCGGATCGCCAATATCTATCAGCGTCTGGATGAAAAGGCCCGCGAAGACAGTCTTGTCGAAATTTCCTGGTCGACGACGCGCAGGCCCGATGTTGCTGCGCCCCCCCAACCGCTATCCGATGAACTGGGCGATGCCTGGCCAACGGCATCGGCCCCGCGAAAAGTGCTCAAACCGCGCCCGGGATTCTCTGCCCCGACGGTGGCCGAGCGAAGCGCAACAGTGTTCGTCTGCCTTTTTGGTCTCACGCCCGAAAAGATCGAGGCTGCTGTCGCTGTCATCGAGCGCCGTTACCGCGCCACGCGTGATTTCCGGCCGCTTTTCTTGACGGATCAATCGAACAACACACCCATCCGACATGCCGGGTTTTCGTACGAATATTTTCCGCCGGCGATCTATGGCAGCGAGGACAGCGCAGGCCTGTTCCAAAAACGCTTTCACCGGCTCTGGCAGAAGTGGAAGGGTGACAATCTCATCGATTTCAGCACGTCTGGCTATCTCGCGCAGCGTCTGGAAGACATGGATCAATTCATCAAAGACGAACAGGTCGTCGGGAAACGCTTCAATCCGCGCAAAAAGAAATCGGGACCATTTCGAAAACCGACAACGGACGTTATCGCCCTCCGCGCAGATTATGTCTCCTCCGGGCTTGACGCGGTGCCTGATACATTCGTGCTCTACCGTATTCTTGGCAACGATCTGCCTCCGCGCCACGAAGTGGGTCAGACGCTCACGAATTTGCGGTTTCTTCTGGACCACGAACCAGAACTCGCATCCTGCGAAAAACGTTGGGTGGTCAACCGGATTGTCGATCCCGAGCAGGAGGCGGCCATCATCGCGTTGTTGGAAGACCGCAATCAGCCCTACCTTCATATACCGTTTGTTCTTGAGGAATACGCGCAGGCGAATTGGGACCTCGCCAGCTTTCCCGGGGATGCGTTCTTTCTGCGCGGACACTACCATGACATGCACGAGTATGACCAATTGCGTGCAGAGGCGCATGTCCGTCGCTTCAAGAACAATTACCTGATCCACAACAACGGCGCGCGCAACGCCGCCCTGCGTGATGGGCGCGACCGGGCCAAGTGGGTTCTGCCATGGGATGGCAACTGTTTTCTGACGGAAGGGGCTTGGTCTGAAATCGTCGAAAGCGTCACCACCAAGCCGTATCTCAAGTATTTCACGGTGCCGATGTCGCGCACCATCGACAATGACGACCTCTTGCAGCCGGATTATCGACCGGATGCCGATGAAGAGCCGCAAATCCTGTTTCGGCGCGATGCGGAAGAAGAGTTCAACGAGAACTTCTACTATGGACGGCGCCCAAAGGTGGAATTGTTCTACCGCCTTGGCATCCCCGGCAAATGGGATGACTGGCCCGATGATGTCTGGGACCTGCCGCGCGCACCGAGGTCCGAGGATGCGGGAACCAGCGGCGAGGCCGGTTGGGTGGCTCGGCTGTTCTCTGGCCAGAAGGAATTGGAAGCCGACAAAACCATGGGTCTGAGAAATCGTGGCGAAGCGCGCATTGCGGCCATCACCGCCATGCTTGACCGACATGACGTGGCAGCCCTGAGCCTGACATACAGTCCGGACAACCTGACGGCCTACGACGAAGCGGCTGTGACCGCTTTGCCGGAAGCAGCGTCCGGATCGCCCGAACACCAGGTTTTCGACCGTCTGGTCTTGGAAGCCGATCTCGCCTTGCAGCGCGGCCCTTACTCGGTCGTGGACAAGACATCAGTGCCGCCAAGCGGGGACAAGCACGACTATTACCACCCCGCGCCGTATTGGTGGCCAAATCCTGCAACGCCCAGTGGCATGCCGTTCCAGTTTCGGGATGGGGAACGCATTCCCGGTACGCGATTGTACGAACCCGAAAGCGCTCTGTACGACAGAACACGACTGCAGCGCATGTTCGACGATACCACGGTCCTTGCACTTGGGTGGCTGGCAACACGCGAAAGCAGGTATATCGAGCACGCGGCCAAGCTGATCCGGACATGGTTTCTGGATGAAACCACCAGGATGAACCCACATCTGCTGTATTCGCAGGTGCGGTCCCAGACCATCAACGATGTCGGGGCAAAATCAGGTCTGATCGAGATGAAGGACCTGTATTACCTCTTGGATGCCGCGCGTCTTGTGGAACGGGCGGGGTGCCTGTCTTCCGAAGAGCAGACCAGATTGCGCGATTGGCTGAAAGAGTACCTTGAGTGGCTGCAAACCAGCGATCAAGGCACCGAAGAACGCCTTACAAACAACAACCACGGGACCTGTTTTGACCTTCAGACCGGTGCGATTGCCGCCTTTCTGGGTGACATGGAGCTTTTGGAAAAAACCTTCTTCGCAAGCCGTCAGCGCATCCTTGAACAGTTCACGCGCGATGGCCAGCAACCGCACGAGATGACGCGCACCCAAACGGCGCATTACTGCTGTTTCAACCTGCAATGCTGGATCAATCTGGCAACATTGGCCGATGCCTGCGGCCATGATCTTTGGTCCTTCGAAGGCAAAGACGGTCGTGGCCTGGCGCAAGCATTCGCGTGGCTGCTGCCGCATCTGTCTCGGGCAACCTGGAAGTACAAACAGATCGAACCCTTTGATCGCGGTCGGTTCTTGCCGATTTTCTATACCGCGCGTTCCTTGGCTTCCGATCAAGGCAGTTTGCACATGACAGAGCCAAGTCAGGCGCGTCCGGTATTCTTTGCGCATGACGGGATCAAACCGTTCTGGATGCTGACACGTGCGCCGTCAGCAAAGCCCGAAACATCAAACTGGAAATCAGTGTCGGGGCTTCTGAATAAGCTTGAGCAGCCTGTCGCGGAGCTTTGTAAAGGGACGGCTTTTGCGAAGCGAGGCGGATCGGACGCGCGCGAACTGGACAAAAAGCTGTGGGGCGGGTTTTCCCAGAGCGCGAAGCAGGAGCTTACCATCCTGCGCGATGGGTTTGACATTGATCCGAAGGAGCGCACGCGCGCTGCGCGGACGCTGGCACGATGGTCATTCGTGCAGGGCGATTTGCAGGACGTTCTGTCAAACACCGAGGCCATGTCCGAACTGGGTGTCACCGGCGAAAGAGAACGCGCCTTGCTGCGCGCCTATTGTCTTGACGAACTCGGTCAGCCCGAGGTCGCTGCGGCCGAGCTGGAGGCCCCGCTCGCGCAGTTCCTGAACGATGCCAACCTGTTTTTCGCGCAGGCGAATGTCGTGCGCTCAAGTCCGAACAAGGGGGGCGCGTCGGACGCATGGGGGGGATGGATCAATCGCATCTATCGCTTGAACAAGATGCCTGATCTGGTCGGGGACGCACCCCAGATCGATTTTGTTGCGCCGCAGGCAAGCGCGCTCTTTCCGGAACATGACGGCTTTGACACGCATGTCACGGCTATCTTGACCATCGAAAACAGCGCATCCGCCTGGGAACAGGCGTTGCGGTCGCTTCAAAATCAAACATGGCGCAATATGACGATCGTCATCGCGCAGTGTTCAGGTGACCGGTCATTCAAGCAGAAGCTGGAAGACAGGGCAGGGGCGGATCCGCGACTGAAAATCGTTGATATTCCGCAGGATACCCCCGCCTCTGTGATGCGGAATACCGCTCTTGATGCGGTGGAAGGCATGTTTGTCGTCTTCCAGGCCGCAGATGAATATGCGCATCCCTCCAAGATCGCAGAGCAAGTGAAGGCGTTTCACGATGATGAAACGCAGTGTGCCATTTCTCAATCCATGCGCATGCGCGAAGACGGACATGTGATCGCAGAGTGGTCACCTGACTTCCGCTTGATTACGGATCACGCGGCGGGTGCAATGTTCAGAACCGAAGCGCTTCGGCACCTTGGTGGCTGGGACAGCGTCTATGGCAATGCAGAGGCTTTCCTGCTTTGGCGCCTCAAGAAGAGCATGGGGCAGGAGGCCGTGACCACCGTACGTACGGGAATGCCGTTGACCGTTCTGCTGGACGCGGTTGAGACACAAAGGCCTGCGCATCTGGAGTTTCCCTTCGGACAGCTGCGCAATGATTTCCGCGCATTGTTGCGTAGAGAGAAACGCGCGAATGACGAAGTCGTACCCGCACAAGATGCAGCACCACGTGTGATTCCCCCGTATGATTCGGTATCACGTGGTCTTTGCGATGTGTTTGATACGGTTTTTGTCGGTGATTTCTCGTCACAGGGAGCGGCCATCGAACAACTTTCTGCGTTGCTTTCAGCGTCCGTGCAAAGCCATCAAACGGCTGGTTTGTTCCATTGGCCGGACTATGACACGACGTGGGGCGATGACCTGGAACAAGGGATCGCCGACTTGGTAGATGCCGGCGCTCTGCGCCAGATCAGCGCTTTCGAAAGTGTAAAAACGCAACGGCTTGTCTTGTGTAACCCGTTTGTGGTGCACCACCAAATCGATGGTTATCCGATCATCGAAGCTCAACATATTGACGTGTTGTTCGGGCCGGAATTCCATGTAGCCGAGTTTGACGACGGGCTTAAAGTGAGCTTGCCGACGCAAAACACGCTTGAACAGCACTTCAATATGCCCGTTCACTGGAAAACGCTTTAGAAACCTTGAGTTGAATTATTAAGAATTCGCGCTCGCTTTGGTGGTGTCTTGCGGCGTCTTTTTCAGTGCCGGATTCCGGGCGAAATCCCAACATTTTCTTTTACTGGGTAAGGTTACCCAACAGAGTTGATGTCCATTTCATGTTGCTATTAAGGCGCTTTTGTGGCAAAAATCCGCCGACGGGGGTGTTGTGGCTCTTGCACTGTGCATGACAGCTTTGATGCGCCTTGGCATGGGAATGATTGGGTTAAATTATGAAACGTAAGGTTGGAGTGATCTCGGCTCTTGCGATTGTGGCCAGCAGTGCTGGCATTACAACGCCGGTGCTGAGCCAAGAATCTGAATCGCTCGTTTCGCAATGCGAAAGATATTGGAGCATCGATGATCGTGAGGTGCTGCAACAGGAACTTTCCGAGTTGCTGCTGAACGATCCGTCGAATGTGTGTATTGACCAGATTGTGAGTAAACTTGGCGGGTCACCGATTGCTCAGGTGCAACAGGTGGCGTCGGCGACGGACGTTGTTCTGCAATCGATTGTGTACTGACTAAGCAAGCGCTTTCAGCAGGTTACTCTGACATGCTCATGTGTTGAGCTAACAAGTTTAGCGGTTCGACAGAAGCACTACAGAATAACTGAACAAGCCTTTGCAGCGTCAAATGCGAAACAAGAATTGAACCAAAGCGGGCGTGATGCCCGCTTTGGTTTTTTTGTCTGATCCGTGTTGTTCTGTCAGGACGGTCATTCACAAACACACCCGCAATTTGAGAAATCCCGACAGGGGAGATCTCGTCAGATCATGAATGCGAAATAATCCGCTGTAACAGTGTCCGCTTCGAGCGATATGACATGAGTGCCGTCGGCGGCACCATATTGTGACGACAAATCGATTTCCACATTGTTTCCGGATTTGGAGATAAAGTCATCCAAACCGGTCAATTGTCCATCGTTATTGGTGTCCAAATCGCCAAACGATTGTATGGCTGAAAAACCAAGCAGTACGAGGACGTCGTCTGCCGGATCGAAATCCTTGATAAAGTCAGTTCCAAACGCAACGTCCGCGCGGAAAACAAAGGTATCGTTGTGGTCGCCACCTTCCAGCGTGTCATTGCCGAAACCACCTTCCAGCGTATCGTTACCTTTGCCGCCGCGCAGATCGTCATTTCCTGCCCCGCCTTCAAGAACGTCGTCGTCCTCGCCGCTTTCAAGGCGGTCGTCACCGGAGCCGCCGTCTAGCGTGTCGTTGCCCTTGCCGCCTTTCAGTTCGTCGTCTCCCAGCATGCCGAACAACATGTCGTCGCCTTCATCGCCTTCGAGCCGGTCTCTGCCGTCATCACCGAACAGGACATCCATGTCCTTGCCGCCGCGTATCTCATCGTCGCCATCGCCTCCTTTCAGGAGGTCATTGCCGTCACCCCCCTCGAGGCGATCGTCCTGCAGCCCACCGTCGAGTGTGTCGTCGCCATCGTCACCTCGAAGAAGGTCTTCCCCCTCCATCCCTGAAAGGAAATCTGCTCCGGCTTCGCCGCGAAGTTCATCGTCGCCCGCGCCTCCGAACAATCCGTCATCGCCCTGGCCTCCGAGAAGCTTGTCGCGACCGTCGCCCCCTTCGAGCAAGTCGTTGCCGCCACGGCCGTCCAATTCGTCATCGCCCGCAAAGCCATACATGGCGTCGTCGGCCGAAGAGCCATCAAGCCGGTCGTCTTGGTTGGTGCCGTCCGTAACCTCGTATCCCACCGGGTCGACTTCGGGTGGTGTGTCGTCCACGGGGTCTGCATCGGGTGTCGAACCCGTGTCGTCCTGGGGAGGCGATACGGGGTCTTCCTCGGGGGCATCGGGCGGTGGTGCGAGTGGCTCCTCAGGTGCCGGATCGGGTACCGGCTCCGACACCGGCTCTTCCGTGTCCGAAGGATTCCAGACATCCGGCCACCATTGGAACAGTTGCAGGGCATCCTCACCAAACGTGATATCGGCCCGGTCACCGCGATCTTCCAGCCAATGCTCGGTTTCGAAACTGTTGTCAAAAAAGCCAAGATCGTCCGCATACCATGGCTCGTGATACTTGTCTGAATCGTTGATACGGACCTGTTTGCTGGATCCTTCGAACGTATTCCCGGACACGGTCACGGACTGCGCGCCAATCAGTCTCAGCGCCCACTCGTCGGTTCCGCTGATGACATTGCCCTCCACCAGAACATTGAACGCCTCGAATGCATAACCCGCGTCGAGAAACCCAGGTGGATAGGCGCCGAGATTGGAATATCCGCCGACCTCAATCGCATTCTTTCCGGCGTTTGTGATTGTGTTGTTCAAGACGGCGATATCCCGCGATCCGCCTTTGATCATGAAGCCGATATGGCCCAGATCAGACAGGGTATTGCCGTCCAGAATGATGCGCGCACCACCGACAATATCAATCCCGGATTCCTTGTCGCCACCGCCAATGACCGTGTTGTTTGAAATCAGGATGTCTGATGACTTGCTGATCTTGATACCGTCGCCTTCGCCGCGATAGATCGTGTTGTTGGATATTTCGATGTGGGTTGCGCCATTGGTATTGTCTTGCACCGCATGGATATGAATGACCTGCCGACTGTCATCGGCGCTTCCGTGCAATTCAAATCCGGTGATCGTGATGTAGTCATGCCCATCGATCTGGATCGTATCGTCGCCTGCTTGCTTTGGTCGAATGACGGCTGCGTTGGGTCCGTCGATTGACACCAGCGTTATCGGGGCACCCGGTGCGCCGCCAGCAGAAAAATCAAGGTTTTCAATGTATTCACCAGCCTTCACATGGATCGTGGTCCCCGGCTGTGCGGCATCGATCGCCGACTGAATGTCCTTGAACGGTTGGTCAATGGACCCGTTTCCGTTGCTTGGTGCGTCCTGAGAAACCCAGAGTACGTCTGTCATGGAAACTTCCCTGTTTGTGCTTTTGGCAGGCTGGTGCGCGGCATGGGGCGGAACTTGCATTGCCGCCAAATACGGCGTCAAGGCATCGCTCCGGAAATCACGGTTCTCCGTCGTTCGGTGGATGGATATGCTCATTTTATGGCGGATTTATGCCTGCTCTGTGGCGGTTTGTTGCCAGAGAGGCATTTAGAATTTTCGGAATTTTCCGATTGTTGGTGCCAGTGCGGCGTCGGCACTCCGATTGGGATCGTATGAAAGACGATTGGCATCTTCACGCGACACGATCGGATTGTTCGACAGATCGGGCATGTGTGGGACGTCGCGCGCACTTGGTTGGCGACCGACCCGTGCGTTTTGTTCGTGGACGCTGCCGTTGGTTCGGCAATGACCTCTGGTCAAACCAGACGGGTCGCCTTTCGCGTCTCACTCACGTCCTGAGTGCAGCCGCACCAAGTGGCGATGCCCTGCATACGCAGCGCGACATGGTCCGCCCGCGCATTCCACGCGCGTCAAGGAATTCCACAACTGCAGTGAACAGACGGTAATCCATGCCATTTGGAACCAGTGCCTCGGCCTGTTGTGGCGCGGTTGGCGGCCTTGGGCGTCAGGTGCATATGCACCTGCATCCTTGATCCTTTTGTTGGGCCAGTGCCCAAAGACAAGACCACGGGCACGCTATCAAAGCTGATTGATCGGGATTTTGAGATATGACACGCCATTGGCTTCGGCTGGTGGCATGTGACCTGCACGGATGTTCACCTGAACAGAGGGCAGGATCAGCGTGGGCATCTCAAGCGTGGCGTCGCGCGCTTCGCGCAAGGCGACAAATTCGTCTTCGCTTTTGCCAGCACCGACATGCACATTGTGGGCTTTTTCTTCCGCGACCGTTGTTTCCCATTTGAATTCGTCGCGGCCGGGCGCCTTGTAATCGTGACACATGTAGAGTGTCGTTTCGTCCGGAAGCGCCAGGATTTTCTGGATCGAGCGATACATCACGCGGGCGTCGCCGCCGGGGAAGTCTGCCCGTGCTGTGCCGAAATCGGGCATGAACAGCGTGTCACCGACAAAAGCAGCGCCATCGGTTACGTAGGTCATGCAGGCAGGGGTATGGCCCGGTGTGTGCATGGCGCGCAGTTTCAGAGTGCCGATGGTGAATTCTTCGCCGTCCTCGAACAGGTGCTCGAACTGCCGCCCATCCGTCTGAAAGCCTTTTTCGACGTTGAAGAGCTTGGCAAAGACATCCTGCACTTCGGTGATGTGAGATCCGATGGCCGTCGTGCCGCCAAGCTGTTTCTGGATATAGGGTGCAGCGCTTAGATGGTCGGCATGCGCATGTGTTTCCAGCAACCAGTCAACCTCTAACCCGTTTTCCCTGACATGGGCGATCACCTGATCGGCAGAGCGTGTGTCGGTGCGCCCGGACTTCGGATCATAATCCAGAACCGAGTCGATGATCGCACAGCTTGAGCTTTGGGGGTCTTTGACAACATAGGACACGGTAAACGTTGCTTCATCGAAGAAGGCTGTGACGACGGGTTTCATGCGGCAAACTCCTTTGCTGGTTGCACGTGCTTTAGTGGCTGAAGACGTCCTCCGATTGATCCCGCTCAATCAAAAGCGCCGGTTCGTCTCTGACGCTTGGAAATCCTTGAGCCTGCCATTGACGATATGATGGACATTCTTACATTCGCAAGTATGAATGTGTATGGGCTCATGCCCCCGTGGATAAAGCCAACATCAGGAGAGCCAAAAAATGACGCTGGAAACTGTCGACGCGAAAACCACGCACGAGTGGATGAAATCAGGCAAAGCCGTCCTGATCGACGTGCGCGAACCCGATGAATGGATCAAGGAACATGTGCCCGAGGCGCATCTTGTTCCGTTGTCTGGTTTCAACGCGGACGATTTTCCGCAAGATCATGACAAGGTCGCGATCTTTCATTGTCGAAGCGGCGGACGCACCGAAGCTGCGGCACCGGAGATCCTCAAGACCGGGTTCCGCAAAGTCTACCAGCTTCAGGGGGGAATCCAAAGCTGGCGCGAAGCCGGACTCCCGGTGAATGAAAACGCCAAGGCGCCGATCAGCATCATGCGGCAGGTGCAAATCGCTGCCGGCAGCCTCGTCGTGCTTGGCGTGGTGCTGGCGGTTCTCGTCAATCCCTGGTTCGCCGCGATCAGCGCAGGTGTTGGTGCCGGTCTTGCCCAGTCGGGTATCACGGGAACCTGCGCGATGGCCGCCATTCTGAAACACATGCCTTGGAACAGGGTGATCTCTGGCCAGCAGGCAATTGCCGATCCTGGATTGATCTGATGAAACGTGCACCCGTGACGCGTCGGCGGCCATACCTGGAAAGGCACCTGCCGATTTTCTCCTGGCTGTCGGGCTATGGCAGAGAAGAATTGGCCAGCGATGGCATGGCGGGGCTGATCGTCGCGATCATGCTCGTCCCGCAGGGCATGGCCTATGCGCTGTTGGCGGGCTTGCCGCCAGAAGTGGGGCTTTATGCATCCATCGTGCCCCTGATCTTTTACGGCCTCTTGGGCTCAAGCCGCGCATTGGCTGTCGGGCCGGTGGCCATCGTGTCGCTGATGGTGGCATCGACTTTGGGCGAATTCAACGCGGCGGGCAGTGCCGGCTATCTTGCGGCTGCGGTTCTGCTGGCGTTCCTGAGTGGCGCAATCCTGCTGGCCATGGGGCTGGCGCGGCTGGGGTTCCTCGTGAATTTCCTGAGCCATCCTGTGATTTCAGGGTTTTCCAGCGCAGCGGCCGTGGTGATCGGTTTTTCGCAGCTCAAGCATCTCTTGGGTTTTGACATCCCCCGGAGCCACTTGATTACAGAGATCATCGCGCATGCAACGACCCATATCAGTCAAACCAATCTTGCCACGTTTGCACTTGCGGTCGTGTCGCTGGCCATCCTGTTGGTGTTCAAATCCAGGGTTGCTTCGTTTTTGAAGGGGTTGGGTGTGCCCAATGCTGTGGCGCAGGCAAGCGCCAAGGCCGGCCCGCTTGTCGCCGTGCTGGTATCCACCGTGGCAGTTTGGGCCCTGCGGCTGGACGAGGGTGCGGGCGTCAAGATCGTCGCAGAGATCCCTGCAGGGTTGCCGCCGCTGACATTGCCCAGTTTTGATCCGGCACTGATCGAACAGCTTTTGGCTCCGGCGGCGCTTATTGCGTTCGTGGGATTTCTGGAAAGCGTGTCCGTTGCCAAATCGCTGGCCAGCAAACGCCGCCAGAAAATCGATGCGAACCAGGAATTGATTGCTCTTGGGGCTGCCAACATCGGGGCCTCGTTGACCGGTGGCTATCCGGTTATGGGCGGGTTCGCCCGATCGCTCGTCAACTTCACCGCTGGTGCCGTGACGCCAATGGCATCAATCATCACCGCTGGTCTGATCGCCCTGACAGTGCTTTTGTTCACGCCGCTTCTGTATTTTCTTCCACAGGTGACGCTGGCGACAATCATCGTGGTGGCAGTTGTCAATCTGATTGATCTCGACACGCTGCGCGAGGCATGGGTCTACAACAAGGCGGATGCCGCATCGCTTATCGCCACGTTTGCCGCTGTTCTCACACTTGGCGTGGAGCTTGGCATTGTGTTCGGAGCGGGGCTGTCGATCGTACTTTACCTGTGGCGCACAAGCCGTCCGCACATGGCCGAAGTCGGGCGCGTGGGCGAGACCGAACATTTCCGCAATGTCTTGCGACACAACGTGAAGACCGACCCCAAGACGCTTATGGTTCGGGTGGATGAAAGTCTCTATTTTGCCAACACCGCGTATCTGGAGGATGCGCTTCTGGCGCGGGTGGCGGACCGTCCCGATATCGAAAACCTTGTCCTGATCATGAGTGCCGTGAATTTCATCGACACCAGTGCCCTCGAAACCCTGGAGACGCTGACCGAGCGGTTGCGTGATGCCGGCGTTACGCTGCACCTGGCCGAGGTAAAAGGCCCGGTGATGGACCGGCTGGAGCGTGTTGGTTTTACCGAAGGCCTGGGCGCGGGTCGGGTCTTTCTGAGCGTCCATGCTGCCAGCAAAGAGTTGTCCGGCTCTTCGGCAATCAAGGCAGCATGAACGGAAACATAAGGTGGCGTCAGTGCGCGATGAAGATCGGCAGGTCCGTGTCTTCCAGCATGGAGCGCGTGACGCCACCAAAGACCAGCTCTCGCATGCGCGTATGTCCATAAGCGCCCATCACGATCAGGTCTGCACCGATTTCCTGCGCCCGACGGCGCAACACCTCTGATATGTCAGCCCCACCGCTTGGATACTGGTTTACGGTCACCTTCGCCCCATGATGGCTTAACCATTTTGCAATCTGCGTTCCGGGGTCTTCGCCATCATCCAGTTCAGCGGCATGGTGATCCACGCATCCAATCGTGACCTCGCGCGCCGCTTTCAGAAGCGGCAGGGCAGCATGCGCCGCCCGTGACGCTGGCAGCTTTGTGTTCCAGGCCACAAAGACATGGCCGGGGTTTGCAAGCGGTGAGGTGTTCAAGAACAGCCCGATCGGGGACTCGAACAGTATGCCATGCGCAGCTTGATGGAAAAGCTCGGGATCGGTCTCTCGGACGCTTTCGGCAATGGTCGCAAGGTCGCAAACCATGGCGCGTTGGGCGACGATTTCGCGGATATCGAAGCGGGCGCATTGCACGGGATGAACCTCACCAGGGACCTCTGCCGCCTGCAAGAGCTTTTCGCATGCTTCGCCCCGATCGTGCAGACGCGCCTTGCTGGTTTGCAGGTCTTCCAGCCATTCCGCTGGGATCTCGACGGCGCCATAGGGCATGTGTCCTGCGGCATAGGCCGGATAGGCGGGGCCCTCGGAGAGGATCAACAACAGAACCCGGGTGTTGTTTGATCGCGCTTCTTCCAAAAAAGCCGCGACCTCGCTGTCGGGCGTCTGGGTGGTCAATACGACGAGCATGGTCTGGTTTTTCATTTCACACCTCCTTGGGGCGATATCAACACAAACACTGTTACCAGTCACGGCTGTTGCGCAATTGACCACGGTCAAGCGGTCGGGGGACCGCCATATCGCTGTTGTGTTTGTACGGCCGGTTTACCTTGCAAAGACCGGCGCAGCGCCCTGATTGCTGGCGCTGGAAACGGCACATCGGGTCCGGCGTTGTGCGCCGATTGACGGCCATCAATCTACCGATCCGCCACTGGTCTACACTCCTCGTCAACGGCTCTGCGCAGGGTGTCGCCACATCACGTTCAGACCGGGCATTCACAAGGACAAGAACGATGCCAAACAGACATGTCGGAAACTGCAATCGGAGCGATGCCTCTGGTCAGAAGACCGACGTCTGCACGTGGGATCGATTTGCAACAAAGGAACCGGAGCAATGAAGGACCAAGAACTTCAGATTTTGATCAATGACCTGGAAACACGAAACGACCTCAGCCCCGCCGAATTCGACGGGGTGGCGCATGCATTGGCTTATGTGCTGCCAAACGTGGCAGCCGAATCGAAAAGGCTTGGCGAAACCGTCGGCCACACGGACGGGGCCATCCTGATCGTGGACCAGGCCTATCCGAATTGGAGCATCCACATTCGCGGCCGTGCAAATGACAAGGATGGTCATTGGCGGTGCACCCTGCGCGAAGGCGACACACGCGACAACGATGCCGTTCTCGGGGCGGGGCGGTCCCCCGTTCTGGCGCAGGCCATACTGGCCGCCGTGCTGCGACTGACGGCAAATCTGAAACGGCTGTGAACGCCCGTCTCCGATTGACCAATCTCAATTCAGGGCGTGCGGCGCTGGATAGAACAGAAAACAGGGCATCTCGAAGGAGGAGCGAGACATGCACATCAAGCACACGTTTTCGATGGCCGCTGCCGTGCTGTGCACGGCATTGGCATCAGCCACCGCAGCGTCGGCGTTCACGGCGTGCCAGGTCACCGACACTGGCGGTATTGACGACAACAGTTTCAACCAGACCGCATGGAAAGGCGTCGAGGACGCGAAAGCCGACTTCGGTATCGAAGGACGTTTCCTCGAATCCCAAGCCGAGACGGATTACGAGGCCAATATCAACGCCTTGATCGCAGGGGATTGCGACGTGATTGTCACCGTCGGGTTCCTGTTGGGCGACGCAACCGAAAAAGCCGCACGCGCCAACCCCGAGCAACGGTTTTCCATTGTCGACTTCGCGTATGATCCGCCCATTCCGAACGTGCTGGGTCAGGTCTACGCAACCGACGAAGCGGCCTTTCTTGCCGGATATCTTGCTGCTGGGATGACCAGCACGAAAATTCTGGGCACGTTCGGAGGGATCAACATTCCGCCGGTCACGATCTTCATGGACGGTTTTGTCCGGGGGGCAAATCACTGGAATGACGTCAAGGGTGACAGCGTCATGGTGCTGGGTTGGGATCTCGAGACCCGGGAAGGATTGTTTACCAACAATTTCGACAATCTTGATGACGGCCGCGCCTTTGCACAGAACCTCTATGACGAAGGGGCGGATATCGTGCTGCCCGTCGCCGGACCGGTCGGGTTGGGGTCTGCCACGCTGGCGAACGAGTTGGGTATCGACAGGTTAAAGATCATCGGTGTGGATGCCGATTTGTATTTTACCGACAGCGAGCGCCAGCATGTGTATCTGACCTCCATCACCAAGCGGATGGACTCCACCGTCAAGTTGGTGATCGAACAAGCCATAAACGACCAATTCGAAGGTGGCCTTCTGGTCGGTACGCTTGAAAACGGCGGCGTCGGCCTTGCGCCTTACCATGATATGGAGCCGCTGGTTCCCGACGCCCTGAAAGCCGAGGTCGCGCAATTGCGGCAAGATATTATCGACGGCACGCTTTCGGTTTCTGACTGAGTGCGCCATGCAGGTCGAGTTGCGCCATATCACCAAACGGTTCGGTCCGGTGGTTGCCAATCGGGACGTCAACCTGACCATCCGCGCAGGGGAGGTGCTGGGCCTTCTGGGGGAAAACGGCGCGGGCAAGTCGACGCTGATGAATGTGCTGTGTGGCCTCTATGCGCCGACCGAGGGCGAGGTTGTCATCGATGGCAAACCCGTCCGGTTCGAAGGGCCGGGCGATGCCATCCGGGCGGGTATCGGGATGGTCCACCAGCATTTCATGCTGGTCCCTGTGTTCACGGTCGCGGAAAACGTGGTTCTGGGGATCGAACCGACCGGGCATCTTGATCATCTTGATCTGGATGCCGCGCGCAACGATGTGCGGCGCCTGGGTCAGGCTTACGGTTTGCATGTGGATCCGGACGCGCGGATCGAAACGCTTCCGGTCGGGATCCAGCAACGTGTCGAGATCCTCAAGGTCTTGTTTCGATCTGCCGATGTTCTGATCCTTGATGAACCGACGGCTGTGCTGACGCCACAAGAGGTCGAGGAATTCTTCCAGATTGTGGCGTCCTTGCGCGACGCGGGCAAAGCCATTGTCTTCATCACGCACAAGCTGAATGAAATCCGCGAGATCGCCGACCGTATCAGCGTGATCCGCCGGGGCGAGATCGTGGGCGAGGGAGACCCGAAAGTCCTGACCCGAGAGCAACTGGCCGAAATGATGGTCGGTCGACCTGTCGATCTTGAAGTGTCGCGCGCACCCTTCGCGCCGCGCGAGGTTGTTCTTGATGTCAAGGATCTGGTCGTGCTGCGTGATGATGGCGCCGTCGCCGTCGACCATTTGTCGCTACAGGTCCGAAGCGGCGAAGTGGTGGGAATTGCTGGCGTTCAGGGCAATGGTCAATCCGCCCTGATCGAAGCCTTGGCGGGCTTGCGTCATCCGGTGGCCGGGCGTGTCCGATATGATGGGGTCGACATCACACGGGCCTCGCCGCGCGCGCGTCACCGACTGGGCATTGCGCATATCCCCGAAGACCGCCAGAGGGCTGGTCTGATCGGCACGTTCACGGTGGCCGAAAACCTTGTTCTGGATACGTATTACGACGACCGCTTTTCCGCAGGCCCCGCGATTAACTGGCCTCGTGTCGAAACCGAAGCGGCGCGCGTCGCAAAAGCGTTCGATGTGCGCACGCCTTCGGTGCATGCGGCGGCAAATCACCTGTCCGGTGGCAACCAGCAAAAACTCGTTGTCGCGCGAGAGCTGTCGCGCGACACGCGCATGGTCATTGCGGGTCAACCCACACGCGGCCTTGATGTCGGGTCCATCGCGTATATCCACGAACGTCTGATGGCGGCCCGTGACGAAGGCGACGCGATCCTGCTGGTGTCTTCCGAACTCGATGAAATTCTTGCGATTTCGGACAGGATCCTGGTGATGTTCAAAGGTCGCATCGTGGCCGAATTCGTGCCCCATGTGGCACCGGTCGACAAGGGCGATATCGGCCTTGCCATGGCAGGGGCGGCGGCATGACAGACGCAACGGAAAAGGTTCTGACCGGTCGGCTGATCGGGCGCAGCACGTTGGAAGACCTGATTGTTGTGCCACTTTTCGCGATTGTGGTGGCGTTGATCCTGGGGGCGGTCATCATGTTGGCGACCGGTGTCGACCTGCCCACAATCGGCCGGTCCTTCGTCGCCCTTCTGAATGGATCGGTCGGCTCGCTTTACGCCGTTTCCGAAACGCTGACTGCTGCGGCCCCCCTGGTTCTGGCAGGTCTGGGTCTGGCGTTGGGATTTCGCGCCGGGTTGTTCAACATCGGTGCCGAAGGGCAGGTCGTGATCGGTGGCCTTGTCGCCGTTGTCGCCGGTGTCAGCCTGGGCGATATGCCGGCCTTTATCGCGCTGCCGGGTGCGCTTTTGGCAGGTGCTTTGGGGGGCGCGCTTTATGCGAGCATCGCCGGTTGGCTCAGAGCGGCGACAGGCGCGCATGAAGTGATCTCGACCATCATGCTGAACCTCATTTCGTACCGGTTGCTGGACTACCTGTTGCGAACGCCCCTGATCCAGAAAGAGGGCCGCGCCGATCCGATTTCGAAATCGGTGCCGGATGTCGCCGAATTGCCACGACTGCTGACATTCCTTGATGCAAACCTCCGCGTGCATGCCGGGATCTTTCTGACACTGGCCATGGTTGCGGTGACGTATTGGCTGTTGTTTCGCAGCAAGATCGGTTTCGAGTTCCGCGCGGCAGGCGAAAACCCGATCGCGGCGCGGTTTGCCGGCATGAATGCCAGCCTCACTATCGTGTTGGCGATGGGCATTGCCGGGGCGCTGGCCGGGCTTGCCGGTGCCAATCAGGTGCTGGGCGTTCTCGACCGCGCGACGCCGGGGTTTTCTGCGGGGATCGGGTTCGATGCGATCTCGGTCGCGCTTCTGGGCCGGTCGCATCCGATTGGTGTCGTCTTTGCGGGGCTTCTGTTCGGCGGACTTGAAGCCGGAGGGCGCCAGATGCAGGTCGATGCGGGCGTCAGCATTGACCTGATCGGGATCATCCAGGCGTTGATCATCGTGTTCATCGCCGCACCGCTTCTGGTGCGCACGCTTTTCCCTTGGGGTTTTCGCAGAACGGATCGCAAGGAGGGCGGCGCATGACAACGTTTGACGATCATGGCGTGCAGACACGTGTGACCGGGGTGATCCTGATCGCGCTCGCTGTTGCCTTTGCGTTTTTCCTTGCGCCCGGCGCTGATGGTCTGGCCACGTTCCGACTGTCGCGCCCGACGGATGTGTGGGCGGCCCCGAACCTTGTCATCCATGCATTGCCGTTCATTTACGTATGCTCCGCCATTCTTGCCTTCCTCGGAGTTCGTCAGTTCCTGAGAGGCGGCGGTCGGTGGGGAGCATTGCCGCTTGGGCTGGGCCTTCTTGTGGCTGTCGCGGCCTTCCTCGTCTGGGCGACCGCTGGCAAGTCGTTTTCCCTGACAGGCATGTTGCAGGCCACGATGGTTCGTGCGGTGCCCATTGCGCTGGGCGGTCTGGCGGGCGTTCTGTCCGAACGCGTGGCCGTGGTGAATATCGGCATCGAAGGCATGTTGCTGGCGGGGGCGTTTACCGGTGCGCTTGTCGGTTCGGTGGCGGGAGGTGTGCCCGGATTGCTGGCCGCCGTCGCGGTGGGCGGCGCCTTCGGCTTTATCCTGGCGGCATTGGTCGTGACCTACCGCATGGACCAGATCATTGCAGGGGTCTTCATCAACCTCTTCGTTCTGGGGGTGACAAGCTATGTCAGCAGCCAGGTGTTTCAGGAATACCGGGCTTTGAACAACGCACCGGTTTTCCGGGCGATCAAGGTGCCAGTGCTTGGCGATATTCCCGTGATCGGTCCCATGTTCTTTGACCAGAACATCTTTGTGTACGGGGCGCTGATCATGGTCGGTGTCGCCACTTACTACCTGTTTCATACACGCATGGGGCTGAGGGCCCGCGCCGTCGGAGAGCATCCGCGCGCGGCAGACACGCTTGGCATCGACGTTTACAAGACACGCTATGTCAACGTGACGATCGCTGGCATGGTGGCGGGTTTCGGCGGCGCGTGGTTTACCTTGGGCTCTGTCGGGCGGTTCGACGAAGGCATGACGGGCGGGCGCGGCTTTATCGGTCTGGCCGCGATGATTTTCGGGCGATGGCACCCCGTGGGCGCGCTGATGGCGGCATTGGTGTTTGGATTTGCCGACTCGCTGCAACAGAAACTGGCGCTTTTGCAAACGCCGATCCCGTCCGAGTTCCTGGCGATGTCGCCCTACATTGCGACGATCATCGTGGTGGCGGGTTTGGTGGGTCGTGCGCGCCCGCCCGCGGCGGATGGCAAACCTTACGTAAAGGAATGATCTGTCCGCCGCTGAGCCGCACCCGACCGCAAGCCGACTGGTGGTGTTGACGTAGCGCAAAGACCTTTCCGGCTTGTCGAGGCATGGTCACGAAAACGAAAGGTCGCCATTGTGTCGGACATCCTGACCATCACGCTCAACCCGGCATTGGACTATGCAACCTCGGTGCCTCATGTCCGGCCCGACGAAAAGCTTTATTGCGACAAGCCCCGCGTCGATCCGGGTGGGGGTGGCGTCAACGTGGCGCGCGCAATTTCCAAGATCGGAGGCAAGGCAACGGCCTTTGTCGTTCTTGGCGGGGCAACAGGCACCCGTCTGGCCGAACTTCTGACAAAGGAAGGAATTGACGTGCGGGCCTTTCAGGTCGCGGGTGAAAGCCGGTACAGCCTTGCTGTCACAGACGCCGCAAGCGGCCAGCAGTACCGCTTCAGTCTTCCGGGTGAGCCGCTCAGCGATACCGAAGCCGCCGCGCTTCTGGACGCGATTTACGAAGCGACCGCAGCCAATGGGTATGTTGTCCTGAGTGGGGGCGTCGCGCCCGGATTGCCCGACACGTTTCCGCAGGACATCCAGGCGAGGATCGCCAGGAAAACCGATTTCTACATCGTCGATACATCGAAAGCGGCCTTGTCGCAGCTGATCAGACATCCCCGGGTGCCGCCCTTTCTGCTGCGTCTTGACCAGAAAGAATCCGCTTTGGCGGCAGGACACCCCTTGGACACTCTGGAAGACAGCGTGGCGTTTGCTGCGTCCATGGTCGCGCGCGGAGTGGCACGGCACGTTGTGACCGGGCGCGGCGCAGAGGGGTCTGTCATGGTCACCCCGTCGCATCGCTTTTTCTGCCCGACACCCAAGGTCCCGGTCAAAAGCAAGATCGGGGCGGGGGATTCCTTTGTGGGTGCGATGGTCAACGCGTTTTCGCGGGGCGATCCCCCGGAAGAAGCGCTTCGCTGGGGGGTCGCCGCGGCAAGTGCGACCGTCAGCACAGAAGGCACCGCGCTTTGTGAGCGGGCAACGGTCGAACGCCTTTTTCGGCACATCGTTGTTGAAAAGCTCTAACCGTTTTCTGCCTGCGCCACATGCCGCAGCACATCGACAAAACTGTCCGGCGTCACAGAAATGCTGTCGATGCCGAAGCCGACAAGGCGTTTGGCATAGGCCGGATCGTTGCTGGGGGCCTGCCCGCAGAACCCGACCTTTCGACCTGCTCTATGCGCTTCGCCAATGACGGTTTCGATCATCCAGAGAACGGCGCGGTCATCCTCGCGATACAGATCGGCCAGCAGATCGGAATCCCGGTCGATGCCCAATGTCAGCTGCGTGAGGTCGTTCGATCCGATGGAGAAGCCATCGAACAATTCGGCAAACTCGGCCGCGCGGATGACATTCGAAGGGATTTCGCACATCATGTAGACCTGCAGGCCGTTCCGGCCCCGCTCCAACCCGTTCTCGGCCATCACTGCAAGCACGCGGCGCGCTTCGTCCGGGGTGCGGCAGAAGGGGATCATCACGATGACGTTGTCGAAACCGATCTTGCCCCTGAGCCGGTTGATCGCCTGGCATTCCAACGCAAATCCCGGCTTGTAGGCCTCTGAATAATAGCGCGATGCGCCGCGAAACCCGATCATCGGATTTTCCTCGTCCGGTTCGAAATCGCGCCCGCCCAGAAGATCGGCATATTCGTTTGTCTTGAAGTCGCTCATCCGCACGATGACCGGCTGAGGGTAGCAGACAGCCGCGATCCGGGACAGTCCGCGGGCGAGGCGTTCAACGAAATATGCGGCTTTGCTGTCATAACCGCGGGTCAGGTCGTCGATCTTTTCAAGCGCCTCTGCGTCCTGCACACGGTCGGGGTGCAGCAGGGCCATCGGGTGAACACGCACCGCATGGTTGATGACGAATTCCATCCGCGCCAGTCCGACACCCTTGACCGGCAGTCGCCACCAGCGAAAGGCGGCGCTTGGATTGGCAAGATTGACCATGACATCGGTGCGTGTCTCGGGCATCTGGTCCAGCTTTTCCTCGGCCACGTCGATCTTGGAAAGACCATCGGTCACAACACCTTCGTCACCGCCAGCGCAAGAGACCGTGACGTCCTGTTCGTCGTGCAAGACATGGGTTGCGTTGCCGCAGCCGACAATCGCCGGCAGACCCAGTTCGCGGCTGACAATCGCGGCATGTGACGTGCGCCCGCCATGATCCGTGACGATGGCTGCGGCCCGTTTCATGATCGGCACCCAATCCGGATTGGTCGTTCCGGTGACCAGAACCGAACCATCGACAAATCGATCGATATCTTCGGGATCCGCAATGATGCTGACACGACCTGTCACCGCGGCATTGCCAACGCTCAGACCGGACACGAGGGTAGGTCCGGGGTCGCGAACGGAAAAAGATTTCAACGTGCCCACATCCGCCCGGGACTGAACGGTCTCTGGACGCGCCTGCACAACGTAAAGCGTGCCGGTATCGCCGTCGCGGGCCCATTCGATATCCATGGGCTGGCCGTAATGGTCTTCGATGACCTTGGCCTGACGCGCCAAGGTCAGGATTTCCGCATCGCTCAGGACAAATTGTTCGCGCTCTGCCTTGGAGGTGGGAACATTGCGCGGAGAACCGTCGCGATCCTTGATCATCTTGATGGCTTTTGCGCCCAACCGCTTTTCCAGGATCGGCGCAAGGGACGTATCCTCCAGGAATGGTTTGTAAACCTGGTATTCATCGGGATCGACAGCGCCTTGAACGATGTTTTCGCCCAACCCCCACGCCGCGTTGATCAGGACGGCATCGGGGAACCCGGATTCCGTATCGATCGAGAACATGATCCCCGATCCGCCGGTTTCGGCCCGCACCATCATCTGTACGCCAACTGACAGCGCGACATCTTCATGCGCGAAGCCCTTTACCTGACGATAGGAAATCGCGCGATCCGTGTAGAGCGATGCATAGCATTTCTTGCATGCCGACAGCAGTGCCGCTTCTCCGATCACATTGAGAAACGTCTCTTGCTGCCCGGCAAAGCTGGCGTCCGGCAGGTCTTCTGCCGTGGCGCTTGAGCGGACGGCGACAGGCAGATCTGCGCCACCGGCGCTCTTGCAAAGGGCCCTGTAGCGCTCTCGGATCCCGGTCTCTGTTGCTTTCGGCCACGTGCCGGTCAGGATGAGATAGCGGATACGCGCGCCGGTTTCCTGCAAGGTGGCCGTACCTGCCGCCAGCATGTCTAGCTCTTGCCGGATCGCCCCGTTCAGGTCGTTTTGGTCGAGGTAGTCGCGAAAGGCGTCGGATGTCGTGGCAAATCCGGGGGGCACCAGGATGCCTTTGGGCTCAAGTGCCTGTATCATTTCGCCCAGCGAGGCGTTCTTTCCTCCGACCCGTCCAACGTCCTCGCGGCGCACGTTTGAAAAATCGATCGTGAGTTTTTCTGGCTGGGGCATCTGTCCGTCTCCGTTTCTTCAGAAACAGAGTGGTCGACCGGCGACGCCAGGGTTTGATTAAAGTCATTTCGGTTGCCAGGAATTGTGGCTTTGCTCGACTTAGAACGTGCCGGGAACGGATGAGCGTCGTTCGTTTCGGTGCAAGGAGGGCTTGGTGACGTTTGATGTCGGTCTTGTGCTTGCGGTGCTGGGCGCTGCGGTCATCGTAATCTCGGCCGGATGGATTGCGATTGATGTGGCGGCGATGGCGATGATCGTTGTTGTGGTTGCCGCCGGCGTCATCACACCCGCCGAAGCGTTTTCCGGATTTTCCAGCGACGTGGTCATCGTTCTGGCCTGTGTGTTCGTGATTGCCGGTACAGTGTCCCGCGCCGGGCTGGCAGAGGTGGCCGCCGAGGGTGTGTTGCGCCGCGTGACGCGCGCCGACACATCGGGTCTGGCGATCATCATGGGATTGTCGGCGGCGCTTTCGACGGTTCTGAGCAACACCAGCACGTCGTCGATCCTCACCCCCGGCATTCTTCACTACGCCAAGCGTTCGGCGACCAGTGCCAGCCGACTGCTGATGCCGATGGCGTTCGCCTCCCTGATGGGAGGCACAATGACACTGATCGGCACGTCAACGAACCTGTCGGCCAGCGGCATGGTGGCGGGGCTGGGGCTTCGACCCTACGGGTTTTTCGAATTCTTTGTTGTCGGTGGGATTGTCGCGGTCGTGGGAACCCTTTTCATGGTGCTTGTCGGACGGCATCTCATTCCCGACCGCAGGCCGCTTGACCTTGTCGAGGATTACGGTGTGCGCGGCTACCTTGCCGCGCTCACGCTCGACGCGGGATCGGGCGCTGTGGGCAAACAGATTACCGAGTTGAAGCTGGACGCGATCGAACTGGAACCGCTGGCCGTCATCCGCAACGGGCTTCGTCTTTCCGCGCATCCGCTGAGGGCGCTTCAGGCCGCAGACACGATCATCGTGCGCAGCTCTCTTGAAGGGGTGCTGCGTGTCAGGGACGATAAGCGCTTTCAGATCGAACCCAGCGCCGAACACCCCGAACCGGGCCTGCGCCCTGACGATATCGGTTTGGGCGAAGCGGTCGTCATGCCGAATTCCCGCCTTGTGGGCAAGGAACTGGGGCGCACATCGTTCTTTCGGCGCTACCGGGTTGTTGTTCTGGCAGTACATCGCAAGGGACGTGCCTTTGCGACAAAGCTCAGCGCGCTCAAGCTGCAGGCTGGTGATGTTCTGCTGTTGCAAGGGGCCAATGACGATCTGGAAACGCTGAACGGCAACCCGGACTTGTGGGGGCTTGCAGAGGTCGGACCGCCGCCGCCGACCATCTCGCAGGGCCTTTACGCGCTGGGGCTGCTGGTGCTGGGCGTTGTTCTGGCCTCGTTCGGGCTGTTGCCTTTGTCGGTGGGGCTTTTGGGCGCCGTGACGCTTCTGGTCCTGACCGGAACCGTTCGCGTGCAAGAGGCGTATCGCATGATCGATTGGCGGCTTCTTGTGATGATTGCCGGAATGACCGGCTTTGGTGTCGCAATGTACACTTCCGGTGCGGCCGATGTGGTGGCCAAATCGCTGATCGGCTGGGTGGCGCCGTTTGGCGTGACTGCAAGCCTGCTGTGTCTCGGGGGGCTGACCGTGGTGCTGACCCAGCCGATGTCGAACGCGGCTGCTGCGCTGACGATGCTGCCCGTCGCGGTGTCGACAGCAGATTTCCTGGGGATCGATGCACGCCCTGTGGTCGTAATGGTGACCCTGTCGGCATCGCTGTCGTTCATTGCGCCACTGGAACCGGCATTGCTGCTGATCTATGGGCCGGGACGCTACCGCTTTGTCGACTTTCTGCGCGTGGGCGGTCCGCTGACACTGCTGACACTCGTTGTTCTGGTCATGCTCGTGCCCGTTTTCTGGCCGCTTGGTCCGCACGCGTCCACCGCGTTTTGACATTGATCATGCCGTCCTGTGTTTGGGCGCATACCATCGCGCTGTCCATTGCCAAGGGGACCGGGCCATGACGGACAGAAACGAAGATGTGGCAAAGACAATCGGATTGGATCAACCAAAAACACCATGGTGGAAGCGCGCGCTTGCCGTATTGGCCGTGGCCGCCGTGGCGATGTTTCTCTGGTACGGGGTCACCGACGACGACCGAAAATCGGCAACGCAATATCTGACCTCTGATGTCACCACCGGATCGTTCGTGGTCTTCGTGACCGCAACCGGGACGGTAGAGCCGACCAACCTGTTCGAAATCTCAAGCGAGCTCTCGGGCACCATCGCCAGCGTCAATGTCGATTTCAACGAAACGGTTGAGGCAGGCACCGTGCTTGCCTCGCTCGACACCAGCAAGCTTGAAGCCGAACTGCTGGTCAGCAAGGCATCGCTTGATGCGGCGATCGCACGGGTGGCCGTGGCCGAAGCGTCATTGATGGAGGCCCGCGAATCTTACGAATTGTCGAAAAAGCTCGAAGAACGGGGTGTGGCTGCCCATCAGTCGTTCATCGTGGACAAGGCGAAATTCGCCCGTGCGCAGGCAGAGCTGCAATCGGCCATCGCCCAGCGTTCCCTTGCCGAAGCCAATCTGGACATCCGGCAAACCGAATTGGAAAAGGCCTGTATCTGTTCTCCGGTCGCGGGGATTGTGCTGGATCGGGCGGTCGATCCGGGACAGATCGTGGCGTCAAGCCTGTCGGCTCCCGTCCTGTTCACCGTGGCAGAAGACCTGACCCAGATGGAGCTTCAGGTCAGTATCGACGAGGCGGACATCGGGCGTGTCCGCGTTGGACAGACTGCAGAGTTCACGGTGGATGCCTATGACGAACAACGGTTTCCGGCGCAGATCGTGCAAGTGCGTTTTGCCCCCGAGATCATTGATGGCGTTGTCACGTACAAGGCCATCCTGAGCATTGATAACTCGGACATGAAGCTGCGACCGGGAATGACCGTCACCGCAGACATCACCGTGGCCGAAGTCGCCGATGCCTTGGTTGTTCCCAATGCCGCGCTGCGTTTTTCGCCGCCCGAGGATACCGACAAGGCGTCTTCGGACGACCGCAGCGGATTGCTGGGCATGCTGATCCCGGAAAGGCCCGACCATCGCCTGGCGCCGACAAACATGCGGTCGCTTTGGGTGCTGTCGGACGAGGGGCCGAAAGAAATCGAGATCGAACCCGGGTTGAGCAATGGAACGCTGACCGAAGTCCTGTCCGGTCCGCTCGAACCGGGTGATCGGGTCATCCTGGAGCAATTGAATGGATGAGGCGGCGCTCATCGAACTGCGCGGCATTTCGCGGGTCTACGGCACCGGCGCCAGCGAGGTGCGCGCCCTCGATGGTGTGGATTTGACAATCGAGGACGGAGAATTCGTCGCGATCATGGGGCCAAGCGGCTCTGGCAAGTCAACGGCGCTGAATGTGATCGGATGTCTCGACAGTCCGACAGGTGGCGCGTACCGGTTTTGCGGCACAGAAATCGCGTCACTTACGCGGGACCAACTGGCCTTGCTGCGGCGCAACTACCTTGGCTTCGTGTTTCAGGGATACAATCTTCTGGCGCGCACCAGCGCATTGCACAATGTCGAACTGCCGCTGATCTACAAGGGTCTGCCCCGCGCGGAACGGTTGCGGGCGGCGCATGCCGCCCTTGCCAAGGTGGGGCTGGATCATCGTGCGTACCACCAGCCATCCGAACTGTCCGGCGGGCAGCAGCAGCGCGTGGCCATTGCACGCGCGCTTGTCGGTCGTCCCCGGGTCGTTCTTGCGGATGAGCCGACGGGCAATCTTGATACCAGGCGTTCGGTTGAGATCATGAAGCTTTTGCAGGGCCTGAACCGAGAAACCGGGCTGACCATCGTGATGGTCACTCATGAACGTGATATGGCGGATTTTGCCAATCGTCTGATCTGGATGGTCGATGGTCGTATCGAACGCGACGAACAGATCGAAAAGGCTGCGTGACATGCTTTGGGAGGCAATAGTCCTTGCGCTGCAGGCCGTATCCCGCAACGCGCTCAGGTCATTCCTGACAGTGCTGGGGGTGGTCATCGGTGTCGGGGCTGTGATTGCCATGGTGACAGTGGGCCAGGGATCTGCGGATCAGGTGACCGCCGACGTGGAAAAGCTGGGCACCAATATCGTGATGGTGATGCCCGGACAGGACGCGATGCAGGGCGGTCCGTCCGGAGGGTCCGCGGTTCCGTTCACCTTGCGGGACAATGACCGGCTCGAAGAGCAGCTTGGCCTTGTCGATATGTCGGCCCCGATTGCCGCGACGCGGGCGCGCGCCGTATTCGGAAATGAAAACCTACGGACGGACGTAATCGGAACCGACAATCGTTACCTTGAGGCCGCGAATTGGGATCTTGCACGGGGGCGCTCCTTTGAAATCGCCGAGGCGCAATCCGGGCGCGCCGTGTGCATTCTTGGTGAAACCGTGCGCGCAGAGCTGTTCGGCATGTCTGACCCTGTCGGCGAGACGATCCGCATCAAATCCGTGTCGTGCGAGGTCATTGGCCTGCTCAAATCAAAAGGGGCGTCAACATTCGGAAGCGATCAGGACGATTTCGTGCTGATGCCGATCAAGACCTATCATCGCCGTATTGTCGGCAATTCGGATGTCACGACGATGTACGTCTCCGTCCGCGATGGTGTGTCCATGGACCGTGCCAAGGCCGAAATCGAAGCCTACATGCGCGACATCCGCCGCATCGGGCGTGGCGAAGAAGACGACTTTACCGTCATGGACATGAAGCAGCTCGCGACCATGCTGTCCGGCATCACGGATATTCTGACCGGACTGCTGGCAGCGGTCGCCATGGTCAGCCTTCTGGTGGGCGGGATCGGGATCATGAACATCATGTTGGTCTCGGTAACGGAACGCACGCGCGAAATTGGCATCCGTTTGGCCGTGGGCGCGCAGGCCAAGCAGGTGTTGATGCAATTCCTTGTCGAAGCTGTCGTGTTGTCCCTGATCGGCGGCCTGGTCGGTGTCATTCTGGGGTTGCTGTTCGGCTATGTCGGAGCTCAGGTTCTGTCCGTTCCCTTTGCCCCGGATCCGGTCATCGTTCTTGTGGCGTTCGGCTTTTCCGCGGCCGTGGGTGTTGTGTTCGGCTATTTCCCCGCACGCCGCGCAGCCCGTTTGAACCCGATCGAAGCCCTGCGGCACGAATGATCCTTCGGAACGGGACAGATTGAGGCGTGTCAATCGGACGGGCTGGCGGGTTGCTAGGATTCCCACACCAACCAAAGCACCAAGTGCGTCGCTGGCGGGAGCAAACGTGGTCGCGGACGAAGCAAAAGCCGAAAACCGGTTCATAAGCGAAAAGCTGGCCGAAGTCGCGGACCTGTTGTCCGGGCAGGGCGCTGATCCGTTTCGCGTGCGTGCCTATCGCGAAGCGGCGACCTTCGTTGCGGAGATGTCCGAAAGCCTGCGCGACATTCTGAACGCGCGTGGCACACAGGGACTGGAGGACTTGCCAACGATAGGGCCGTCGATTGCAGGTGCGATTGCCGAATTGCTGCACACTGGCGATCTGGGAACCATCCAACGCCTCAGAGGCGAGGTGGACCCGGAGCAGGTGTTGCTGACGGTTCCGACGATTGGCCCTCTTCTGGCCAGCAAGATCCATGAGGAATTGGGTGTTGAAACGCTCGAAGGTCTGGAGGCCGCGGCCTATGACGGGCGGTTGGAAGCGCTGGGCGGCATAGGCCCGCGCCGTTTGCGCAGTATCCGGCATTCGCTGTCCGAAATGCTTGCGCGTCGCCGCGTGCCGCGACTTGCCAACAGTATGCCCGCGCCACCGGTGGACGAGATACTTGATGTCGACCGCGAATACCGACAGCGGGACAAGCAGAACGATCTGCCCCGGATCGCACCGCGCCGGTTCAATCCTTCCGGCGCAGCCACATTGCCCATCTTGCACACCAAGCGCGGGCCGTGGCGGCTGACGGCCCTTTATTCCAACACACCAAATGCCCACAGGCTGCACCGCACACGCGACTGGGTCGTCGTTTATTTCGAAAAGGATGGCACCTCGGAAGGGCAGTGCACCGTCGTGACCGAAACCCGGGGGCCGTTCAAGGGGGACCGCGTGGTCCGCGGGCACGAACCGCACCCATCGACGAAACGGAATCAACGTAAGGAAACCAAGCCATGAAACGAACAAAAACCTGGGTCATCGTCGCAGATGGAGACAGCGCGCGCCTGTTCGATTTGCCGGGCCGCAATGCCGCGCTCGTGCCGCTCGAAGATCACGTCTGGACCGCGCCGGACATCAACGAATACGCTGACAGTCAAGGCATGTCGCATTCCAGCGTTGGGCCTTCCCAGCACCGCATGACCCCACGTACGGAACCGGATGAGTTGAGCCTTGATGCCTTTGCGCGTGTCATCAGCGACAAGCTGTTGGACGCGTTGCGAGACGGTCGCTACGAACGTCTGGTTCTCACCGCCGCGCCGCGCCTTATGGGGTTCCTGCGGAACCACCTTGATCCGGCGGTGCGCGAAACTGTCTGGATGGAGATCGACAAGGATTTTGCGCCCTTGCCGCTGGACAAGCTCGACAAGGCACTGGAGCCGCATCTTTTCCCGTAGCGCGAAGGTGATAATCAGGCGGTTTGCGCGTCGAGGTATGCGACAAGCGTATCGAAACTGCGCATGCGAGGGTAATCGGCCTCGGGCATGGGGAGGGCAAAACGTTTGCCCAGCGCGGTGACGAGGTTCAGGAAATCCATCGAGTCGATGTCATATTCCTCTCGCAAATCGCCGCCTCGGTCGATGTCATCCAGTTCAATGTCCGGTGCGATCCTGCGCAGTTCTTCGGCGACGGCGGTTTCTGTCGGGGTCAGGGTCATAGGCGCTCCGGATGTTGCAGAAGTTTGTCGATGGCGCGCAGGAACAAGGCGCCTCTCTGGCCGTCGCTGACGCGGTGATCGGCGGCAATGGACAGCGTTGTCATCAACCGTGGCACAACCTCGTTGTTCACAACTGTCGGTCGCAAGCGCGGCACACCCATGCCCACGATGGCGACCTGAGGCGGATAGATCACACCAAAGACCACATCGGTCCCGCGTTCGCCAAGACTGGTGAGCGTGACCGTGGCGTCGGACAACTCTCTTGCGCGAAAGCGACCGGACCGGACGCGCGTTGTCAGGTCGCGCATGTTTGTCATCAAGGCGTCAAGGCTTTGCGTGTCCGCATCAAAGAGCGCAGGTGCGACAAGCCCGCCCGAGCGGATGTTGATCGCGAACCCAAGGTGAACGGCATCGGCCGCGCGGAATGCATTGTCGATATAATGCCCGTTGAATTCCGGATACTTGGCCAGCGCAACAGCCACAGCCTTTGCGCAGACAGCACCGTTCAATATCCGGTCAGAGGGCGCGCGATCCGCATTCACCTCTGACACAAAGGCATCGACGGCAGAGAGGTCGACATCATGCGACAGGTAGTAATGCGGTATCTCGCGCTTTGAACGTGACATTGCGGCGGCGATGGCGCTTCGGAAGTCGGTCGTGACGGTCTTCGTCTCTTGAGGCGTGGCTGCGTCCGGCTGCGCCTCGATATCGCGACGGGTGATGACGCTGTCACGCGCCATCCCGTGCGCCAGACTTGCGATGTCGATACCGCGCTGTGCTGCCAAGCGTCTCGCGGCGGGCGTCACACGGGGCCGGTGCGCGGCGGGGCGTTTGGCCTTGATCGGCGTGGCGTCGGGGCTTGCGGGCAGGGCGGTCTCCCGCGACGGCGGCGCGACAGTTTCGGGCTGAGGGCGGACCGTTTCTGCGGTTGAAGGCGTGGCCTTTTGCGCGGTTTCCCGCGCAGCGGCGGGCGCGTCGGTATCTACCTCGGGCGGTGGATGATCGCTGCTGTCCCGGATCAGGGCAAGAGGAGCCCCAACGGGCACGGTCTTGCCAATATCGGCCAGCCATCTTTCAAAGGTGCCGTCTTGAAAGACCTCGATCTCGATCACGCCTTTCTGCGTTTCCACGGCGCCGATCACATCGCCCGCCCGCACCGTGTCACCGGGCGACACGGCCTGTTCCACCAGTGTGCCAGAGTCCATGTCCGATCCCAAAGAGGGCATCCTGAATTCGCTCATGGTGCCAGATCCACCACGCGAAGGGCGGCCTCGATGATTTTCTGGGTTTGCGGAATCGCGGCCTGTTCAAGATGGTGTGCGTAAGGAATGGGCACCTCTTCGCTGCACACACGGGCAAGCGGCGCGTCCAGTTCAAAGAACGCATCCTCGGCAAGGCGCATGCCGATCTCGGCCGAAAGGCTGCCGCTGCGCCATCCTTCGTCCACGATCACCACCCGACGGGTCTTGGTCACCGATGTCAGGATCGTTTCCATGTCCAGGGGTCGCAGCGACCGAAGATCGACGACATCGGCACTGATGTTGTGTTCCTGCCAAAGCCGCTCGGCGGCAAGCACCGTCTTGTGCAGCGATCCGCCATAGGTGATGAGCGAAACATCATCCCCGACATGCCGAAGCGCTGCACGGTCAATCCCGACGGCTCCTGCGTTTTCGGCCAGAGAGCCTTCCATGTTGTAAAGCATGACATTTTCAAAGATCAGCACTGGGTCCGGGTCCTCAAGCGCTGTCCACAGCATTCCGCGCGCGTCTTCGACCGTGGCCGGAGCGAGAACGCGCAGACCCGGAATATGCGCATACCAGCCTTCAAGGCTGTGCGAGTGTTGTGCAGCCAGTTGCTTGCCCGCGCCGGTTGCCATGCGGATGACCAACGGGACGCCAAACTGGTTGTTGGACATGTGCCGAAGCGTTGCGGCGGTGTTCAGGATTTGATCGAGGGCGAGCAGGGAAAAGTTCACCGTCATCAGTTCGACGATAGGCTTCATCCCGGCAAGCGCCGCGCCGATGCCAGCCCCGGTAAAGCCGGATTCCGACAACGGCGTGTCCCGAATACGATCCGGTCCGAACTTGTCCAGCAGCCCCATGCTCACAGCGTAACAGCCGCCGTAATGCCCAACGTCTTCGCCCATCAGGAAGACGCGTGGATCCTGCGTCATCGCATCGTCAATGGCTTCGCGAACAGCCTCCCGGTACGTCGTCACGCGCATCTTTGCCGCGGGCGTGGGGGGCGGCGGTGGCGGTGGGCGCTCCGGCGACATCACGTAGCGTGTCAGTGTTTCCACGGGCTCGTTGTTTCCGGCCTCGGCGAACGCAACCGCTTGGGCGATTTCCGCGTCCACGTCGCCCGTGATCTCGTCAATCTCCTTCTGATGCAGCAGTCCGGTTTCGGTCAGCCATCTCTGGAACCGCACAATCGGCCCTTTCTCGCGCCACTCGGCAACCTCTTCCTTGGAGCGATACAGTTGTGCATCGAACATGGAATGCGGTCGAAAGCGGTAGGTCTTGCATTCCAGAAAAACAGGCGCGCCCGTTTCCGCGATGGTTCTCAGGGCGTTTCGTGCGGCGGCTTCAACCGCGACGACATCCATGCCATCCACAGACATCGCCGTCATCCCATATGAAGCAGCCTTGGCTGTGAGATTGGTCTCGCTTTCCGTCAGGTCCAGAGCCGACCCCATCGCGTAGCCATTGTTCTCGCACACGAACAGAACAGGGAGGTTCCAAAGCATGGCGAGGTTCATGGATTCGTGGAACTCGCCCTCGGCGACGGCGCCCTCCCCAAAGAAACAGGCTGTGACCCGATCCGTGTTCTGCATCCGGTCGGCAAGGCCCAGCCCGACAGCCAGAGGCAATCCGCCCCCAACAATGGCGTTGCCGCCATAGAAGTTGTGCGCGCGGCTGAAGAGATGCATCGAACCGCCGCGTCCCCCGGCGCATCCTTCGGTCTTGCCGTACATTTCGGCCAGAACAGCGCCCATGGGAACGCCGCGCGCCAGTGCGTGACCATGTTCGCGGTAGGTCGCGACCACCCGGTCCTGCGGCTGCAGCGCGGGAATGATGCCGGCCGCGATGGCTTCCTCGCCGTCGTACAAATGCAAAAAGCCGCGGATCTTTTCCTGGGTATACAACTCGGCGCATTTGCTTTCGAACCTTCGGATGCGGATCATCTCCCTCAGAAGCGCGCGAACATGGTCGTGATCAAGACGGGGTTTCACCTGTGTTTTGGTCATTTTTCGTCGCTCTCCAATGTGGAAATATCCCCCTCCGGCAATCCCAGTTCGCGGGCTTTCAACAGCCGCCGCATGATCTTGCCGCTGCGTGTCTTGGGAAGATTGGAGCGGAACGCGATGTCCTTGGGGGCAACAGCGGGCCCCAGCGCTTTCCTGGCGTGGCCAATCAGTTCAAGCTTGAGATCGTCGGAGGCGTCATACCCGGGTTTCAGTGCGACGAAGGCCTTGACGATCTCGCCAGAGGTTTCGTCAGGCACGCCAATCACGCCAACCTCTGCAACGGAAGGATGCTCCATCAGCGCGCTTTCGACTTCGAACGGACCGATCAGGTGGCCCGCACTCTTGATCAGGTCATTGCTGCGTCCGACAAACCAGTAATACCCGTCAGCGTCCCGCATCGCGAGATCACCGCTCAGGTACCAGCCATCGCGAAAGCATTTGGCGTAGCGCTCGTGCTCGTGCAGGTAATTGCGCATCATGGAAGGCCATCCCGGGCGCAAGGCCAGTTCGCCCATCGCCAAAGGCTCTGTCAGTTCACGCGCGCCGGTGTCCGTAACCTCGACAATTCCGGCCTCGATCCCCGGAAGGGGTTTGCCCATGGAGCCGGGTTTAATGTCCATGCCCGCGTAATTGGCGATCATGATGCCGCCGGTTTCCGTCTGCCACCAATTGTCATGAAAGGGCCGGCCAAGAGTCTCGTTTGCCCAGATCACGGCCTCGGGGTTCAATGGCTCACCGACGCTTGCCATGAACCTGAGGTTCGGAAATGTGTGGGCGCTCGCGGCCTCTGCGCCTGCTTTCATCAACATGCGGATCGCGGTCGGTGCCGTGTACCAGACAGAGACGTTTTCCCGGGCAAGCGTGCCGTACCACCGTTCGACGTCAAATTCGGCCTCATCGACGATCATCGTCACGCGGTTGGTCAGGGGGGCGACAATGCCGTAAGACGTACCCGTGACCCAGCCTGGATCGGCTGTGCACCAATAGATGTCGCCGGGACGCAGATCGAGCGCGATGCGACCGGTCGTGTGATGCGCCACGACGGCTTCGTGAACATGCACGACGCCCTTTGGCTTGCCGGTTGTGCCAGACGTGAAATGCAAGAGCGCCATGTCTTCCGGGTCCATGTGCGTGGTCTCGAACTCGGGTGACGCCGTTTCCATGAGTGATGCCAGAGGAAGGGTGCCGTCCACGGCGTCGTCCTGATCCACCACGAAGACCTCCCGCAAGGCGGGCAGGGCACTGCGGATGCCTTTCACCTTGCGCTTGTACAGTCGGGAACTGGTCACAAGGACGGCGGCATCGCCAATGTTCATGCGGGACTGGATCGGTTCTGGCCCGAAGGCCGAAAACAGGGGGCAAAAGACGGCGCCCGCCTTGAGCGTTCCAAGCGCTGCAATGTACAACTCCGGGACCCGGCCCATAAGCGAATAGATGCGCTCTCCTTTCTGGATGCCATGGGTCTTCAGAACATTGGCGAACCGGTTTGTCCGGGCTTGCAGTTCGGTATAGGTGAAATCGATGGTCGTGCCTGACTTCGCAATCCAGCGCAGCGCAATCTGATCACCATGTCCGGCAGACACATGGCGGTCGATGGCGACATGGGCGATGTTCAGTGTCCCGTCACCGAAATAGTCAATCGCGCTGCGTGCGTTGTCCCAGGTGAAGCTGTCCCGTTCCCTTTCATAGTCCGGCATATTCGCGGTTTGGCGCGTTTGAAGGGGTTTCTCGATACGCGGCGTGTCCATGCGGCAAGGTCCTTTCGCGTCCGACCTTAGGAAACATCCGCCCAGCCAGATTGACGTGCGTCAATTTCAAAAGCGGGCCGTCGCCTAGCTTGGCGACAGGTGCTGACAGGCGGTAAATACGTGCTGTTTCCTGTTTGCACAGGGCTTGCCCAAGCGAAACAGAAAGGGGCGCTGCACGTGGTGCAAAGATCGAAATCCGTCACAAAACGCCTCAAGCCAGAAGACCTGCGCAGAACATTCGATCCCGCAGAGTTTGGCTTTGCGACCACGGACGAGATTGCAGATCCGGATCGGCATCCGGGGCAGGGACGGGCCATCGAAGCGGTCACCCTTTCAGTGCGCATGCAACTGCGGGAATTCAATGCATATGTTCTTGGTTCGGAAGGATTCGGTCGGCATCGCGCCGTGCATCGCATTCTTGAAGCGGAGAAGAAAAACCGACCCGCCCCGCCGGATTGGGTCTATGTCAACAACTTCGAAACCCCGCATCGCCCCCGCGCGCTGAAGCTGCCGCCGGGATCGGCCGTTGTCCTCAAGCGTGCGATGCAGGATATGATTGATGACCTTGGCAACGACATTCCGGCCTTGTTTGCTTCGGACGAATACCAGACCCAGCGTCGCGTTCTGGATCAGGAGTTCGGCGGGCGTCACGAAGCGGAACTGGGGGCTTTCGCGGAAAAGGCGCGGGCCGAGGACGTGGCGCTTATCCGTACGCCTTTGGGCTTCGTGCTTGCCGCGATTGTCGACGGGAATGTCATAGAACCCGCTGCCTTCGAAAAACTGGACGAAAAAACCCGCAAGGAGATCGAGGAAAAGATCGGGCGGTTGCAGGAAGACCTGGCCAAGGTGTTGCGCAATGCGCCCAAGCTGGAACGCGAACATCGCCAGCGGTTGATCCAGCTGCATGCAGAAATGGCAGAACGGACCGTGTCAGAACGACTGGCCGAAGTGGCACAGATCCTGCCCGCCGACCCGGCCCTCAAATCCCATCTCGAAGCGGTGCGTCAGGATATCATCGACAATGCGGAACTGTTCCTGGGGGCCGCAGGCGGAGATGGAGGCGACGGGCCATTCCCGGGCGGGATCGTGAAGTACCATCTTCTCCCTGAATTCGAGCGCTACCAGGTCAATGTCATGATTTCGCACCCGCCGGATGAAGAGGCCGGCGCGCCCGTTGTCGAAGAAGACCTGCCCAGCATGGCCCATATTGTCGGTCGCATCGAACATGTGTCCGATCAAGGCGCGCTTACAACCAACTTCACCTTGATCAAGCCGGGATGCCTGCATCGCGCCAATGGTGGCTTTCTGGTCATCGACGCAAGCCGTATCCTTTCGGAACCTTTCGCCTGGGATGCGCTCAAGCGATGCCTGAAAAGCCGGGAAATCGCGATCACCTCGATGGCGGATCGGGTCAGCCTCATTTCCACGCTGTCGCTTGAGCCGGAACCGATCCCACTGGATGTCCGGGTGATCCTGATCGGGGATCGCAGGCTTCACTGGTTGCTGTCGCTTCTGGACCCGGAGTTTCAGGAGCTTTTCAAGATACAGGCGGATTTCGAAACCGACATGCCGAGGGATCTTGCGAATGCGACCGAACTTGCAGCGCAGATCGCGGTCATGGCCCGCCAGAAAGACCTCAGGCCGATCAACGCGCCAGCCGTTGCGCGCCTGCTGGACGAGGCGGTGCGGCATGCCGGCGATGCCACCAAGCTGACGCTCGAGACCAGCATGCTCAATGATCTGGCCTGCGAAGCCGATCATTATGCCGGAACATCAGGCCGCGCCACCATTCAGCTTGCGGATGTGCAGCGCGCGATCGACATGAACGAAAAGCGCACCGCGCGGCTGCGTCAGCGGATGCAGGAAGCCATCTTGCGCGACACGATCCTGATCCGGACGGACGGTGCCGTGACGGGGCAGATCAACGGTCTGTCGGTCTATGACATGGGGCGCACCAGTTTTGGGCGGCCGTCGCGTATCACCGCGCGGGCCCGGATGGGCACCGGCAAGCTGATCGATATCGAACGCGAGGTCGAACTGGGGGGACCGCTCCATTCCAAGGGTGTTCTGATCCTGTCGGGTTATCTGTCCGCGAACTATGCACGCGACGTGCCCATTTCCCTGCATGCGAGCATCGTTTTCGAACAGAGCTATGGCGGTGTTGATGGCGACAGCGCGTCTTCGGCCGAACTCTACGCGCTTCTTTCCGCCCTGTCTGGCGTTCCGATCCTGCAGTCCTACGCGGTGACCGGATCGGTCAACCAACACGGCGAGGTTCAGGCCATCGGTGGCGTCAATGAAAAGATCGAAGGTTTTTTCGACATCTGCAATGAACGCGGACTGACCGGAGATCAGGGCGTTCTGATCCCGGCAGCGAATATCGAGCACCTGATGGTACATCCCAAGGTGGTCGATGCGGTCCGCGCAGGAACGTTCAGCGTGATCCCTGTTTCGACCATTGATGAGGGCATCGAAATCCTGACAGGCAAAAAGGCGGGTAAGCGCGGTCGGAACGGGGAATACCCGAAGGGCAGTGTAAACGCCTTGGTCGAGGCAACCCTGCGCGATTACGCAAGAGCCCGGCGCGCGTTCGGGATGCGTGACCCGTCCGAAAGCAAGACCTGATGGACAAGACCCCCAATGAAGCCTTGCGCATTCTTGTCAGCGCAGAAAGTGCCGCAGATGCGGGCGGGGCCTTGCAGCTTGCCACACTCATCGCGGCGCGTATCCCTGCGGTGCTCCGCGGTGTTCTGATGCTGCAGGATGAAAAGCGGGTCGCGCAGTTTCCATGTCGGCGCATTGTTACGGTCAGCGGCCAGCTTCTTGTTTCGCCTGACGCCGCGCAGGGGGAAAGGCTGGCCCAAAGCGAAGCGACCCTTTTTCAAGGCATGCTGGCGCGTTCGGCCAAGTCTGTCGATGCAAGCTGGTCTGCAGAGGTCAGGCATGGCCCGCTCGAGGCGCAGATCGGCGGGGAAGCTGACGCATGGGATATCACCATTGTCGGGCACCGCCCGATGCACCGGCGCCGGGGGAGGGTGCTTGTCCTGTCCTCCGCGCAGAGCATGGAGCAGCCTCTTGTGTTGCTGGCGCGGCACCTTGCCGAACGGCTTGAAACGGTGGTCGAGGACCTGACGTCGTCGGCTTTGTCTTTGGAAGACCTGTCCACGGTTCTGGACCGGATCAATCGCGCGAATGCGCTGGCTGTCGTGATGGATGCAGAGACTGCAAGAGTGTCCCGGATTACAGAGTTTCTGATGATGGCACGATGCCCGGTCGTCATCCTGAACAGCAACAGCGCACGCATGCGTTTGCAGCATTTCGGTTTGACCGGTCCTGAAACGACGTAAGTCCGATGCAAGCGGGCAGATGTCAGTGCACAGGCGTGGCAGAAGATCTGCGACCTTACTCTGCTGCGTTCATCGCCGTGTATTCCCGTCTCTCTTGGTAAAGGTAATCCCGGGTCAAAGGTACGGCATCGACCTTGCGGGACAGCTGAAATTGAAAGACGGCTTGTCGATTATGCCGAAACGTCTGCTCGCAGGCGTTCAGGTAGAAACGCCACATGCGCACGAATTCCGCGTCATACAATGCCTTCACCGTGTCCCGGTTGGCCTCGAAACGCTTACGCCAATGCTGAAGCGTGTAGGCGTAGTGCAGTCGCCAGCATTCCACATCAGCCGCCCAAAGCCCTGCTTTTTCAATCGCTGTCATCGCTTCGGACAGCGTGGGAATATAGCCACCGGGAAAAATGTATTTTGCAATCCAAGGGTTGGTTGCCTTGGGCGCGCCTGTCCAGCCGATGGTGTGCAAGACGGCGACGCCGTCAGGGTCCAGCAAATCGTGAAGTGTTGAAAAGAAGCGGTCGTAATGGGGCAGGCCCACATGTTCGAACATGCCAACCGACACGATCCTGTCATACGTCCCGTCGAGTTCGCGGTAATCGCACAGCCTGAATTCGACCAGATCGCCCAGACCGGATCGTTCGGCACGTTTTTGGGCCATCTCCAACTGTTCTGTCGAAAGCGTGATGCCAAGCACCCGAACGCCGTAGTGCTTTGCCATGTACAAGGCGAGGCCACCCCAGCCGCACCCGATGTCGAGAACGGTCATTCCCGGCTCCAGCAGCAGTTTGCGCGCGATATGTTCCTTTTTCTGATCCTGCGCCCGTTCGAGACTGTCATCCGGGCGCCGAAAATAGGCGCAGGAATACTGTCGATCCGCATCGAGGAACTGGTCGTACAATTGGCCAGACAGATCATAATGATGGGCCACGTTCCGTCGCGATCGGGCCAACGGGTTGAATTGCGCGATGCTGCGCAGGGCTGCGCGCAGGCGATGGGTCGGACGCATCCACCACGCCTTGGGAAGGGTCCGCATGTTTCGGATCACCAATTCCAGAAGGTCTTCGATCCGGTCGCCGGTCACGGTCAGACCGCCGCGCATATACGTTTCGCCAAGCGCCAATTCCGGGTTGAGCACCAGTGCGCGGACCGATGCGGTGTCATGGAGCCGGACGTCAACAGGATTGCCGTGGCTGTTGCCATATTCAAAAACGAGGCCGCTTGGCATCTCAAGGCGCAGGTGCCCGTCCGCAATCATCAGGAAGAGCATTCGGTCCAGCAGTCGTTCCCACATTGTTCACCGCCCTTGTCACGCGTGAATATTGCTTCGACGTGGCCTGACACTACCCAAAGGTGTCGGCAGAGCATTGAGGAAAATCAATTGTGCCGCCCTCGTATTTGATCGCAGTCAATCCCGCGCGGCGCGTTTTGCCCTATCCAGACGTCAAGCAACGAGGTTTTGATGTCCGATCAGTCCGAAGTCATTGAGTTCCTGTCTTCCCCCTTGGCCTTTGAGAATGGCAGCACTGTCGACACCGTTGAGACCCATGGCGCCTTGGTGTTTCTGTGCGGCGACACGGCGCTCAAGCTGAAGCGCGCCGTCACATACGATTACATGGACCTGAGCACGATCGATCAGCGCCACAAGATGCTCCTGCGCGAGATCGCATTGAACGCGCCGCAGGCTCCGATGATCTATCGTGATGTGCTTGCCGTGACGAAAGACCCGTCGGGATACCGTTTGGGCGGTGACGGTCCGGTCGTCGACTGGGTCTTGCGCATGTGGCGGTTTCCGGAGGATTGCGAGTTTGAAAATATCGTATCGCGTGGTGCCTTGGACGATGCGCTGTCCTCCGCCACCGGGGACGCCATTGCTGCCTACCACGCGTCTGCGCCCGTGATCCGCCGAGAAGGCGATACGCTGGTCCGGGATATCATTGATGAATTGTCCCGCGTTTTTGCGGAATTCCCGGATGCTGCCGGAACCGAGGATGTAAAGCCCTGGCTGTCCGAGGTCGAACAGGCTTTCGCGCGGGTTTGCCCGGTTCTGGCGCAGCGTGGCCGCGACGGCCATGTCAAACGGGCGCATGGCGATCTGCACCTCAGAAATATCGTGCTGATCGACGGCAGTCCTGTCCTGTTCGATGCGCTTGAATTCGACGAAGACCTGGGCACCTGCGATGTGCTTTACGACATTGCCTTTCTGGTCATGGACCTGTGTCACCGGGGATTGCGCCAGCAGGCGTGCCGCGTTCTTGATGCCTGGCTGAGCGAGGCACGGGGCAAGGAAGATGCCGGTCTTGTCGCGCTGCCACTTTTCCTGTCAATCCGCGCGGCCATCCGCGCCATGGTGCTCTTGCAGACCGATGCCGCGTTGCACGCGCCCGGTGCATCCCGGCAAAAGATCAAATCGTATCTTGGCCTTGCACGTGTTTCTCTCAGGACGGAAAAGCCGAGGCTGGTTGCGGTTGGCGGCTATTCCGGGACCGGAAAAAGCGCGTTCGCTGCGGCCCTTGCGCCTTCCCTGTTGCCGCTTCCGGGGGCGGTCGCTGTCTCTTCCGACGTGGAGCGAAAGGCGGGATTGCCCAAAAAGGCACGTTTGCCGTCCTCGGACTATGCGTCCAACCGACGTGACGCGGTTTACGCAGGCATGTTGGCCCGTGCCGAAGCTCTTTTGCATGCAGGACAGTCTGTTCTTCTGGATGCCACCTTCCTCTCTGCACACTGGCGTGACGAGGCGGAAAGGACCGCTGCGCGTGTCGGCGTTCCGTTCGACGGGGTCTGGTTGGAGGCCCCACAGGCGATCCTGGAAGACCGATTGCGCACACGTCCCAAGGGGGCTTCGGATGCGGGTCTTGATGTGCTTCGAGCCCAGATCGCCGCTCCGCTGGAAGACATGACGTGGCAGCGGCTTGATGCAGCGAAACCCGTGGCTGACATGGTGGCGGATGCGCGGGCACTACTGCGTGTGGATCACGGCGACACGCAGCAGCAGGATCAATCTGCGAACGCCCGGACAGGGTGTCGTGAATAGATATCCGGGTTGTCGCGAACCTGCCCGCCTGCATCGGGAAACCGCGTGTAGTACCGGATCAGGACGGGGATTGGGGGTGCGGGAACATCGTGTGTCACGCCACCATACGCCCGCGCCAGCACGCTCTCCAGTGGCATGTCCAGCACCCAGGCAACCAGTCGATCCCATTGCTGCACCCGAATACACCCGTGTGACAGTGCGCGGTTGTCCTGTTCGAACAGGTCACGGCGGTTGGTGTCGTGAAGGTAAACCAGAAGTGGCGGTTCCAACCGAATTGCGGCCAAGCCCAGTGGATTGGTCTCTCCCGGGGGCCAGACGCGGTCGCGGTATTCTCCCGACGCGATCATCGATGGCGTGGGCCGCCATGTCGGGCGAAACCGGACAGTGGTCACATGTGTGTCGATCATGGGTGTCGGCGTGTTTGGCGTTCCGACAATGATCCTGCTGCGCAGGACGTCCGTTCCATCTTCGATCGCGACAAGTTCAAAGGCCGGGATGTTGACGAGAATGATCTTGCCACGGGCCGGCAAGGAAAGGTCGATCCCCAGATCGTCCAGTCTTTGCTGAAACGGTGTTTCAGCGCGCTCGGACGTGAGGGGCGTTTGTGTTGAACAGGCACCGGCCGTCAGAAACAGGATAAACAAGGCGATGCCACTCAAGAGTGCTGACGTATGACCAAGTCTTCTCATGCCCCTTCATCCCATGCCGCAGCCCGTTTGCCTTGACGTGTATCAATCCTGTGCCGCCGGACGTGGCAGGGCCATCCACTGCCCATGCGTGCCACGCCATGAAAGTGAACATGCCCGGCCGGGCTTATAACCAAAGGTCGCGCAAGGTCTTTGGCATGGATCGCGCCACCTGCTCGAACTCCCCTTCAGAGGTTTTCCGGCGCAAGACATCGAACACCGCCGCAGCCGCACGCTCAGGATCTTCCAGCGGTGTGCTGGCAAAGGGTTTCGAGATCCGTTCAAGAAAATCCGCCTTGGACCGTGGCTTTGAAGGCGTTTGCGACGGCACCCATCCGTCAAAATAAATCCCGCGGACCAGAACCGGAAGTTGCGCCGAAAGGTCCGCCACCTCGTCCACGCTCAGGTAATCGCGCACAGCATGCAGGACTTCGCGCAGCAGCATATACGCCCGACCCTGATCTTCCCATTCAAGGTCTTCGCTAAGCAGATTGATCCATTCTGTGACCACTTGTGGCGAATGGCGGAGGGTCGAAAGGGCATGGGATGTCATGATGTGCTCCGGCAGTTTTGATGACGGAACAGTGCCACAGATCGCAGCACAGAGGATTGACACGGATTAATCGGACGCGGTTTTTGACAGGGTCTGGCGTGGGTTTTTCTGCGCGCGCCACCCCGCAAGGGTCACAGGTGACCAGACGCGCGGTCAAACAACCGAATTCCCTGCAATCGTGCAAAGGACACCTTGCATTTCGGGCGCTTGCAGTCTGCGCAAATCAGCACGCCGGTCAGAAATCATGCGACAGAAAGAGCATTAACCATTACGCTCGCACCATATTATGCCACGAGGATTTTGTTTTGACGCAGAAGGATCATCGCAGTCATCACCATAAACACGAAGCCCGTTGGAAGACGTTCAAGAAAAAAGAGTCCGGCCTTCCGTCTTACAAGTCAAAGCATCTGGACAAGCTGCAACAAAAGCTGAGCGGACGCGTGCAACTTGCCGGGGCACCGGGATACAATGATGACCGCATGGTTTTCATGCACACCTACCAGCAATACCCGCAGGTCATCGTGTATTGCGAATGCGAGACCGATGTGGTCGCCGCGCTGAAGTTTGCACGCAAGTCAAAACTGCAGGTGACATGCCGTTCGGGGGGCCATTGCACCG
>CAYZAD010000003.1:0-54795 GCA_964476315.1 uncultured Rhodobacterales bacterium
GCGCGGGCGATCGTCTTTGAAGGGCCGGAGGATTACCACGACCGGATCAACGATGCCTCTCTGGAGATCGACGACCATACGATTCTGTTCATTCGTGGCGTGGGCTGTGTGGGGTATCCCGGCTCGGCCGAGGTGGTGAACATGCTGCCGCCCGATGCGATCGTGCGTCAGGGCGTCAATCACCTCCCCACCGTGGGTGACGGGCGTCAGTCCGGCACGTCGGAAAGCCCGTCGATCCTGAATGCCTCGCCTGAATCGGTGGTCGGTGGCGGGTTGGCCTATCTGCAAACCGGGGACCGGGTGCGGCTCGATCTGAATACCAGCACGATGAACGCGCTGGTGTCCGACGCGGACTGGCAGGCGCGGATCGATGCCTGGGAAGCGCCAGAGCTCAAGCACCAGACCCCGTGGCAAGAGATCTACCGCACCCATGTCGGGCAACTCGCCGATGGCGGGTGCCTCGAACTGGCGACGGCCTACCAGAAAATCCGGCATGACCTGCCGCGGGACAATCACTGATCCGGCGGCTGGTCCCCGGCATAATTTTGAACCTGAGAAGATAGGAACACGCGTCCATGGCACAAAGCATCATCATCACCGGCGGCGGGCGCGGGATCGGCAAGGCGACAGCCGAAGTCTTCCTCGATGCGGGCTGGAAGGTCGGACTTGTGGGCCGCAACGCCGCCGCGTTGGACGAGGTCGCGGCGACGCATGACAACGCCTTGGCGATGCCCTGCGACGTCAGCGACGAAGCGTCGGTTGCAGAAGCGTTCGGCAAGGCCGCGGCGGAATGGGGGCATCTCGACGTGCTGTTCAACAATGCGGGCGTGTCGCTTGGCGCAGCCACGGTTGACGAAATCGATGTCGCCGACTGGCGCAACCTGATCGACATCAACGTCACCGGCAGCTTCATCTGCGCCAAGGTGGCCTTTGGCCTGATGCGCGCGCAGGACCCGCAGGGCGGGCGGATCATCAACAACGGTTCGGTCTCGGCCTATGTGCCGCGCTACGGATCTGCCGCCTATACCACGTCGAAACATGCGATCACCGGCCTGACCCGCTCGATCTCTTTGGATGGCCGTGCTTTCAACATCGCCTGCGGTCAGATCGACATCGGCAACGCGTTGACCGACATGGCGGCCAAGATGACCAAGGGCGTGCCACAGGCCGATGGATCGATAGCGGTGGAACCCGTGATGGATGTGGCGAACGTGGCCAAGTCGGTGCTGCACATGGCGTCGCTGCCCTTGGAGGCGAATGTCCAGTTCATGACCGTGATGGCATCGGCCATGCCCTATATCGGGCGGGGCTAACCGCCTTTCACCTTGCGCTCACGGGCCCAGATATAGAGGCCGGATGCGATGATGATCGCGCCGCCTCCGAGGGTGTAGACCGTGGGCCAGGTGTCAAAGATAAAGATGCTGGCCAGCGCGGCAAAGACGATCTGGGTATAGAACATCGGTGACAGCAGCGACGCATCGGCCCAACGGTGCGCGGTGGTGGCCGCGATATGGCCGGTGGCGCCGAAGATGCCGATGGCGCAAAAGACCGCCCAGGCCATCAGGTCGGATGGCCAGACCCAGCCCTTGATCACGAAGGGCAGCAGGATCACCGTGGCGACGAAAGACGACCAGATCTGTTGCGTGGCGTTGCTTTCCACCCCGGCCAGCATGCGGGTAAAGACGAAGTAAAGCGAGGCAACCACCACGGCGGTGATCGAGAGCAGCATCGCGGGATGCCATGCCGCGCTCCAGGGTTGGGTGACGACGAGCACGCCGAGAAAGCCGACGCAAACGGCAATGATGCGGCGGATGCCGACGGTTTCGCCCAGCATCGGGATGGCAAGTATCGTCACCATGATGGGCATGGTGAACTGGATCGTCGTGGTCACCGTGATGGGCAGATAGCTGAGCGCGATGAAGTTGAGGATGGTCCCGCCCAGCAGGCAGATGGATCGCAGGAACTGCAAGCGCGGGCTTTGCGACCGCAGGGCGGTCAGCCCTTCCTGCGGCAGGTAAAGCGCCAGGGCCACGATCAGGTGGCCGACATAGCGGGCAAAAACGATCTGCAGTGCGGGCAGCCCCGCAATCAGCAGCCATTTTGCCGACGTGTCGATACAGGTAAACAAAGCCACGGCAAGCACCATCATGCCGATGCCCGCCGCAGTGCGGTCTTCCCGGGGCAGGACGCCTACCAAGAGCGGCTCATGTCGTCATGCCACCGTCAATGCTGACAACCTGCCCGGTCATGTAGCGCGCCTCGTCCGAGCCGAGATAGACCACAAGGTCGGCGATCTCGGGCGCGGTGCCGATACGGCCCATGGGCTGCCGTGCGACAAAGGCCTTCATGGCGCTGTCATAGTCTCCGGTGGCTTTCAGCCGCTCGTGCAATGACGGGCTGTCGACGGTGCCGGGGGCGATGGCGTTGCAGGTGATGCCCTGGGTCACGAAATCCGCTGCAACGGATTTGGTCAGGCCGATCACGGCCGCCTTTGATGTGCCGTAGATACAGCGATTGGGCAGGCCCTTGAGGCTCGAGGCGACGGAGGCGATGTTCACGATGGATCCGCGCCCCTTGTCGAGCATGCCCGGCACGGCGGCCTGAATGGCATGCATCTGGCTGCGCACGTTCAGATGCATGGCAAAGGCGAATTCGTCATCCGTGACATCAAGAACAGACCCCCCGTGCACGTGCCCTGCGCAATTGACAAGGATGTCGGGCGCGGCGGCCCTGACCGCGTTTTGCAGCGCGTCCTTGTCCAGAACGTCCAGCGCAAAGGCCTCTGCCGCACCAAGACCGTCAAGCAGGTCGCCGTTCAGATCGGTGGCCACAACGTAAGCGCCGGCGGCTGTCATGGCCTCGACCGTCGCACGGCCGATCCCTTGCCCTGCCGCCGTCACGAAAGCGCGTTTTCCAGAAAGTCGTTCGGTCATGATGCCCTCAGGTTCTTGCTCATCCAGTCGACCATTTCCGACACCATCCTGTCGCCGTCGCCATCGGCGGTCGCGGCCTTCAGCGCATCGCCCGCGCACCCGGCCATACGGCTTTGCAAGCCAAGGTCTTCTGTCATCTTGCGGTAATACCCCACATCCTTTGACGCGTTCGCGATGGAAAACGCAAGGTTGAGATCACCGTCGACGGCGTAATTCCGGACGAATTCCATCATGCCCGACCGCAATGGACCGGCGGCCATGACCTCGAACAGGGTTTGCCTGTCGATGCCGGCGGCATCCGCGGTTGCAAAGGCTTCCGACATCGCGCAGGCGGTTGTCATGCCGAAGTAATTGTTGATCAGCTTGATCGTGTGGCCACTGCCCAGCTTGCCAAGGTGAAAGACGTTTTCGCCCAGTACATCCAGAACCGGCCTGACGCGGTCAAACGCGGCCTTGTCGCCAGAGCACATCAGGTTCAGCAGGCCATCCACCGCATGCGCCGGTGTGCGGCCTATGGGTGCGTCGAGGTAGGTCGCGCCCTTGGCCTCCATCTCTGCGCCGATCTTGAGGGTGGAGGCGGGGAGGGAGGTGCCGAAATCGATCACCACCTGACCGGGTTTCACACCGGCAAGGATGCCGGTCTCGCCATAGACATTCGCTTCGACGTGATCCGACGAGCCGACGCACAGCATGACAATGTCGGTTGCCTTGGTCAGCTCGCACGCGTTTGCCGCTTCGGTGGCACCACGCGCCAGCGCGGCCTCGATCCCGGTGCGGTCGCGGTGGCCCAGCACGACAACGTCATAATCCGCCTTTTGCAGACATTCGACCATCGCGCGGCCCATGAGACCCAGTCCGATAAATCCGATCTTCATGTCTTTTCCTTTCTAGACCCCGGTAAAGTCTTTTGGCACGTCGCCCCGACGGACCGGGTGACCGTTCCGCCCTGAGAGGGCGGCGGCGAGCGTGATTTCCAGTGCGGCTGTTCCCTGGGCGCCGGTGCACAGCACGTCATCCTGCCCGCCGTTCACCACCTTTGCAAAGCGTTCAAGCTGTTCAAGGATCGGATCGATCCGGGGCAGGGGGTCTGTTGTGAGCCGTTGCAGGGGTTTCGACCATTCGATCTCGGTCCCGTCCGACCGTCCCCAGCAGGTGAGCGAGGGAAACGCCATCGCGCCTTCGGTCCCGGTGAAGCGCAGGTAGTCTTCGCCCGATCCTGCGATGGCCGGGTTTTCAAAACTGCCGGATTCGAACGACCAGGGGGATGCGCCTGCATCGGACATCAGCATTGATCCAAGCGCGCCATTGGCAAAGCGGAACGCCATCGCGGCGGTGTCTTCAATCGGCAGGTTGCGCCGGGCCGAGGACAGAAGCGTCGTGGCTTCGGTGATCTCTCCGACTAGGAAATGCAAAAGGTCCACCTCGTGACTGAGGTTGGTCATCAACGGGCCCGCACCGGGAGACCGGCGCCATGGCACGTCGTAATAACTGGCGTGTTTGCGCAGGGACCAGAGGCCCTGAACACCGACAAGATCACCCAAATCCTGCAAACGTGCCCGTGCGGAAATGGTGAAGGGATGACAACGGCGATGATGACCTGTGAACAAGGGCAAACCCTTGATCGCAGCCTGTTGGACAAGATTGTCCGCCGCATCGAGCCTGTGCGCCACCGGCTTTTCCACCAGCACCGCCCAGCCCTTGTCAAAACAGTGCAGGGTGGACACGGCATGGTCAGGCGTCGGTGTGGCTATGACCGCCGCGCGCGTTGTGTGCGGTGCGTCGTCGATCGCCGCGACCATGGGCAGGCCCTGCTGCGCCAGTTTTGTGCGCAGCGCTTCATCCGGTTCGACGACGGCCACCAGATCGACCGCGTCACAGGTTTGCGCAACGCCGATATGCCGCTGGCCGATGGACCCCGCACCGATGATCGTCAGAGGGACAGGTGTGCTCACATCGTTGCGCCAATCTGCCAGGGAACGAATTCGTAATCGCCCAGACCCTGCTGTTCCGATTTCGACGGTGCGCCCGAGGCCATGCGCAGCCACATGTCGTAGATCTCGCGCCCGACCTCCTGCACGGTTTTGCGGTCCGACAGGATCGTGCCCGCGTTGATGTCCATGTCATCGCTCAGGCGATTGTACATTTCGGTATTGGTAGCCACCTTCATGGAGGGGCTGGGTTTCGCGCCAAAGGCCGATCCGCGCCCGGTGGTGAAGCAGACAAGGTTGCAGCCACTGGCGATCTGGCCGGTGACAGAGACTGGATCATAGCCGGGGCTGTCCATGAAGGTGAAGCCCTTGGCCGTCACCGGTTCGGCGTATTTGTAGACCCCGGTCAGCGGCGTCGTGCCCCCCTTGGCCGCCGCGCCAAGCGATTTTTCGAGGATGGTCGTCAGGCCCCCCTGCTTGTTCCCCGGTGACGGGTTGTTGTCCATGCTGCCGTGATTGCGGGCGGTATAATCTTCCCACCAGCGGATCAGGTCGAGCAGTTTTTCCCCCGTCGCGCGGTCCTTGGCGCGGGCGGTCAGCAGGTGTTCGGCGCCGTAAATCTCGGGTGTTTCTGCCAGAACCCCTGTACCGCCTTGCGCCACCAGCAGGTCACAGGCATGGCCCACGGCCGGGTTTGCCGTCACGCCGGACCATGCGTCAGAGCCTCCGCATTGCAGCGCAACCATCAGTTCCGATGCCGGGGTCTCGACCCGCTCGCATAAATCGCCCATGGGCAACATTTCTTCTATCTTCTTGATTCCCAATGCGATTGTCTTTTGCAGACCACCCACATCCTGGATGTTCATCGTCTGGAACATCGGCCCCGGCGTCAGGCCGTAGGCTTCGACCAGCCAATCGATCTGGTTCATCTCGCAGCCCAGCCCGGCCATCAGAACGCCGCAGATATTGGGGTTGCGGGCATAGCCCCACATGACACGCTGCAACGCTTCGAACCCGTCTCCGGACCCGGCCATGCCGCAGCCCGTGCCGTGCACAAAGGCGACCACGCCATCGACATTTGGATAGGGGGCAAGCTTGTCCGGCGTGAAATGCGCGGCGATCATGCGCGCCGCGGTGGCCGAGCAATTCACGCTGGTCAGAACGGCGATGTAGTTCCGGGTGCCAACCCGGCCCGTCGGACGGCGGTACCCCATGAAGGTGTCCTGCGTCGCGGGGCTGGCCGCCGGGTGCAAGTTGGTGGCGAATTCGTAGCTGGTATCGACCCCCCGGAATTCGAGGTTGTGCGTATGCACATGCGCGCCCTTGGCGATGTCTTCGGCCGCATAGCCGATGATCTGGGCGTATTTGCGCACGGGCTGGCCCTTGGCAATCGCTTCGGTTGCCATCTTGTGCCCTCGCGGGATCAGTTGGGTCGCGCCTTCGGTGCCGATTTCCAGCGGTTTGATGGCGGTGACGACGTTGTCCTGATCTGACAGGCGGACGGTGGTCATGGGTTATGTCCTTGTTGGGGGCTCTGCCCCCGGCTTCGCCTCCCCCGAGATATTTCCTGAAACAGAGAAGCAGGGGTCAGGCGCAGGCGGGGCTGTCAGAGGTCCATCGGTGAATGGGAATATGGGGTTGTGATGCCAGGTGCGCCCGCGCATCCTGCCACATCTCGTGCCACAGGTGCCAGTCGCGAAGTTCGCTTTGCGGGTCCCGGCGCGAGCGGGCGACGAAGTCGGGGAAATGCGCGCGCCCGGTGGGCTGACCGGTGACGTTGTAGCGGATATCGAAGGACCAGCGGAACACATCGGAGACATTGTCCCGCGCGCCATGCGGGGTGAGCGGGTGGAAGATCACCGCGCCACCGGCCTTGACGGGAAGGGGCTGCGCCTTGCTTTCGTCGATGAAACCGTCGGCAATCGAGGTCTGGCGTTTTGGGCAGTGCGGGTACATCTGCGGTTTGCCGGGGATCACCTGCAGGCAGCCATTGTCCAGCGTCGCATCGGTGATCGCCAGCCAGACGGTGACGATGCGGGTGGCGTCGCCTTCTTCATGCGCAACGGCGCGGTCCTGGTGCCAGTCGGTCGCCATGATATGCGCGGTTGTTTCGGTCGTGCGCAGCGTCCGGGCCGGGGGTTTCAAGCGCACGTGCTGAATGGGGTTCGACGTGATCTCGGGCCCGATGAGGTCTTCGACCATGTCCAGCAATTGCGGGCAGGTGAGCATGTCAAACACCGCAGGCCCGATGTGGAACGGCGTGTCTGCCGCGATCTCGGATCCGGGCAGCGAGATGTCCATCGGCTGAAACCATTCGCATCCGGCCTCATAGGCGGTGAGCAGCTTCTGAAAGAAATCCATGTCACCGGGCGGCGGAACGCGGCCCTCGGCGTGCCATGCGTCGTACATGGTGTCGAGCAGCGCCGTGTACTCTGCCTTGACCGTGGCCAACACGTCCGGCGGAAGAACATCTTCGACCACCAGCACACCGTCGCGGTTGAATGTGGCGATCTGGTCTTCGGACAGGAACAGGGTCATGCGCGGAACCTTTCCTTTTGGCGCCGGACGCAATCACTGGCGATTGCGTCCGGGATCAGGGGATGATCGGTCAGGACGTGATCGAACCTGGCCATGGCACTAGAGGAACACCGTCACGATCGGCGGGTAGGCCAGCAGCACTGCCAGAGCCAGAAGCTGCAGGCAGATGAAGGGCAGGAACCCACGGAAGATGTCCGTCAGCGAGATATGCGGCGGGGCCACCGATTTCAGGTAGAAGGCCGCCGGGCCGAACGGGGGTGACAGGAAGCTCACCTGCATGTTCATGCAGAACACCACACCGAACCAGATCGGGATCAGCCGCGGGTCGATGGTGCCCAGCCAGCCGATTTCTTCCGGCGGCAGGCGCACGACGATGGGCAGGAACACCGGCATGATCAGCAACACGATGCCGATCCAGTCCATGAACATGCCCATGATCAGGAAGATGAGCATCATCATCAGGATCACACCCATGGTCGGCAGGTCATAGCCGACGATCAGGTTGGCCACGAAGGTCGGGCCACCGGCCAGCGTGTAGGCGGCGGCCAGGGCCGAGGCCCCGATGGTCACCCAGATGATCGTACCGGTCGAACGCAGGGTCCGCACAAGGGAGTCCCAGACGATTTCGAAATTCATTTCGCGCCGCAGAAGGCCGATGACGAACACGGCGATCACACCCATGCCGGCAGCTTCGGTGATGCCTGTGATGCCGCCATAGATCGACCCCATGACAACGCCGATCACGACGATGGGCGCGACAAGGCCTTTGCCCATCTCGTAACCCTTGTCGGTGCGTTCCTTGCCGACGACGACATAGGCCACCACGGCGCAGAGCGCCAAAGCCCCGAGGAGGTAGGGCAGGTCGGAGACCATGCCCAGCGGGATCGGATCGACTCCTTCCTGCACCGCATTGTCCCCGGTCAGGGTGAAGAACAGGGCGCGCCCGGTCAGAACGCCTGCAATCCACATGCCGGTCTTGGCCAGAAAGCCCAGGAACATCATGCGCTTTTCATGGCCTTCGGGTTCGCCCGGCACAGGTTCGGGCAGCGGCGCGAGCGATGGGTTCAGGTTGGTGCGGACGATGATGTAGGTGATGAAGAATGTCGCCAGCATGAAACCGGGCAGGAACGACGCGGTGAAAAGCGCCTTGATCGAGGTTTCGGTCACCAGCCCGTAGAAAATGAGAACGATGGAGGGCGGGATCATCGTGCCAAGAGACCCGGAGGCACAGATGGTGCCGATGGCAAGGTTCTGGTTGTAGCCGAGACGCAGCATCTGTGGCAGCGCGATCAGGCCCAGCAGCACCACCTCGCCACCGATGATGCCAGACATCGCCGACATGATCACCGCCATGATCTACGTCACGATGGCGATCCCGCCGCGGGTGCGCGACAGCCAGACATTGAGCGACGAATACATGTCCTTGGCGATGCCGGACCGTTCCAGCAAGGCGGCCATGAAGATGAATAACGGCACCGATATGAGCACGTAATTGGTCATCTGCCGGTAGACCGCCTGACCAAGAACCGAAAACGGGCCTTGCCCAAAGGTGCGGAACAGGATGTCGACGTCGAACTTGAGAACAAGCGTGACCACCGCAAGGAAAGCCGAGGCAAAACCAAGCGGCATGCCAATTGCCAGCAGGACGAACATCGCCAGCAGGATGATCAGGCTGAGTGTGCCGATATCGACCATCTTAGTTTACCTCACCCAGTGTCTTCTTGAGCTTTTCGATTTCTTCTTCGTCGATGTCGTCGGCGGGCGTGTGTTCCCCCGGTTCCTTGTCCCAGTCGGCGATCAGGTTCGACACGGCCTGGATCGTGACGGCAAGGATAATGACAAGAATGGCCGGTTTGAGCGTTCCGGGCAGGGGCGGATCCCACGCGGTGCCAAAGGTTTCCATCCGCAGCATCCGGCGTACGGCATCGTTATAGCCGCCATAGATCAACGCAAAGGTGAAGAGGCAGATCAACGCGGTCGAAATGACGTCCGATGCTTTCTGCATCCAGCGCGGAAACATGTCGTAGATGATGTAGATCCGGATATGGCAGCGTTGCTGCATGGCGTATTGCCCGGCGAGCAGGAACACGAAGCCCGCGATCCACAGTGACAGTTCATTCGCCCAGAGTGTCGGGCGGCTGAACACGTATCGCGACACCACTTCGTAGAACATCACAAGCACGATGAAGGCTGTTGCGATCATGGCGAGACGCGAACAGACCAGAGAGATGATATCGAACACCCCGTCCGGCGGGGTTTCGATCGAAACCGCCCAGTCGGACAGGTAGACAGACGCAACCAGAAGCGAAACGAACACCATGACGAGCATCACCCAGACCAGCGGCTTGCCGGCGGGCCGGATCATTTCATGCATGCCGTAGGCGTTGTCTCCGAAGAGAATGCGGTTCACGACAAGCCACGCAAAAAGCGCGAGCGTTACAACGATGCAGGCAATCATGGTGTGTCTGACCGGTCGTCGATACGATCCGAGCCACAGGCTTTGCTGTGTCATGACGCGCGTTCCCCTCGTGATGTGACGTGTGGTGCAGATTGGCGGGCCCTGAGCCGGACCCGCCTTACCCCGGTGACCCGGGAGTACAACAGTCAGCCGGTTGGCCGGCTTAGTTGATCAGGCCAAGCTGCTTGAGATAGGCCTTGTGGCTTTCAACAAGCGCGCGGGTTTCCGGGTTCTTGTCGGCCCAGCCTTCCCATGCGGTTTGCGCCGCCGTGCGGAAGGTCGCGCGATCTTCTGCGGACCAGTCGTAAAGTGTCACACCCTGTTCCTGCAGTGCTGCTGCGGCTTCGGAGTTTGCCTTTTCGTTGAACAGAGCGATCTGGAAGCTGAGCTTCTGCCACGCCGTGTCGATGATGCGGCGCTGCTGTTCCGTCAGGCTGTTCCAGACATCGAGGTTACACGCAAGGTGGTCGGACGGCATGGAGTGGAAGCCCGGATAGGTCGCGTGCTTCACGATGTCGTAGATGCCGAGGCCGACATTGTTGGCCAGACCGGATGCGTCTGCACCGTCGATGATGCCGGTTTCCAGCGCGGTGAAGATTTCGGTGAAGTCCATCACGATGGGCGATGCGCCCAGTTCTTCGAAGATTTCTGTCTCAAGACCCGGGGGCGAACGGAACTTCCATCCCTTCAGGTCTTCGAAGCCGGCAATCGGCTTTGAGGACGACAGGGATTCCTGACCGTAGATCGACCAGCCGATCAGCTGCATGTTCTGTTCGTTGTAAAGCGCCTGCGCGGCGTCGTAGCCATCGCCGTAGTACAGCCAGCTGTACTGCTGCCAGGGCGTGTCGTAGCCACCCATGATGTCACCGACGAACTGGAACGCCGGGTTCTTGCCGGTCTGGTAGGCACCGCCGGTCGCGTCGCAATCAAGAATGCCGTTGATCGCCGCGTCGAACGTTTCCACGGTCGCCACGACCGAGGACGAGTAGAACATCTCGATGGTGATGTCGCCACCGGACATGACCTGTACGTCATCGATCCAGCGCTGCAGGAACTGGCCTGTCGGGTGCTCGGTCGCGTAATGCGTCTGGATGCGCAGCGTAACTGGCTCCGCGATTGCAGCACCCGCCATCAGAGCAGCCGCTGCCGTACCCATGAGAATGGATTTGATATTCATTGATTTTCCTCCCGTCGCGGTTCGTTGCACCGCATGTGTTGTATCTGGTTTGACCAGGGTCGATCAGGTGGATGGTATACCATCCTGACGTCACGCTAACGAAAGCCATGTCGACAATCAATAATTTTTGGTATACCAAAATCTGAATAGTTTTTCAGGACACAGACGTGGCGGGTTCGCAGAACAGAGACGGACAGAAAACGGAGGCGGAAAGCCTTCCTGAACACATCGCGTCACAGTTGCGGCGCGATATCCTGAACGGAAAGTTTGCCCCCGGAGCCACCATCAAGGAACGCGACAATGCCGCCGAGATGGGGGTCAGCCGCACCCCGATGCGCGAAGCGATTCGCATTCTCGCCAAAGAGGGTCTTGTGGTGCTGCGCCCGGCCCGCAGCCCGATCGTTGCGCAGCCCACCTTCAAGCAGATCGCCGACAATATCGAGCTGTTGACAGCGCTTGAGCTTTTGTCGGCCGATCTGGCCTGCCGCACGGCAAGCGATGCGCAGATCGCCAAGGTGATCGCGGCACAGGAAAAGTTCGAATCGCACTATGACAGGCTTGACCGGGTCGATGCCTTCGAACTGGACATGAAGGTTCACATCGCGATTGCGCAGGCCTCCAACAACGAGGCGCTGATCGAAACGCATCGCAGCATCCTTGCGCGCCTGTGGCGGGCGCGGTTCCTTTCCGCCCGGCGGCAGGACAGCCGGGACCGCGTGTTGCGCCAGCATGCGCTGATCATCGAAGGGTTGCAGCGGCGCGAACCCGACATGGTGCGCGTGAACCTGTCGGACCATCTGGAACATCTGCTTGTGAACGTGCGCGAATACTTCGAAAGTGAAGACGCCGTGTCGGCCGAAGCGTCGTAACACATCCAGATCTTCGAAAAGACCATCCCAAACAACAGGACACCTGACATGAAACTTTTGCGATTTGGCCCCAAGGGGCAGGAAAAACCCGGCCTTCTGGATGCAGAGGGACAGGTCCGGGACCTGTCTGCGCATGTCGCGGATTTTGCCGGCGCGTCTGTCTCGCTCGACGCGTTGGAGGCGCTGCGGGCGATTGACGTCTCGACGCTGCCCGTCGTCGCAGACCCCGGTCGCATTGGCGCCTGCCTCGCCTCTGTTCCGAACTTCTTCTGCATCGGCCTGAACTACGCGAAACACGCCGCAGAAACCGGGGCGGAACCCCCGAAAGAGCCGATCCTGTTTTCCAAGGCCACGTCGGCCCTGTCCGGTCCGTTCGATCCGGTGATCATTCCGCGCGGATCGGTCAAGGGCGACTGGGAAGTCGAGCTGGGCGTCGTGATCGGCCGCACGGCGCTTTACGTATCCGAGGAGGACGCGCTGGATTACGTGGCGGGCTATTGCACGATCAACGACGTGTCCGAACGCGAATTCCAGATCGAGAAGGGCGGTCAGTGGGTCAAGGGCAAATCCGCCCCGACCTTTGGCCCGACAGGCCCCTATCTGGTGACGGCGGACGAGGTGCCCGACCCGCAGGCCCTGCACGTGACGCTGAGCCTGAACGGAGAGGTCGTGCAGGATTCGAACACCGACGACATGATCTTTTCGGTGCGCGAAATCATCTCCTACATGAGCCGGTTCATGGAGCTTCAGCCGGGCGACATCATCGCCACCGGCACGCCGTCGGGTGTCGGAATGGGCATGAAACCGCAGCGCTTCCTGAAACCCGGCGACGTGATGGAAGTCGAGGTCGAAGGGCTGGGGCGGCAACGCCAGGTGGCCGAAGCAGCCGCGTAGACCCCCGCGGGCGAAGGCCGTTCGAACGGCCTTCGCCAACTCATAGGTGCAGGCCTAGTGGATCAGCGACCCGCCGTTCACATCCACCTCTGACCCGGTGACATAGGCCGACAGGTCGGAGGCAAGGAACAGGGCACATCCGGCCACGTCTTTCGCGGCACCGGCACGGCCCATCGGGATCCCGGCAAGCACGCTCTGACGCATTTCGGGGGTCAGTTTACCGGCGGTGATATCGGTGTCGATGAAGCCCGGGCAGATCGCGTTGGAGCGCACATTGTCGGGGGCCAGTTCACGGGCCATCGCCTTGGTCAGGCCAAGGATGCCCGCCTTTGCCGCAGAATAATGCGGCCCTCCGAAAATTCCGCCGCCGCGTTGCGCGGACACTGACGACATGTTGACAATGCTGCCCTGTTTGCGGTCGCGCATGTGCGGGATCACGGCTTGTGACATGTAAAGCGTGCCGCGCAGGTTAACGTCGAGCACCGCGTCGTAATTCTCGGGCGCGATCTCCATCAGCTTGAGCGGCTGCGTGATGCCCGCATTGTTCACCACGATGTCGATGGCGCCCATCGTGGCGACCAGATCATCCACAAGAGCCGAACACGCGGCACGGTCGGTCACGTCACAGGCCCGGCCCAGATGGCCGTCCCCTGCCAAATCCTGTGCCGCTGCCTCTGCCGCGCCCGCGTCGAGGTCGACAATCGCGACCCGGCAGCCATGCTCTGCAAACAGCATCGCCGTCGCCTTGCCCAGCCCGCGCGGGCTGGCGCCGCCGGTGATGATTGCGGTTTTGCCTGTCAGCAATCCTGTCATGTTCTGTCCTTCAATGTTTGCCCCATCAGGGCTTCGTAGGCCCGCACCACGCGGCTGTCGTCTTCGCGCCCGTGGCCCATGGCGGAGGCGGCGGTGAACATCTGGTAGGCCGCCGCAGAGAGGGGCAGGGGCACGCCTGCATCCTTTCCGGTTTGCAGCACAAGACCAAGATCCTTGATGAAAATGTCCACGCTCGACGCGACCGGCGGATCCTCGGACAGCATGCGTGGCACGCGGTCGGTCATCATCCAGGATTGGCCTGCCGCGTTGGTGACAATGTCATAGAGCGTTTGCGGATCGCACCCGGCTTTCGACCCAAGCGCCATGAGCTCGGCCGCGACGGCCAGATGCACACCCGCTGCAAGCTGGTGCACCACCTTGTATGTCGCCGCCTGACCCGGCGCGTCGCCCAGCCGGTGCACGATGCCCGAGATGGCATCAAGCACATCCGAGGCGCGGTCAAACGCCGCTTCGGGGCCGGAGGCCATCACCGTCAGCGTTCCGGCCTCTGCACCGACCTGACCCCCTGACACCGGCGCATCGAGCAGGATCAGACCAAGCTTTGACAGGCGGGCCGCGATATCGCGCGCATCCGATGGCGCGACCGTCGAGGACAGCATGACCACCGCGCCGGGCGCCAGCATCTTTGCCACATCGGTTTCGAACAACACCGCGCGGGCCTGATCCGCGTTGACGACCATCACAAGCAAGAGCGTCGCGTCTTGTGCCGCCTTTTCCGGTGTGTCGCAGGCCGTTCCGCCCGCATCGGCAAAGCGCTGGCGCGCCTCCGGGGACAGGTCATAGCCCGTCATCGCAATCCCGGCTTTCAGGATGTTGCGGGCCATGCCAAGACCCATCGCACCCAGGCCGATGATGGCGGTGCTCATTCCTGTACCCATGTCTTGACCGACGCGCAGATGGCATCGACGGTCAACCCGTATTGCCGGTGCAGTGTCGGCAGCGCACCGGCATCGAGGAATTCATCCGGCAGGCCGATCTGACGGAACGGCGCGTGACACCCTGCGCGCATCAGCGTGGCGGCCACCGCTTCGCCCAACCCGCCGGTGACGGAATGGTTTTCCGCCGTGACCACCAGCCGACCGCCCTTGGCCGCCTCTGCGGTGATCGTGTCGACATCCAGCGGCTTGATCGTGGGCGAATGCAGCACCGCGCAAGAGATGCCGTCTTTCGCAAGCGCCTTGGCCGCGTCCAGCACGCGCATCGTCATGAACCCCGACGCGATGAAAAGCACGTCCGATCCATCGTGGATCATCTGCGCACGGCCCAGTTTGAACTTGTAGTCATAGGCGCCCAGCACGTTCGGCACCTGCCCGCGCAGCAGGCGCATGTAGACCGGGCCGGGATGATCGGCGATGGCATGGGTGGCCTGCATCGTATCGATGGCATCGCAGGGGTCCAGAACGGTCAGGTTCGGCATCCCGCGCATGATGGCGAGGTCCTCTGTCGCCTGATGGCTGGGGCCATAGCCGGTGGTCAGACCGGGCAGCGCGCAGCAAATCTTGACCGGCAGGTTTTCCTCGGCAATGGCCATGCAGATGAAATCATAGGCGCGGCGCGCGGCAAAGACCGCATAGGTGGTTGCGAAGGGGGTAAAGCCTTCGCGGGCAAGGCCGGCGGCGGCCGAGATCATCACCTGCTCGGCCATACCCATCTGGTAGAACCGGTCCGGATAGGCTTTCGCAAAGACATGCAGATCGGTGTATTTCGACAGGTCCGCCGACAGCCCGACAATATCGTCCCGCGTCCTGGCAAGATCGATCAGCGCAGTGCCGAACGGGGCGGCGATGGTGTCGCGCCCTTCGGCGTCAAGCGACGCGATCATGGCCGACGTCGCGACCTTGCTTTCGGGCACCTGGCGCGGCGTGTATTTCGACTTGCGCCGCGAATTGGGGGGGAAATGTTCGGTCATGTCGGCTTGCCCTCGTCAAGGATCGCCAGCGCCTTGGCCCATTCCTCTGGTTCGACCCGCACGAAATGCGCCATCTCGCGCGCTTCGAGAAACGGCACGCCTTTGCACATCCTGGTGCGGCAGATGATGACCCGCGGTTTCGGGTCGGCCAGGTTGCGCGCCGTGTCGAACGCTTCAACCAGCGCGTCGATGTCATTGCCATCGACCTCTTGCGCGTGCCAGCCGAACGCCTCCCATTGCGGGGCCTGCGGGCCGCTGGCAAGCGCATCGGTCGTCTTTCCGTCCGCTTGCTGATCATTGAAATCGACAAGGCAGATCAGGTTGTCGAGCTTCCACTGCACGGCTGACATCACCGCTTCCCAGGTCGATCCTTCGCCCAGTTCGCCGTCCGACATGAGGTTATAGACAAAGGCGGGATTGGCCTTGCGCTTGAGCCCCATTGCAGCCCCCACCGCGATGCCAAGACCATGCCCAAGCGATCCGCCCGTGATCTCCATCCCCGGCGTATAGGCGGCCATGCCCGACATGGGCATCCGGCTGTCATCCATTCCGTAGGTTGCAATCTCGTCCTCGGGCAGGACACCGGCCTCGATCAGCGCCGCGTAAAGCGCAATCGCGTAATGCCCGATGGACAGGTAGAACCGGTCGCGCCCTTCCCATTCGGGATCTTGCGGCCGGTACCGCAGCGCATGAAAATAGCTGACCGCCAGCAGATCGGCCGCGCCCAGGGCCTGCCCGATATAGCCCTGGCCCTGCACTTCGCCCATCAGCAACGCATTGCGCCGGATCGCCCAGGCGCGTTGTGCCAGGCTGACATTGGGTCGCCTGGTATCTGCCAACTCCGTCACGCCCGTCTTTCCCCCCTCTGTCGGTGCTGCGCCGAAAGGAACCACCAAGTCGGCGCTTTGGCAATCAAAATTTGGTATACCATTTTTCCGGCATACCAGTACTGTGGCCAGAAACGGGATCACGAGAGGAACCAAGATGAACCTGTCATCCATGCTTTCCGAGCGCGCCAGGGCGGGTCGCCCGGTGCGTGTCGGCCTTATCGGTGCGGGCAAGTTCGGATCGATGATCCTGAACCAGGCCAAGTATCTTGACGGGCTGCATGTTGTTGGCATTGCCGATCTCGACATGGCCAAGGCGCAGGCATCGCTCGCACGTGTCGGCTGGACCGGGGACCGGTTTGCGCCATCGCTCACCACCGCGCGCGACAGCGGCAAGACACATGTGCTGGATGACGCGCAGGCCCTGTGCGCGTTTGACGGGATCGATTGCATCATCGAGGCAACCGGCCATCCGCTGGCCGGTGTCCGCCATGCAAAGGCCGCGATCGAACACGGCAAACACGTTGTGATGGTCAATGTGGAGGCCGATATTCTGTGCGGGCCGATTCTGGCCCGGCGCGCCGCAGAGGCCGGTGTGATCTATTCGATGGCCTATGGCGATCAGCCCGCCGCCATTTGCGAACTGGTCGACTGGGTCCACGCCACCGGGTTCGAACTGATCGCGGCGGGAAAGGGCATGAACTTTGCGCCGCCCTACCGCTATTCTACCCCGGACACGGTCTGGAGCTTTTTCGGTTGGACCGACGAAGAAGTCGCGGCGGGCGACTTCAATCCGAAGATGTACAATTCCTTTACCGATGGCACGAAAGCCGCGATCGAGATGGCGGCAGTGGCCAATGCGACCGGCCTTGACTGCCCGGAAGACGGGCTCGGGTTCCCCCCCGCAGGGCTGCACGATCTGGCGCAGGTCTTCAAACCGGTTGCCGATGGCGGGCGGTTGGAAAAACCGGGTCTGGTGGATATTGCCGCAAGCCGCGAACCCGATGGGCGCGTCGTGCTCAACAACATCCAGTACGGTATGTTCGTCACCTTCAAGGCGCCCGACACCTATGCGCGGGACTGTTTCAAGCAATACGGTTTGCTGACCGATGACAGCGGTTGGTACGGGTCGATGTGGCGGCCATTCCACCTGATCGGTCTTGAAACCAGCGTGTCCGTCCTGTCCGCCTGCCTGCGCAACGAAGCGACCGGCAGTTCCACCCGCTACCGCGCCGATGCAGTGGCGACGGCAAAGCGCGACCTCAAGGCCGGAGACTGGCTGGACGGGGAGGGCGGGTTCACCGTCTGGGCCAAGGCCATCCCGGCCCGCATCGCCGCTCCGATACAGGCTTTGCCGATCGGGCTGGCGCATCACGTCCGGCTTGTCCGCGATGTCGCGCAGGATCAGGTGGTGACCTTTGCGGATGTGGATCTGACCGAGGATCAGGACATCGTCGCGCTGCGCCGTGAACAGGATGCAATGATGGAATAGCCGCCCACCCACCGCATTTGGCGTTCCCCTTTCGCCAAACTGCTCTACACTCAACCCAATGATAACGAAAACGAGGGGCGCAATGACGCCCCGTCCAGGGAGGACACTTCATGAATTTCAAAACACTCGCTTGCGTCGTGGCCAGCGCCGTCATCGGAACGACGGCTGTCGCGGATGACGCGTTCCCGGAACGCCCGATCAACCTGATTGCCCCGTTCAACGCAGGCGGCGGCACCGATCTGTTGCTGCGCGGCTTTGCCCCGCATTTCGCCGAAGCGATTGGCGGCGAAGCGTTTGTATCGAACATGGCAGGCGGGTCCGGCACGGTGGCCGCGTCCGCGCTGCAGGGGCAGCGCCCGGACGGCTATCAGCTTGGGTATTTCTCGATCACGGTCTCGACGGTTCAACCGCAGATCAAGAACGTGCCCTACGGGGTCGACAGCTGGACACCGATCTGTTCCGTTGCGGCATCGCCGACACTGCTCTTTACCAGTGCGGAGACGCCATACATGACGGCGCAGGACGTGGTGGACGCTGCCAATGCCAATCCCGGCGAGCTGGTGTTCGGGTCTTCCGGCCCCGGCGCGATGACCCACCTGACCACGGTGGCCGCCTTTGCCGGTCTGGGCATCCTCGACAAGCTCAAGCATTTGCCGTTCCAGGGATCCGGCCCCGCGATCAAAGAGCTGACAGCGGGCACGATCCAATTCTTCGGCGATACCGAAATCCTGATGAGCCGGGGCGATTTCCGCCCGCTGATGGTGTTCGATTCCGAACGGCTTGAAAGCTACCCCGATGTGCCGACGGCGGCAGAGGCGGGGATCGAGCCGCCCTTGAACGAGCTTTACCTGTGGGGTGGCCTGTTTGCGCCGGCTGGCTTGGACCCGGCCGTGACCGCCAAGCTGGAAGCGGCGTGCGAGGCGGCTGTTTCGTCTGACGGCTTCAAGGAATTCGCGGCCAATTCCGGCACCGTCATCAACTACCGGGGTGCAGAGGAATTCGACACGTTCTTCCGTCAGCAATACGAAGCCAACGGCGCGCTGATCGAAGCGGCGGGCCTTTGATCGAACCCATCGGGCGGTCCGTGTCGGGCCGCCCCCATGATCCATGAACCGTATCCTGAATGAACGGGTGTTTGTCCTGCTTGGCCTGTTCCTGGTCGGGGCGGGGCTTTTCGCCACCACGTTCCAGCAGACCTATACCAGCGTCGACACGGCGCAATCGCCGGTGTTCTTTCCGCGCATCATCCTGACCCTGTGGATGGGGCTGGCGCTGATTGCCCTTGTGCAGACCCTGCGCGAGGTGCACGCGAACGCCCCGGTCGCCAGTTGGTTCCGGCTTGGCGTGCTTCTGGTTGCGTCGGTGATCTATACCAACCTGATCGGGCGAGAGGGCTTTTTCCTGCCGTCGGTCGCCTTTGCCGCGATCAGCCTGCCGATCTTCGGAATTCGCAATCCGCTGCTTGTCGCGGTCTATGCCATCGCGGTGCCCGGTGCGCTGGTTCTGTTCTTCAACCATATGCTGAGCATGCCACTGCCCGTGTCACGCTTTACGCACCTGTTCTAGGCCCTGCCCATGCTGTCCGCGCTGCCCGATGCCATTGCGATCCTGCTCACGCTTGAAGGGTTGCTTGTGCTGGTGGTCGGCACCGTGCTGGGTATCGTTCTGGGGGCCATGCCGGGCATCGGCTCAACAGTGGCGGTGGCCATGGTGCTGCCTTTCACGCTGACCATGGGGCAGGCCCCCGCGATCCTGCTTTTGCTCGCGGTCTATGCCGGGTCGGTCTATGGCGGATCGATTGCCGCGATCCTGATCAACACACCCGGCACACCGCAATCGGCCGCCACCTGTCTTGACGGCTACCCGATGGCGCAACGCGGAGAGGCCGGTCTGGCGCTTGGCTGGGCGACCGTGGCCTCTGTCATCGGCGGGCTGGTATCGGCCATCGTGCTGATCTTTGCAGCGCCGCAACTTGCGGCCTTCGCGCTTGAATTCGGGCCGATTGAAACCTTTGCCCTGATCCTGCTGGGCATGACCTGCATCGTGTCCGTATCCACGGGATCGGTGGTCAAGGGGCTGCTGGCCGGGATGATCGGGATCTTCCTGTCGACCGTCGGCGGCGATCCGATCATTGGCGAGATGCGCTTTACCTTCAACCAGTGGCAGCTTTTCGCGGGGTTCAACCTGCTGGCCGTGGTCATCGGTGTGTTTGCCTTGTCAGAGGTCCTGATGCGGGCCAGCGCCAAGCTGTCCGAGACATCCGACCTGATCGATTTCAAGGGCGTGAAACTGCCCAGCCTTGCGATGTGGAAGGGGCGCTACAAGAACCTTGGAAAGTCGGTTCTGATTGGCAACCTGATCGGCGTTCTTCCCGGAACGGGCGCGGCCACGGCGGCATTCATTTCCTATGCCGAAGGGCGCAGATCCTCGGCCAACGGCGACAAGTACGGCACCGGTGAACCCGATGGCATCGTGTCATCCGAGGCCGCGAACAACGCGGTCACCGGCGGGGCGCTGGTGCCGACGATGGCGCTTGGTATTCCGGGCGATGCCATCACCGCCGTCATGCTGGCAACGCTGACCCTTCACGGGATCACGCCGGGGCCGAAACTGGTCGAGGATAACCCGACCCTGATCGCCGCCATCTTTGCGGGGTTCTTCATCATCAACCTGCTGCTTCTGCCGCTTGGGATACTGCTGTCGCGGGTTGCGGCCCCGATCCTGCGCGTCCGCGAGGCCTACATGATGACGGCAATCGTGCTTCTTTGCGCCGTTGGGGTCTATTTCGTGCGGGGCAATCCGTTTGACCTGCTGGTCATGGGTGCTGCCGGTGTCGTCGGTTTCATCCTGCGCCGACAGGGGTTCCCGATGGCGCCGCTTGTCATCGGCATGGTGCTGGGGCCAACGCTTGAGATCACCTTGCGGCAGGGTCTGATCCTGACGGATGGCAGCTTTGCCGCGTTCTTTACAGGCCATCCCATCGCGCTGGTTCTTGGCATAACAGCCCTGGTTGCACTGGTGTTCCCGCTGATCCGGTCACGGCTCGCGCTGTTCCGCCCATCCTGATCCTTCACTGACGGACCGCGTCAGCCACGCCCCATCCTTACCATAATTATGCTTATGGGCCATTTTGGCGCGCCACAAATTTTCATTTCAGTATTTTGGTATACCAAAACACCATTTTCTATGTTATCGAATCACCACGGGCGCACAAAGAGCGCCGTGTATGGGAGGACATCAGACATGAAGAAATTGCTCGCCTTGGCGGCCGCTGCCGCCGTTGTCGGAACCGAAATGATCGCCGAGGAATACCCCTCGAAGCCGATCGAAGTGATCACACATGCCGGTGCAGGCGGTGGTACGGACGTGACCGCGCGCATGATGATGCTGCGCGCCCGTCGTGAACTGGGCGAGGACATGATCGTCGTCAACAAGCGCGGCGGCGGCGGTTCGGTCGCAATGGATTACTACCTGACGCAACCGGCCGACGGCTATTCCATCCTGACCTTTACCATCGGCCACGCCGCCGAACTGGCAAAGGGCAAGACAGACATGACGCTCGACGACATCCGCCCCATTGCCCGCGGCACGGACGATCCGCAAATCCTGATGGTGCGCTGCGGTGAATATGACAGCGCGCAAGCTTTTGTGGATGCGCAAAAGACCGAACCGCTCAGCTACGGCACAACCCACCTTGGCAATATCGACGACGTGTCGGCCTTCATGTTCACCACGCGCGGTGAGCTGGCCACACCCAAGATCGTGCCCTTCGAAGGCGGCGGCGAACTGGCGACACAGCTGATCGCAGGCGCGGTTGACGTGGCCGTCCTGAACCTCGCCGAAGCGGCGTCTCAGATCGACGCGGGCGACATCTGCCCCATCGTGGTGCTGGCCGATGAACGCATGGGCGCGCTGGCCGACGTATCCACCGCCAAGGAACTGGGCATCGACGTCAGCTTCTCGACCGTGCGCGGATTTGTCGTGCACAAGGACGTGCCGGATGAGATCGCCGCGAAAATCGAAGAGTCGCTGCTCAAGGCCATGAACCACGGCGTCTACCAGGGCTTCCTCGATTCTGTCGGGCTTGACAGCACATCCGTTGCCGGGGCCGAGGTCTGGGGCAACCAGCTTCAGACCATGGTCACCGACATGGAAGCAGCCCTGAAAGAGCTGGGCTTCATCGAGTAACCCACCCTGCCCCGCGCGTTGGACCCAACCGGCGCGCGGGCAACACGTGCGAGAGCTGCCATGACCCCGACGTCGCCGCAGGGCAAACGCCACGCGTCCAATTGGATTGTGCCCTTGATCATCCTCGCGTTCTGCGCGGTGGCCTATTACCTGACCACCACGTTCGACCGCGTCCCGCCGATCCTGAAACGCGGAATGCAACCGGCGGATTTCCCGCAATTGATGATCCTGCTCCTGGGTGTTCTGGCGCTCTGGCTGCTGATCCGGGACAATGCACCCGCCCCCGAGGCCATGCCCGCCCCCGTCTACATCTCGATGGGTCTGCTGGTCGGCTTTCCGGTGCTGGCGATGCTCGACCTCTTTCTTGCGCTTGGCGTGTTCGGCCTGCTGCTGACGGTGGTCTGGGGCGAACGCAGAACATGGGCGCTGGTGCTGGTGGCGGTTGTTGTGCCCCTGGGCGTGTTCCTGCTGTTCGACCAGCTTTTCGAAATCCGCTTCCCGCGCGGATTGCTGACAAACCTCTGGTACGGGTGACCCCATGGAAGCCGTTCTCACAGGACTGTATGCGCTCGCCGATCCGGCCCTTCTGGTTCTGATCTTTGCAGCAACCCTGGGCGGTGTGCTGGTCGGTGCCCTGCCCGGTCTGAATGCCACGACAGGTGTCGCGCTTTTGCTGCCCTTCACCATCACGATGGACCCGATCCCGGCCATCGCGATCCTGATCACGATCTATTGCGCCGCAACCTTTGCCGGCGCAATCACCGCGATCCTCATCAATACGCCCGGCACGTCGGCATCCGCCACCACCTGCCTTGACGGATACCCGCTGGCCCAACGCGGCGAAGCCGGTCGCGCGCTTGGTATCGCAACGGTCTCAAGCACCATCGGCGGCGTGGTCAGCGTGGTCTGCCTTATGGCTGCCGCCCCGATCATGGCGCGTGCAGCGTATAACTTTGCCCCGCCCGAATATTTTGCCCTGACCGTTTTTGGCCTCTCGATGCTTGCCAGTATCGGCGACGGCAGCCCGCTCAAGAACGTGATGGCGGGGGCATTTGGCGTGCTTCTTGCCACCGTGGGCATCGACCTGCTGACCACGGTCGAACGCTTCACCTTCGGGTTCAACGAACTTTCCGAAGGCATCGGATTCGTGCCCGTGATGATCGGCATTTTCGGTATTTCTGAGCTGCTCGTGCAGGCGTCCAACCTGAACCAGAAACGCGAACGCATCACGATGAAGGCCATCAAGCTGCCGACGCTGCCGGATTATCGCAAGATCTGGCGCACCATTCTGCGGTCTTCGGGCATTGGCACTTTCATCGGCATCCTGCCCGCCGAAGGCGCGACCGTGGCATCGATGATCGGCTATAACGAGGCGCGCCGCTGGTCGAAAACGCCCGAGGAATTCGGCAAAGGCGCCATTGAGGGGATCGCCGGATCAGAAGCCGCGAACAACTCTGCTGCCGGGGGTGCGATGGTGCCGACCCTGGCGCTTGGTATCCCCGGCAGCCCGACGGCGGCGGTGATCCTTGCGGGCCTTGTCGTGCATGGCATTCAGCCGGGGCCGACCATGTTCACCGAACAGGCCAACTTTGCCTTTGCCATCTTCTGGGCGATGCTGCTGGTAAATGTGCTCTTTTTCTTTGTCGGGCTTTACGGGGCCAAGATCTTTGCCCGTGTGACCCTGATTCCGGTGACAATCCTGTGGCCCGCCGTCTTTGTCTTTTCCATCGTCGGGGCCTATTCACTTGACCAGTCCATGCTGGACGTCTGGATCGCCATCGGCTCGGGCATCATCGGCTTTTACATGCGCCGCTACGGGTTTTCCGTGGTCCCGCTCGCCATCGGGCTGATCCTTGGGGGCATGCTGGAAAAACGTCTGGGGCAAAGCATGGTGATGCTGGACGAACAGTGGTGGCTGATGCTGACCCGCCCGATCTGCCTCTTCTTCTTTGTTCTCACAGCCCTTGCGCTGTTCGGCAAACCGCTTTGGGGGATGTTGTTCCGCCAGCGCGCGCCGCTCAAGTCTACCGGAGAGTAACGTGACCAAGATCAAATCCATCCGCACCCGCGTCTGGAACTGGACCGGCCCAACCGTGCCCCCAAGCGGCAACTTCTGCACCAACGCGTCAGACGCGCTTTGGATGAAGGGCGATGCGATGGCGTCGTTCCGCTTTCACCAGTGGCTGACCTGCGAGGTCGAAGCCGAGGACGGCACCATCGGGATCGGCAACGCCGCCCTTGCCCCAAGCGTCGTCAAGAAGGCCATCGACGACTGGTACGCGCCGCTTGTGATCGGCGAAGACCCGTTCGATTACGCCTATATCTGGGAAAAGATGTACCGCCGCACCCACGCCTGGGGCCGCAAGGGCATCGGTATGACCGCGATCAGCGCCATCGACATCGCCATCTGGGATCTGATGGGCAAGCTGGTGAACAAACCGGTTTTCAAACTGCTTGGCGGACGCACGAAAGAAAAGATCCCCGTCTACTATTCCAAGCTTTACGCAGGCCCGATCGAGGACATGCAGAAAGAGGCAGAAGAGGCACTGAGCCACGGCTACACCGCCTTCAAGTCCCGATTTGGCTATGGCCCGAAAGACGGCATGCAGGGGATGCGCGAGAACCTCAAGCGCGTCGAGGCCGTGCGCGAGGTGATCGGGTATGACCGTGATCTGATGCTCGAATGCTACATGGGCTGGAACATCGACTACGCCAAGCGGATGCTGCCCAAATTGGCCAAGTACGAACCGCGCTGGCTCGAAGAGCCCGTCATCGCGGACGACGTGAACGGCTATGCCGAACTGAATGCCATGAACATCGTTCCAATCTCGGGCGGTGAACACGAATTTTCCGTCATCGGCTGTGCTGACCTGCTGCGCAAGGGCGCGGTCAGCATTTTGCAATACGACACCAACCGCGTCGGCGGCATCACCGCCGCGCAAAAGATCAACGCCATTGCCGAAGCGTTCCAGGTCCCGGTCATTCCGCATGCCGGTCAGATGCACAACTATCACCTGACCATGGCCAACACGAACTGCCCGATCAGCGAATACTTCCCGGTCTTCGATGTCGAGGTGGGCAACGAACTCTTCTACTATATCTTCGAAGGCGATGCCGAGGCGCAGGACGGGTTCCTCCAGCTTGACGAGGACACCCCCGGTCTGGGCATCTCCATCAGCGACAAGCACCTGCATCATTTCGAGATTGAAGAATGACCTACTCCGGCATCTGGCCCGTTGCCCCGACCCCGTTCAACGACGATGGCACCGTCGATTACGACGGCATGAAACGTGTGCTCGATTGCATGATCGACCAAGGCGTCGACGGCATCTGCGTGCTCGCCAATTTCTCGGAACAGTTCCTGATTTCGGATGCAGAGCGCGAAGCACTGACGCGCCTGTCGCTGGAACACGTGGCAGGCCGGGTGCCGGTGATTGTCACGATCAGTCACTATGCCACCCAAATCGCGGTGGAACGCGCGCGCTTTGCCAAGTCGCTGGGCGCAGACATCGTCATGATGATGCCGCCCTATCACGGCGCGCTTTTGAAAGGCACGGCAGAACAAACCTTCGAGCAGTTCAAGGCCGTGGGCGAGGTCGGCATCCCGATCATGATCCAGGATGCTCCGCTGTCGGGTGTCGACCTGCCCGTCCCGCTTCTGGTGCGCATGGCGCACGAGATCGAGATGGTGAAGCTGTTCAAGATCGAATGTCCGCAGGCCGCTGGCAAACTGCGGGCGCTGATGGCCGAAGGCGGCGATGCCATCGAAGGCCCGTTCGACGGGGAAGAGGCGATCACGCTGCTGGCAGACCTGGAGGCAGGCGCAACCGGGTCGATGACCAGCGCGATGATCCCCGACCAGATCAAACCGGTCATCACCCGCTTCGCGGCAGGTGACCTGCAAGGCGCGCAAGACGCCTATGCGCGCGTCCTGCCCGCCATCAACCACGAAAACCGCCAATGCGGGTTCCGGTCGGCCAAGGCGGCGATGGTGGAAGGTGGCGTGATCAAATCCGAATTCTGCCGCCACCCGATTCCCCCCTTGCATCCCGACACCCGCGCCGCTTTGCTGCGGTTGATCACGCCGCTTGATCCGGTTGTGCTGCGCTGGGGGAAATAGATGCAGAAGTCTGTCAAGAATTTCGATCTGTCCACTGCGGATCTGGAACTGGAGCGCCCCCGCGCAACACTGGCCGAAGTCGCGGCGGACAAGCTGCGCGAATTCATCCTGCTTGAAAAACTTCCCCCCGGTGCCGCCATTTCGGAACGCGAGGTTGCAGCGCTGCTGGGCATCAGCCGCACACCCCTGCGCGGTGCTTTGGCGATCCTCGAACAGGACGGGCTGGTGGAATACAGCATCACCCGCCGTCCGCATGTGGCCAATCCGTCGCTCGAGGAAATCGCGCAATATCTTGTTGTCATGGGCGCGCTCGAAGCGTTGGGCGGCGAATTGGCCTGCACCCATGCCAGTGACGCCGATATCGCCAGGATCACCGCGCTGGACGCCAAGATGCAAGACGGCTCGGGCCAGCTTGATCCGCTGGAATTCTTCAGTTCCGACATGGAAATGCACGAACGCATCGTGCAGGCCAGCGGCAATGCCGCCCTGATCGAGACGCACAAACGCTACAATGCCCGGCTGTGGCGCGCGCGCTTTATCTCGAGCCGCCGGAGCGAAGGCCGGGACCAGACGCTTGCGGAACATGCCGCGATCATCGCCGCCCTGTCAGCGCGGGATCCGGAAAAAACCGCCCTCGCCATGCGCAGGCATCTGTTGTCGGCCATCACCAATATCCAGACCGCCCTTGCAGAGCGGGACGCAGAAAAGGAGTAACCCATGCCCAAGATCGGCATCATCCCGGGCGACCCAAGCGGCATTGGCCCCGAACTGATTGCCCGCCTTCTGGCCGAGGATTGCGCGGCCGAGGCCGACATCCTGCTCATCGGCGACCGCCACGTGTTCGAGATGGGCCAGGCCCAGGCCGGGATCTCTCATGACCTGCAGGAACTGGACGCGACCAGCCAGGATTTCACCACCCTGCCCCGCTTTGCCCTTCACGCGATGGACACCATCGCCCCCGAGGACGTGACGATTGCGCAAAGCACCTTTGCATCGGGCAATGCCACGCTGCGAACATTGGACAAGGCGCTGGAATTCGCGCAGGCCGGGATCATCGATGCGATTGTCTTTGGCCCCTTCAACAAGGCCGCCATGCACATGGCCGATCTGGGGCATGCGGACGAACTGCATTACATGGCCGAAAAGCTGGGTGTGACCGGGTATGTCAGTGAGCTGAACACGCTCGAAGGCGCTTGGACCAGTCGCGTGACCAGCCATATCGCGCTGAAGGACGTGGCCGCCGCCATTGATGGCGCACGCATCAGGGAGGCGACGCACCTGATCGACCGCACCCTGCGCCGCGCCGGTTACGCCCGCCCGCGGATCGGCATTGCCGCGTTGAACCCGCATGCCGGCGATGGCGGCAATTTTGGCCGCGAGGAAATCGACGTGATCGAACCCGCCGTGCGCGAGATGGCGCAATCGCAGATGGCGGTTGATGGCCCATGGCCGTCGGATACGGTGTTTCTCAAGGTCACGCGCGGCGAACTCGACGCGGTGGTGACGATGTATCACGATCAGGGCCAGATCGCGCTCAAATTACTGGGCTTTGACAGGGGTGTGACGGTTCAGGGGGGCCTGCCGATCCCGGTCGCAACCCCTGCGCATGGCACCGCCTTTGACATCGCGGGTCAGGGACACGCCGATGTGGGCGCAACCGTCGCCGCGTTCAACGTCGCCTGCCGGATGGTCGAACACTGGGACAGTGAAGAGGCCGCCGCATAATGGAGCGGATCGGCGTTCTTGGGGCCGGGCTCATGGGCTCTGGCATGGCATCAAACCTGCTGCGTGCCGGGCATCCCGTGACCGTGCTGGCCAACCGCAACCGCGCGCCGATCGACGCCCTGCTGGCCGAAGGCGCCACCGAGGCAGACAGCGCCGAGGCCCTTGTCAGGGACTGTTCCGTCCTGCTCTCCTGTCTGCCCAACGCGGATGTGGTGCAATCCCACGCCGACCGTCTGGTTCCGCTGTTCCGCGACGGGCAGGTCTGGATCGACACGACAACATCCCTGCCCGACACCAGCGCCCGGATCGGCGCGACCCTGGCTGAAAAAGGTGCGATCTTTGCCGACGCGCCTGTCACCGGCGGGCCGACACAGGCTGCCGAGGGGCGGCTGGCCTCCATGGTTGGCTGCAACGCGCAGCACTTCCCGCGCATCGAGGCGCTGATCCAGCCCTATAGCAAGATCATCCGCCATTTCGGCGATATCGGTCGCGGTCATGCGGCAAAGCTGCTCAACAACTTCGTGACCCAGGGCACCGCGATCCTTCTGTCCGACGCGTATCGCACGGCCGATCTTTACGGGATCGACACCCAGGCGCTTTACGACATCATGGAAACAGGCGCGGCGCGATCCGGCACGCTTGAAAACTCGGTCCGGAAAAGCCTGTCGGGCAATTACAAGGGCGCGACCTTTACCATCGAAAACGCCGCCAAGGATCTGCGCTATGCCGCCGCTTTGCTGGGGCAGGCCAATCCCGGCCGCGCGGATGTCGCCGAGGCCCTGCGCGACCGTTTTGCAAAGGTGGTCGCCGCAGGCCACGGCGCACGCTACGTGTCCGAAATGCTTGACCCTGACATGACCTTCACATCCACAAAGGACGACTGAAATGCCCTTCACACCCCACGGCAAACACCTGATCGCCGGCACCTGGACAGCAAGCGACACCACGTTTCAGTCCACCCCCGTGCACGGCGCGTCTCATGCGTTTGGGGTGGGAACCGTGGACATGGTGAACGCCGCCTGCGACGCTGCGGAATCGGCATTCTGGAGCTATGGCTGTTCCAGCCGCGAAGACCGCGCCGCGTTCCTTGATACAATCGCAGACGAGATCGAGGCGCGGGCCGACGCGATCACCCAGATCGGCACCGAGGAAACCGGCCTGCCCGAAGCCCGGCTTCAGGGCGAACGCGGCCGCACGGTGGGTCAAATCCGGCTGTTCGCGGCGCATATCCTGAAAGGTGACTACCTTGACCGCCGCCATGACCCGGCACTGCCCGACCGCGCGCCCCTGCCCCGGCCGGATCTCAAGATGATCCAGCGCCCCATCGGGCCCGTGGCGGTGTTCGGCGCCTCGAACTTTCCGCTCGCGTTTTCCACTGCGGGGGGCGACACGGCCAGCGCGCTTGCCGCAGGCTGCCCTGTCGTGGTGAAGGGCCACCCGGCCCATCCCGGCACAGGCGAAATCATTGCCGAAGCGATCCATGCCGCGATTGCAAAGCACAACCTGCATCCCGGCGTGTTCTCGTTCATCCAAAGCAACAGCAACGACGTGGGCGGGGCGCTGGTGCAGCACCCGAACATCAAGGCGGTGGGCTTTACCGGATCCTTGCGTGGCGGGCGGGCGCTGTTTGATCTGTGCGCGGCCCGTCCCGAACCGATCCCCTGTTTCGCAGAGCTTGGGTCGGTGAACCCTGTCTTCCTGCTGCCCGGTGCGCTGGCGGCACGGGCCGAGGCCATCGCACAGGGCTGGGCCGGGTCGCTGACCATGGGCGCGGGCCAGTTCTGCACCAATCCCGGCATCCTCGTGATGATGGACGGCCCCGATGCCGATACCTTTGTCGCGGCAGCCAAGGCTGCGCTGTCCGGGAGCGGCGCGCAGGCGATGCTGACCGACGGAATTGCAGACGCGTTTCGCGACGGACGCAGCGCCATTGCCAAGGCCGACCATGTCACCCCCGTTCTGACGCTGGAGAGCGAAGGGCGCAGCGCCGCCCCCAGTGTCTACGAAACGGATGGCGCGACCTTCCTGGCCAATCCAAACCTGCATCACGAGGTGTTTGGCCCGCTTGGCCTTGTCGTCCGGGTGGCCGATGCCGACCAGATGGCGGACGTGGCGCGCAGCCTTGAAGGCCAGCTTACCTGCACCCTGCATCTGGAAGACAGCGACACCGATCTGGGCAAATGCCTGATGCCCATCCTTGAACGCAAGGCCGGTCGCGTGTTGGCCAATGGCTTTCCCACGGGTGTCGAAGTGGCCGACGCGATGGTGCATGGCGGCCCCTACCCCGCCTCGACCAACTTTGGGGCGACCTCTGTCGGAACGCTGGCGATCCGCCGCTTTCTAAGACCTGTTTGCTATCAGGACATTCCGGACGCATTGTTGCCGAATGATCTGTAACCGATCAGGGCTATTCCGGGGGAAACTATGACAGACGCACATAACGTGGCCGCGATAGGCCTCGGATCGATGGGCTATGGCATCGCGCAATCCGCATTGCGCGGCGGGCACACTGTCTGGGGAATCGACATCAACACCGACCAGATGGCGCGGTTCGTGGCCGAAGGTGGGCAGGACGGGCCGGTCCCCGCATCCGATCTGGACAGCGTGATCGTCTGCGTTCTGAACGCCGCCCAGACCGAGGCGGTTCTGTTCGGCGACGATGGCATGGCTCCAAAGCTCCGCAAAGGGGCGGCCATCCTGTCCTGTGCCACTGTGCCCCCGGATTTCGCCAAAGACATGGAAGCGCGCTGTCAGGCCCTTGGCCTGCACTACCTCGACGCGCCGATTTCCGGCGGTTCGGTCAAGGCTGCCAATGGGCAGTTGTCGATCATGGCATCGGGTACGCCCGCCGCCTTTACCGCCCTGCGCCCGGTGCTCGACAGCATTGCCGAAACGGTGTTCGAACTGGGCGACAGCGCCGGTGCAGGCAGCGCGATGAAGGCCGTCAACCAGTTGCTGGCCGGGGTTCACATTGCCACCATGGCCGAAGCGCTGACCTTTGGCATGACGCAGGGTGTGACACCCGACAAGTTCGTCGAGGTCATCAGCAAATGCGCCGGGACCAGCTGGATGCTGGAAAACCGCGCGCCGCATATCGTGGCGGGGGATTACACACCCCACAGCTCGGTCAATATCTGGCCCAAGGACCTGGGCATCGTTCTGGACATTGCCAAGAATGCCCGGTTCAGTGCCCCCATCACCGCCGCGGCCCTTCAGCAGTTCGTGGCCGCCGCTGGCATGGGGCTTGGCCAGGAAGACGACGCCGCAGTTGCCAAGGTCTATGCGCGCAACGCCGGTCTGACACTGCCCGGAGAAGACGCATGACCACCGTTATGGGCTGCATCGCAGACGATTTCACCGGCGCAACCGATCTTGCCGGGCTGCTGGCGCGAAGCGGTGTGCGCGTGTCGCTGCGCATCGGCGTGCCGTCAGAGCCACCCGGCGAGACCAGCCCGTTCGAGGTGATCGCGCTCAAATCCCGCACCGCCCCGGTGGCCGATGCGGTCGAGGAAACGCAAAAAGCGCTGGCATGGCTTCAGGACGCCGGTGCGCAGCGGTTCTTCTGGAAGTATTGTTCGACCTTCGACAGCACGGCACAGGGCAATATCGGCCCCGTGGCCGAGGCGCTGATGCGCCGCCTGGGCACCGATCAGACCATCTATTGCCCTGCCTTTCCGGAAAACGGGCGGTCGATCTTCATGGGCTACCTGTTCGTTGGCGAACAGCCGCTGGCCGAAAGCCCGATGAAGGACCACCCGCTCACACCGATGCGCGACAGCAACCTGATGCGCCTGCTTGAGCCGCAGGTGACGCAGCCGGTGGGCCTTGCCAATCGGCTGACCGTCGCGCGCGGGGCCGAGGCGCTGCGCACGCGGTTGGAGGCTCTGAAAGCCGACGGTGTCGCGCATGTCGTTGTCGATGCGGTGGCGGATGATGACCTGCACGTCATTGCCGAAGCCTGCCGCGACATGCCGCTGATGACAGGCGGGTCTGCCGTGGCCATGCCCCTGCCCCACCTTTACAAGGCACAGGGCCTGTTGGCTGCCGATGCGCCCACGACGCCCAAACCGCAGACGGCGCGGCAGACGATCATCCTGTCGGGCAGTTGTTCGGCGATGACCAACGCGCAGGTGGCCCTTTACAAGGACACGGGCGCACCGGCCTTCCAACTGGACCCGCTCGAGGTCGCGACCAGCGGCGCGCAACCGGCGCTCGACTGGCTGGCGCAGCAGGATCTTGGCCAAGCGCCCCTGATCTATGCGACAGCCGCGCCTGCCTCGGTCAAGGCCGCGCAGGAAAAGCTGGGGACAGAGGCCGCAGGAAAGCTGATCGAAGACACGCTGGCGGCCTGTGCCGTCGCGGCGCGCGATCACGGGGCGCGCCGTGTGATCGTGGCGGGGGGCGAGACCTCGGGCGCTGTGACCAAGGCTTTGGGTGTCACGCAGCTCGACATCAGCACCGAAATCGCGCCCGGCGTGCCGTGGACCTTCTGCACCTCGGACGGGCACACAATGGCGCTGACCCTGAAGTCCGGCAATTTCGGGGCCGAGACGTTTTTCACCGACGCGCAAAGCAGGCTGGACGCGGAATGACCGCCGAAGCCCGTTTGCGTGAACAGATCTGTCTGCTTGCCAAGTCCATGTTCGACCGGGGGCTGACCGGCGGCAGCACCGGCAACATATCGGCCCGTACCGAGGATGGCGGCCTGCTTGTCAGCCCCACGGGAACCAGCTTTGGCAGGCTCGATCCCGGCCGGCTCAGCCGGTTCGACGCAAAGGGCACGCTGATTGACGGCGACAAACCGACCAAGGAAATGCCGCTGCACACCGCGTTTTACGACACGCGCAGCACGGCGGGTGCGGTGGTTCATCTTCATTCCTGCCATTCCGTTGCCCTGTCCATGATGCCGGATGCCGATGAAGACAACTTTCTGCCGCCGCTGACGCCTTACGGGATCATGAAGCTGGGCAAGGTGAAACTGTTGCCGTTCTTCCTGCCCGGCGATCCTGCCATGGGCGCGGCGGTGCGGGGGCTGGCCGGCAAGCGCAGCGCGGTGATGCTGGCCAATCACGGGCCGGTGGTGGCGGGCAAGGATGTCGAGGCGGCGTGCAATGCCATTGAAGAGCTGGAAGACACCGCGCGCCTTGCGATGCTGACGCGTGGGTTGTCGCCCCGCGCCCTGACCGACACCCAGGTCCGGGATCTGGTGACCAAATTCGATGTGGAGTGGGACGTATGAAGTTTTCGGCCAACCTGGGGTTTCTTTGGCAGGATCGCCCCCTGCCCGATGCCATCCGCGCGGCCAAGGCGGCCGGGTTCGATGCCGTCGAATGTCACTGGCCCTATGACACCCCTGCCGAAGACGTGGCGGCAGCGCTTGCCGACACTGGCTTGCCGATGCTGGGGCTCAACACCGTCCGGGGTGACGTCGCGGGTGGTGAAAACGGTCTGGCCGCCCTGCCCGGACGCGAAGCCGAGGCCCGCGCAGCGATTGATCAGGCGGCGGCCTATGCGGCGGTTGTCGATGCGGGTGCGATCCATGTCATGGCCGGGTTTGCCCATGGGCAAGACTCCCGGCAAACCTTTGTAAACAATCTGAAATACGCGTGTGAAAAAGCCCCGGACAGAACCATTCTGATCGAGCCCCTGAACCGCTACGACGCGCCCGGATATTTCCTGCAAACCTCGGACCAGGCCATCGACATCATCGAAGAGGTCGGTGCGCCAAATCTCAAGCTGATGTTCGACTGCTATCACCTGCAAATGATGGAAGGCGACCTGACTCACCGTTTGCAGAAACTGCACCCGCAGATCGGCCATATTCAGTTCGCCTCGGTCCCGGATCGTGGCACGCCGGATCATGGCGAGGTGAATTATGCGCATGTCTTCGCGGTGATCGCAGAGATGGGGTATACCGCCCCGCTTGGGGCTGAATACAAACCGGTGGGCGCCACTGATGAGACGCTCGATTGGCTGCGCGCCCTGCGCTAGTCACCAGATCGCGGCAACGCCGTCCAGACCGTGAAACACCGGATCGCGCGTTATCAGTGCCGCGCCCGTGATCTTGGCCGTGGCCGCGATCAGGCGATCAAACGGGTCACGATGCACCCAGTCCCACAGGCTGGCCTCAAGACAGATCGCCGCGGTGAACGGCGCTTGCAGGCCGCCCTGGCGTTGCAGGATGCCGGGCAGGTCCCTGACGCGGTCTGACATGTCGGGCCATTTGCCAATCCGCACTTTCTGCCCGATCTCGAAAAAGCTGATGGGGCTGACCATGACGGCGTCCGCCTTCAGGATCGCGGCGCGCGCCGGTTGTGACAAAAGACTGTCCTGCGAGAACGACCAGACCCAGGCATGGGTGTCCAGGAGGACCGCTGTCACCGTCCCTCCCACGCGTCCAGGTCGGCATCGTCCATCGGTTCGAGGAAATCCGGCGGCGTGCCCACCTGCCCCGCAAGCGTTCCCAGCTTGAACCCCGATTGCGCGATTGGCACCAGCCTCACCACCGGCTTTGACCCGCGCGCGATGACAACCTCTTCGCCCGCAAGCGCGGCTTCGATGAGTTTGGACAACTGGCTCTTGGCGGTGTGAACGGTGAATTGCATGATGGGATCCTTATGTTAGCCAATATGGCTAAGCGGGGATCGTTTTACAACGGGTTCTTCTCTGCAAAGCTGCGGAAGAAAGCCAGGAACGCCTTGTCCGGGTCACGCAACGCTTCTTTGCCCTCTGCCCATGCGCGCCATTCGCCTTCGACGAAATAGACGTCATAGCCCGGATGGCGCAGCTTTGCGGTTTCGTAGGTTTCCGTGCGCAGCGCGGGACCCCGCCGCTCCAGCCAGTCGGGGCGCGGTTTGACGGTTTCGGCCCGCCCTTCCATCCGCGCCTTGCGGCCCACCTTGCTGACCCCCAGTTCGTGTTCAGCCTCTGCCGTGCCGCCCGCGTCTTTCTTCCACCAGCGCAGTTCCACATGGGTCACGCGGCGGCCCGTCTTGATCGGTTCGACCGCGACCACGTAATCGGACAGGGCGTTGACCTCTGTAATGGCCGGATCGATGGCACGGAGTTTGAGGTTCGACCAAGAGGTCAGTTTGCCCTTGGCCACACCCAGCACGCCGCGCAGGTCCTCAAGGCTGAACTTTTCGGACGAGCGGTAGCGCAGATTGCCGCGCTTCTGCACCATCTCGTAAAGCGTCAGCGCGTATTTCGAGGACAGCGCGAACATCACCTCGCGCTGGAGGCGGGCGAACACGGTTGAGTCCTTGATGATCCGCCGCAGACGCTGAGGGATTTCGTATTCGAGCAACCCGTCGCGCCGGGTGGTTTCGATGTTGCCGCCCAGCAATTGCACCCGTTCGATCGCCTCTTCACCGTCGCGCGTCACGCGGATTTTCACGATCGAGGACATGAGCCGTTCAATCGACTCTCCCACCCTGTCATTCGAATTGTGCGATCCGCGCAGATCCGCCTTGGCGATGACATGGGTGACCGGTTTTTCGATGGCGTCCCACGCATTTTCCAGAAGCTGGTTGTAAATCCGCCGGTCCGCCAGGGTCAGCGGCGTGACCTCGACAAGGTCCACCAGTTCACCGGGCTTGATAAGGCTTTGCGCGTTCGGGCGCGCCTCGATCGTGCGATAGGTCTTGCTCTGTGCCATTGGCTTACGCCACTGCTCTTACTTTTGTATGTTTTGCGGCGTAAGGTATCACAGGTTGGGCGTTTGGCAAACCACCCAAAATGTAAGCGTCAAACAGGCGGAATTGGCCGCACCGATTCGCAATACCCTGATTTTGCGCGGTGTTTCCCGCTCTGCAAAGCGCTTTTGCAAGGGCACCCGAAACGTAAGGTTTCCGCTGCGCCCGATACGTAAGTTCAGCCACCCCAAAGCGTAAGCGGGGCGATCCCCGAACGTAGGGAAAACAGTCCCGAAACGTAAGAATAGTGACTGTTTCTATCCTGATTTCAACGCGTTGCAGCACCTGAACAGTGAATCAAGAAATAAGAACAGGAAAGAGGATTTTTTCATTTGAGATTTTTTGAGAAAGACAGGTTGGACGCGATGTCTCTGCCCACCAACCGTCAAACTCTTACGTTTGGGGTGAAACTGGTTGAAAGGCACAGACTCACACTTAAACAGACCTCCATTATCCGCTACTCACGCGCATGTTCCACCATTTCCGCTTTTTCAGCGATGACGCCCGGAAAATCGCACTTGAGGCGTGGCGCGTATCCCTGCATGATTCGCAAAACACAAAAACCATGAGGCACCGATGGAGCAGCCTGCCCTTCCCCCTGTCACCCTAGCGGAGTTGGATCAACTCAGCCAGCGGGCATCCACCGTCATCTCGCGCCTGCGCGACCGGCTTTACGCGCCCGGCAGCGAGAAACGGCTGGACCTGACATTCAACGTACGCAAAGCGGCCGAGATGGTCGGGCGCAGTGAAAAGCTGATCCGCGATGCCGAGGGCGATGGCCGTTTGCCCATGCCCGACAAGGATCCGACGACCGGGCGGCGCACCGGATACAGCCTGGCCGATGTGAACCGGATGCGGCAGGTGTTCGGCACCCTGCCCCATCGCGGCCCGGACGATCCGGCCATGGTGCTTGCCGTGCAGAACTTCAAAGGGGGCGTCGGCAAATCGACGGTCACGGTACACCTGGCGCAATACCTCGCGCTCAAGGGGTATCGCGTCTGCGTTGTGGATTGTGACAGCCAGGCATCGACCACGTCGATGTTCGGGTTGAACCCGGACGTGGATGTCGACGAGGATGAGGACACGCTTTACCCGTTCTTCCGACATGGCGGGCCCAAGTCACTGCATTATGCCTTGCGGGCGACCTATTGGCCGGGGATCGCGCTGATCCCGGCGAACCTTGGGCTTTATGATGCCGAATATGAATTCGCGGCGCGGATGGCGCGGGAACAGACCTTTGTCCTGGATCGGCTTCGGGCCGGGATAGAGACGATTTCGGATCAGTTCGACGTCATCCTGATGGACCCGCCCCCGGCCCTTGGCATGCTGTCGCTGTCCGTTCTGCGCGCGGCGAATGCGCTGGTCATCCCCGCGCCACCGAACAATATCGATTTCGGCTCGACCGCGCATTTCCTCAAGATGATGGGGGCCACTCTGAATGAGCTGGCGGCCCATGGCGGCGCGCGGGATTATGCGTTTGTTAAAATCCTCGCCACGAAGATGAACGATCAGAAATCGGCGCATGTGGCGATCAAGAGGATGATGGATGCCGTGTTCCCGATGGACAGCCTGTCTTCTGTTCTCAAGGACAGTGCCGAGATCGACAACGCCACTGCGAATCTGTCTTCGGTCTATGAATTGACCGGGCCGGGCACGCGGACCGACACACACAAACGCTGCCGGGCCTATCTGGATGCTGTGAACCGCGAGATCGAGATCCTGATCCGCAAGACCTGGCCCAGCCATTATCCCGCACTGCGCAAGGAGGGACTGCTATGAGCAAACGGCATGATGACATTTTCAACGATGTGCTGAGCGGGTTGGACACGCCCGCGCCCAAACCCGAAGAACGCGCCGGCGCGCGGTTTCTGAAACGCTCGACCACGATTGCCGACCGCCTGTCGGGTGAGGTCGAGGAAAAGACGCTGCGCTGGGTGGAGCCCTCGGAGTGCCGCATGTGGGCGCAGCACAACCGCGCCTATGATCTGCTGACCGAGGACAACTGTCGTGACCTGATCGACGGTATCCGCGCGCAGGGGCGGCAGGAGTTTCCGGCAATCGTGCGCAAGACCGGGGATGCAGAGCAACCCTACGAGGTGGTGTGCGGCGCGCGGCGGCATTTCGCGGTCAGTTGGCTGCAGGCGAACAACTATCCGCAGTTCAAGTATCTTGTGGATGTGCGCGACCTGACCGATGAACAGGCCTTCCGCCTGTCCGATATCGAGAACCGCGACCGCGAGGATATCTCGGATTATGAACGCGCGATGGATTATGCCGATGCGATTGACCGGTACTATGGCGGCAAGCAGCGCGCGATGGCGGACCGGCTGGAGGTGAGCGAATCCTGGCTGTCGCGGTTTCTTCAGCTGGCCAAGCTTCCGCAGGAGGTGGTCGATGCCTTCCCGACCATCCGCGATATCCGCGAACGCACCGCCCGCGATCTGAAGCCGTTCCTGGCGACCCATGCCACCAAGCAAAGCGTGATTGCCGAGGCAAAGGAGATCGCCGCGATCCAGGCTTCGGCACGGGACGGGCAGGGCGCTTTTGTCGATCCGAACGAAGTCATGCGCCGTCTTCTCGCGGTCGGAAAGGGGCCAAAGCAGCGCAAGCCTGCGCCCAAGCCGCAGGCTTATGGCGGCAGATCGAAGGCGGATCGCATCGAGGTGCGCCAGAAGGGGCGCAAGATGGTGGTGGAGTTCGACGAAGGTGTTTCAGAAGCCGGGCTGCGGGCGGCCTTCAAGGAATTCATGGCAGCGCATTTCAAGCACGGCCAGCACAAATGAAAAACTTGCCCATGGGCAAGTTTTCCGACAAGCTATTGAAAGTAAATGATTAAGGCGTTATGGAAAGTGCTTTTTCCACGATGGCGTCAACCGTGATTCCGAAATGATCGTAAAGCACATCCGCCGTTGCGGAGGCCCCGAAGCCGGTCATGCCGATGAACGCATCCTGGGGCCGCAACCAGCGTGTCCAGCCAAAGGGTGACGCGGCCTCGATCGCGATGCGCGGTGCGGAGCCAAGCACGTCGCTGCGAAACGTCTCGGGCTGCGCTTCGAACAATTCCCAGCAGGGCAGCGACACAACGGCCGTTGCGATGCCGTGCGCTTCAAGCCGCGTCTGCGCCTCGATGGCAAGGCCGACCTCGGTTCCCGTCGCGATCAGCGTCAGCGCGCGCGGCCCCGATGCGTCCGACAGGACGTAGCCGCCGGTGCGCGACCGGTTGGTGTCGGTATCGCGTCGCACCTGTTGCGCCGGTTGACGCGACAAGGCCAGCAGGGACGGGCCATCCCGCGTGTCCAGCCCGATCTGCCAGGCCTCGTCGGTTTCCACGGCATCGGCCGGGCGAAAGACCCGCATGTTCGGCATGGCGCGGAAACTGGCAAGCACTTCGATGGGCTGGTGCGTGGGGCCATTGCTGCCGACGCCGATGGAATCGTGGCTGAACACGAACATCACAGGCAGGCCCATCAGGGCAGCCATCCGCATCGCGGCGCGTTCGTAATCCGAAAAGGCCAGGTAGGTGACATTGATCGCCTGCAACCCGCCATGGGCCGCGATCCCGCAGGCCATCGCGCCCATCAGGTGTTCCCGCACGCCGCAATGCACGTAGCTGCCGCTGCGGTCGGTCGCGGTGAACGCGCCGCGCCCGCGTTTGTGATTGGTCGGTGCCTCGAGATCGGCGCAGAGGACCAGCGTGTTGGGCATGGCCTCCATCAGGCGGTCGCAGACATCGCCAGAGGATTGGATCGTCGGCGTTGGCGTGTTGGGGCGGGGCAGGGGCGGCCACGGGTCGGGCAGGGGGCTTGTGTGCCAGGTGTCGAAGGCCATCGCGTCCGCGTGGGCATCTTTGCGGCGCCGCCAATCTGCATGCGCCTGTCTGCCGCGCTGCATGGACTGCGCCCAGTCCGAATAGATCGCATCCGGAACATGAAACGGCGCATGCGGCCAGTCGAGCGCCGCGCGCATCTCGATGCTGTCCTGATCTGTCAGCGGCGCGCTGTGACCGCCGCGTTGCCCTTCCAGCCGGGGAATGCCCCGCGCGATGACAGTGCGGCAGGCGACGAGGGTAGGGCGCGGATCCGTCCTGGCCTCTGACAGCGCGGCATCGATGGCCGGGATGTCGTGGCCGTCGACCTCGATCACCTGCCATTGCGCGGCGCGGAACCGGGCCGGGACGTCTTCGCTGATCGACAGGGATGTCGCACCATCGTCGGTGATCTGGTTGTCGTCCCACAGGAAGGTCAGCTTGCCAAGTTGCAGGTGACCGGCCAGCGATACGGCTTCCTGGCCCATGCCTTCCTGAAGGCAGCCGTCACCGACGAACGCCCATGTGCGGTGATCGACCAGATCAGAGCCGAATTGTGCCTGTAGTCTCTGTTCCGCGACCGCCATGCCCACGGCGCAGCAAATGCCCTGACCCAGAAGACCAGAGGTGATTTCGATCCCGGCGTGCTGTTCGATTTCGGGATGCCCGGCGCAGACGGATCCAAGTTTGCGAAAGGATTTGATCGCATCGATCGACACCTCTCTGTATCCGGACAGATGCAGCAATGCGTAAAGCAGCATCGATCCGTGCCCGTTCGACAGCACCACGCGGTCGCGATCCGGCCAAAGCGGAGCGTCGGGGTCGGCCTTGAGGTGGTTGGCATAAAGCGTGGCTGCGATCTCGGCCATGCCAAGCGGGACGCCTTGATGCCCCTCGCCTGCTGTGCGGATCGCGTCGAGCGCCAGGAAACGGATGGCATGGGCCATGGATTGGATGTCGGGCACGGGGGATCTTTCTTCGTGAACTCTTACATTTGGGGTGGCGTCCGGCTGTTGACACTTGCGCCACCCCCGCCCACCATTGCAGATGGTATACCATTTTCCAAGACTGCGCATGAGGGGCAAGGAATGACACAGACGCTGGCCATCGGGCCGTATAACGAAGAAGAAAAACAGGGTCTAACACAGGCACTTTCGCCGATATTCCTCGATGGCCCGTCTGCTGTGCCCGGTCTTGATGCCGCGCAGCGGGATGCGATCACGGCCGTGGCCTACAAGGGTCATCACCCCTTTGGCGCAGAGGAGATGAGCCTCCTGCCCAATATCGGCGTCATCGCCAATTACGGCGTCGGGTATGACGCGATCGATGTGAAAGAGGCGTCGGCACGACACATCAAGGTGACGAACACACCCGGTGTGCTGAACGACGACGTGGCGGATCTGGCGGTGGCGATGCTCATCATGCAATGCCGCGAGATGGAACATGCCAGCGCTTGGGCGCGGTCGGGCAAATGGGCAGAGCAGGGCGAATACCGCCTGAACCGCAAGGTCAGCGGTGGGCGGGCCGGTATTGTCGGTCTTGGTCGGATCGGACGGGAAATCGCCGACCGGTTGGCGGCGTTCAAGATGGACATTCACTATTGGTCACGCGCCGAAAAAGACACTCCGGGATGGACGCATCACGCCGATCCCGTTTCTCTGGCCAGCGCGGTCGATTACCTGATCGTCGCCCTTGTTGGCGGGCCGGATACCGAGGGTTTCGTGTCGAAAGAGGTGATCGCGGCTTTGGGTCCGCGTGGTGTCGTGGTGAACATCTCCCGTGGATCGACGATTGACGAGGCCGCGCTTCTGGAGGCGCTGGAAAGCGGGGCGATTGCCGGGGCTGCGCTTGACGTGTTCCAGAACGAGCCAAGGATCGATCCGCGCTTTTACGCACTCGACACCGTGGTGATCCAGCCGCACCAGGGGTCCGGCACGGTCGAGACCCGCGCGGCCATGGCAAAGCTGCAGCGCGACAACGTGCTGGCCTTTCTGGCCAAGGAAGACCTGCTCACACCCGTCAATTGAACGTCCGTCGAAGGGGAGATGTACGGGAAAGCGTCCCTCTCCCTACCACCCTCTATTCTTGGGCGATTCGACTAAGGAAAGGTTGAGCGGTTGCGTTGGGCGACAGGCGGCCGCCGGGCGCGTGTCACGCGATCCGGAACCGCTCGATCACCGCGCGGTCCGGGCGCACCCCGATGCCGGGCGTGTTGGGCACGGCAACCGATCCGCTCCGCGCCACCTGCCCCTGAATGTCCAGCGGCTCTTGCAGGAGCGCATCGCGGAACGTGTTATGCGTCGTGTCAAACTCCAACCACGGCTCGCGCGGGAAAAGCCCGCCCGGCAGGGGTGGCATCGCCGCAAGCAGTTGAATGTTGGTTGCGACGGCAATGGCACTGCCCCAGACGTGGTTGATGACGGGGGTATGATGCGCATGGCAGAGCGCCAGAACCCGCAGGTATTCGCTGATCCCGCCAAGCGCGCAGACCTCGGGTTGCGCGATGTCGAGGCCGCGGTTTTCCAGAATGCTGCGCCAGCCCCAGCGGTTGAATTCGGCCTCCCCGCCCGAGATATTGACGGACAGCCCGGCGCGCAGCTCTCGGTAGCCGTCAAGGTCTTCGGGGGCCACGGGTTCTTCGAACCAATACGCACCCAATTCTTCCAGGGCCCGACCGACAAAGAACGCATCTGACGTGGTGTAGCAGTGATTGGCGTCGACCATGAAGTCGTAATCCGGGCCGACACCGTCCCGCACGGCTTGGCACAGTCTGACGTCCTCGCGTGCGCCAAGGCCCACCTTCATCTTGGTGGCGACAAAACCCATGTCCCGGATTGCGGCGGCCTCGTCTTTGAAGCGGGCGATGTGATCCTCCACGCTTTGGCGTTTGAGCATCATCCCGTAGCCATAGACCTTGACCCGGTCCCGGTGTGCGCCGCCGATCAGCTTGTGCAACGGCAGACCCGCAATTTGCCCGGCAATATCCCAAAGGGCGATGTCGACGCCGGACAAGGCCTGCAAGGGCATGCCCTTCTGCCCGTGATCGCGCAGCAGGTTGTAGACCTTGTGCCACAGAACATCCCGATCCATGGGATCGTGCCCGACGATCATCGGCTGGATCACCCCTTCGACGATGCCCTTGTTGGCCATCGCCACCGGACCCGGGCCAAAGCATTCGCCCCAGCCGGTCACACCCTCGTCGGTTTCAACCTCGACCAGATGGGCAGTGCGTCGCGCATAGTATTGCTGCGAATAGCCCAGCTCTTCTGGCAGGTCATAGCCCAGGACATGGCTGGTGACGCGGGTGATCTTCATGATGCCGGCTTGTCGTCTTCCAGATAGTAGCGGATGTTGTCTTCAAAGCTGTCATCGGCGGTGAGGCCAAGTTTCAGGGATTTCTCAGGGGCTTGGTCGTATCTCCAACCCTTGACGATATACTGGATATCCGCATCCGGTTCCCAGCGGATCAGCTTGGCCGGTTCCGGCCCGGCGACAGCAGTCATCGCGTCGATCAACTGCCGGACCGACCAGATCTTGCCGGGCATCATCATGTTGCGGTTCATGCCCAGGTCTTCTTCGGCCAGTTCCGCCCCCTTGATGAGGTTTTCGACGCATTTGCGGGGGCTGAGGTAGTAATGCAGGAAGTCGTCCTCGACCGGGCAGACCGCCTCTTGCCCGTTCAGCGGTTCGCGCAGGATCGACGACATGAAGGAAGACGCGGCGCGGTTGGGTTTGCCGGGCCGGACCGAGATCGTGGGCAGGCGGAAACCGCGCCCGTCGATAAAGCCTTTGCGGCTGTAATCGGTCAGCAGCAGTTCCCCGATGGCTTTTTGCGTTCCGTAAGAGGTTTGCGGATTGAGGAACGTGTGATCGGTGATGGGGTCGGGCACCTCGCCGCCGAACACGGCCAGCGACGATGTAAAGACAACGATGGGTTTCGTGCCAAGCGCGCGGGCGCGCTCCAGCACGTTGATGGTGCCGGTCATGTTGATCTTGTAGCCGAGGTCGAAGTCTTCCTCGGCATGGGCTGAAACGATGGCGGCCAAGAGGTAGATCACATCGGTCTCTGCATCGAGGCATGCGGCGACAGAGGCCGGGTCGGAGATATCGCAGGTTGTCGTCTCGACCGGGAAAGGGGCATCGATCGGCGCGGGGTCGACGATATCGGCAAGGACGATCTTGCCAAGCGGTTTGCCGCGCAACTCGCCCTTCCGGACAAGGCTTTGTGCCAGTTTCTGACCAACGACACCGCCGCCGCCAAGGATTAAGACTTTCATGGGGGGTCTCCGTTATCGAGTGTTATAGCAAACCGCGCGACGCGAGGTTGCGCATGAGGGCGGATGTGCCGAATGTCCATTCCGGGCACTCGGTCGACAGGCGCACGGTGTTGCGCAGCGTGCCAAGCCGGGGTTCGGCGATTTCGACCACATCGCCCGTGTGATGGGTGAACCCCTGGCCGGGTGCATCACGGTCCTTGGTCGGGGCAAACATGGTGCCGCAGAACAGAACAAAACCGTCCGGGTATTGATGGTGCCGCCCGATGGTCTGCGCAGCAAGGTCGGCCGGGTCGCGGCTGATCCGGGTCATCGAGGATTGCCCATCAAGCGTGAAGCCGTCGTCGCCCGTGACTTTCATGGTCAGTTCCGCCTTGCGCACATCGTCAAGCGTGTAATTTTCGTCGAAAAAGCGCAGGAATGGCCCAAGGGCGCAGGAGGCGTTGTTGTCCTTGGCCTTTCCAAGCAGCAGGGCAGAGCGGCCTTCGACGTCGCGCAGGTTGACGTCATTGCCCAGTGTCGCCCCGATGATGCGGCCTTTCGACGTCACGCACAGCACGATCTCGGGCTCCGGGTTGTTCCAGTTGGACACCGGGTGCAGACCCACATCCGCGCCGCAGCCGACCGCAGACATGGGTTGCGACTTGGTAAAGACCTCGGCGTAGGGGCCGATGCCAACCTCCAGGTATTGCGACCAGAGCCCTTCGGCCTGCAGCACTTCCTTGACCTTCTCGGCCGCGTCCGAACCGGGCGTCAGGCCAGACAGGCTGTTGCCGATGATCTTGCCGACCTGCGCACGGATGGCCTCGGCGCGTTCCGGGTCTCCGCCGGCCTGTTCCTCGATCACGCGCTCGACCATGCTGTCGGCAAAGGTGACGCCACAGGCCTTGATCGCGTGCAGATCGATCGGGGCAAGAAGATGTTCGGCAAGGTCCTGCAGCGGCCCAAGATCAACGCCTTCGGCCCTGCGCAGGGTGTCGGCCGGGTCATCCGCTTCGCACAGATCACGCATCGTGGGGATGGTTTTCGACGTGATGTCAAAGACGCGGCCCTCGCGAATGGCCACGACGCAGGGGCCGATATCCGGGCGCCAGAGGCGGCCTGCAAGACGGGCGTGCGGATCATTTGGCAGCATGGGTTACCTCTCGTTGCTCGGCGGCAGCATTTTGCCGGGGTTGAGGATGTTTGTAGGGTCCAGCGCGGCCTTGATCGCGCGCATCTGGGCCAGGGCAGGCCCGTGTTCGGCCTGCATGTGGCGCTGTTTGCCCAGACCGATGCCATGTTCGCCCGAAACCGTGCCACCCAGCCGCAGGGCGGTCTTGCACAGGTCGCTGGTGAACCGTTCGGCGCGCTGCATTTCGTCCGGATCGTTCGGATCGACCGACAGCCCGGCGTGGAAATTGCCGTCACCAACATGACCCACAATCGTGGCGGTCAGGCCCAGTTTCACCGCGTCTTCCTGCGATTGGCGCACCGCTTCGGCAAGTTTGGAGATCGGGACGCAGACATCGGTGGGCCAGATGTGCTTGCCCTTGCCAAGGGCCGCCGAGGCGTAATGCGCATCGTGGCGCATGGCCCAAAGCGCATTGCGATCCTCGGTCGTGTCGGCGGTCTGCCAGCCTTCTGCCCCGAAATCCTGCGCGATGTCGGCAAAGGCGGCGCGCTGGTCCTCAACCGCGGCAGGAGAGCCGTGGAATTCGAGGAAGAGATGCGGCATCTCGGGAAGGCCCGCATTGGAATAGGCGTTGAACCCGCGCACCATCATGTGGTCCAGCAATTCGATCCGCGCCATCGGGAGGCCGCACTGGATCGTTGCGATCACGCAGTTCACCGCGTCGTCGACCGTGGCGAAACGGCAGGTTGCGGCGGTGATCGCTTCGGGCAGGCCGTGCAGTTTCAACGTCAGTTCGGTGATGATGCCCAGCGTGCCTTCGGACCCGATCAGCAGATGTGTCAGGTCATAGCCGTTCGACGCCTTGCGCGCGGCGCTGCCGGTACGGATGACGCTGCCATCGGCCATGACCGCCTCGAGTGCGAGGATGTTTTCCCGCATCGTGCCATAGCGCACGGCGGTTGTGCCGCTCGCGCGGGTGGCCGCCATGCCGCCCATGCTTGCATCCGCGCCGGGATCGACGGGAAAGAACAGGCCGGTGCTGCGCAGATCGGCATTCAGCGCCTTGCGGGTGACGCCGGGCTGGACAACGCAGTTCAGGTCTTCGGCATGCACCGAAAGCACGCGGTTCATGTCCCGAAAATCGAGACTGATACCGCCCGATGTGGCAAGGTGCTGCCCCTCGAGCGATGACGCCGCACCGACAGGTGTGATCGGGCAGCCATGCTCTGCGCAGATCGTCACGATGGCCTGCACGTCCTGCGTGGAGGCAGGGTAAGCGACCGCATCGGGTGGCGTGTTCGGATAATACGTTTCGTTCTGGCCATGCAGGGTCAGGTCCGCCTGCGACGTGCTGATCCTGTCGCCCAGCTGCGCCTTGAGCGCCGTTATCGCGGTCTGGATGCTCATGTCGTGGCCGTCCATGCGGCAAGGCCCACCACCGCGAGCATGGCCAGCGCCATGCCGACATTGATCGCCCGCTGTGTCTTCTGGCTCAGGTTCAGTTCATGCAGAACGGTGCCCGCCCACAGCCAGGCAAGGTGGATCGGGATCCAGATCGCGTTCATGATCAGCACCTTTGTGATGATCTCGAACGGCAGGTTGTCGGGGGCATAGCTGAACCCGGAAATCAGCGATGTGTTGACCACGTAGGCCTTGGGATTGATCGCCTGCAGGGCGACGCCGCCAAGGATGCCGGGTGGCGATTTGGCCTCCATGAACGCGATCTTCGAGCCGGCAAACGCAATGCGCGCGGCAAGGTACAGCAGGTAGGCGATGGAGGCCGCCATCAGGACCGTGCGCAGCCACGGAACCGACAGCACGATGGCCGCAACACCGGTGATCACCGCCAGCAGCACCAGATTGGTGCCGATGAACAGGCCCAGCACGTATTTCAGCGACGGTTTGAACCCGTAGGCCGCCCCGAATCCGGCGGTTGTCAGCACGCCGGGGCCGGGCGTGATGATGAGCAGGATCACGGCAAGCGCAAAGGTGCCCATCAGGAAAACTCCAACTGCACTTTCATCGCCTTGGCGCGGTCATTGGCAGTGTCGAAGGCTGTGGCATAGTCGGCCAGCGGAAAGCTGTGCGTGACCAGCGGGGCGACGTCGATCAGCCCCTTTTGCATAAAGCTGACGGCCTGCGCGAATTCGTGGTGGAACCGGAACGATCCTTTCAGGGCCAGTTCCTTGGCGGTGATCTGCATCATGGGCAGGGTCATGTCACCCGACAGGCCCAGTTGCACCAGCGTCGCGCGCGGGCGCAGGGCGCCCACCATCGCGCGCAGCGCGGGTTCGGCGCCGGAACACTCGAACCCGATGTCGATGGCGCCTTTGCCGGTGGAATAGGGGGCCAGCGCATCCGGGTCCGACAGGGTGTTGAGCGCCACATCCGCGCCTGCCGCGCGGGCGCGGTCAAGGGCCGTGTCGGTGATGTCGGTTGCGATGATCTCTGACGCTCCGGCGCGCCGCGCGGCAAGGATGACCAGCACCCCGATGGGGCCGCAGCCGGTCACCAGAACGCGCTTTCCGATCACGCGGCCCGCCTGCGCGACGCCATGCAGGCACACCGCCAAAGGTTCGGCCATGGCGGCCTCGGCCGGGGTCAGGCCATCGGCTTTGACGCATTGGTGCGCCTCCGCGATCAGGCTTTCGCGGAACGCGCCCTGGATATGCGGAAACGGCATGGCAGAGCCGTAAAAGCGCATGTTCAGGCACTGGTTGGGCAAGCCGCGCAGGCATTCCGGGCAGGCACCGCAGGGCCGGGACGGAGAGACCGCAACAAGGTCGTTGACCTTGAGCCCCTCGACCGCCTCGCCGATTTCGGTGACATGGCCGGATACCTCGTGCCCGAGGATCATCGGTTCGCGCAGCCTGACCGTGCCAAAACCCCCATGGTTGAAATAATGCAGATCGCTGCCGCAGATTCCGCCGCGCGCCATCCGAATCCGGACCTCGCCCGGGCCAAGCGGATCGTCCGGGGCATCGCCAAGGCGCAAATCCTTTGGCCCATGCGCATAGAGTGCTTGCATCAGACGACCCTCCCCAACCTTCCGAAAACGCGGCTTGCGTCACGCCGCAAATGGTATACCATTTTTGCCAAGTAAGAGCGTCGGCAGGGAATTGTCAAATACCCAAAGCCCGACGAAACCGGGAGGACACATGCCGAATTTCGATCTGTCTGGCCGCGTGGCGCTTGTCACCGGCTCGTCCAAGGGCATTGGATTTGCCTTGTCGCAGGGTCTGGCCGATGCCGGTGCACGCATCGTGATGAACGGGCGCAACGTCGATGACCTGGGCGCGGCGGCGGATCGTTTGCGCGCAGCAGGGGCGCAGGTGGATACGCTGCCCTTTGACGTGACCGACGCGGCGGCGGTGCGGGACGCCGTGGATGGTTATGAACGCAACGGGCAGATCGATATCCTTGTGAACAATGCCGGGATGCAGCACCGCGGGCCGTTGGAAGATTTCGAACCGGATGCCTTTGACCACCTGATGAAAACCAACGTCAATTCGGCGTTTTACGTGGGGCAGGCGGTCGCCCGGCACATGATCGCGCGCGGGCAGGGCAAGATCATCAACATCGCCTCGGTCCAGACGGCTTTGGCGCGCCCCGGCATCGCGCCTTACACCGCGTCCAAGGGCGCGATTGCCAACCTGACCAAGGGCATGGCGACGGATTGGGCGCGCCTGGGTCTGAACTGCAACGCCATTGCGCCGGGCTATTTCGATACGCCGCTGAATGCCGCGCTGGTGGCCGATCCGGAGTTTTCCGCCTGGCTGGAAAAGCGCACGCCGCAAGGGCGGTGGGGCAAGGTCGAGGAGCTGCAGGGCGCTGCGGTGTTCCTGGCCTCGGACGCGGCCAGTTTCGTGAACGGACATACGCTGTTTGTCGATGGCGGCATCACGGCAAGCCTTTGAGGGAGGGGCAAGGATGAGCGAGAAACCAACAGTCGGCTTTATCGGTGTGGGCCTGATGGGTCATGGGATGGCCAAGAACATCCTTCAGGGCGGGTATCCTCTGGTCATCAAGGGCCATCGAAACAGGGCCCCTGTGGAAAGCCTTTTGGGTATGGGTGCCACCGAAGTGCAGACCGCGCGCGAGATGGCCGGGCAATGTGATGTGATCCACCTGTGCCTGTCGAACTCGCCGCAAGTGGAGGCGATCATTCGCGGCCCCGATGGCATCCTTGCCGGTGCGCGCGACGGGTTGGTTGTGGTCGATACCACCACGGCGGACCCGACCTCGACCATGGCCCTGTCCGAAGACATGGCGGCGCAGGGTGTGCATATGGTCGATGCGCCTTTGGGGCGCACGCCGAAAGAAGCCGAGGAAGGCATGCTGGATGCGATGGTCGGGGCGTCGGAGGATGCATTTGCAAAGGTCAAACCGATCATCGAATGCTGGTCGGGCTCCATCAACCATATCGGCCCGGTCGGATCCGGCCACAAGATGAAGCTGATCATGAACTTCATGTCCATGTCCTATGCCAGCGTCTATGCCGAAGCGCTGAGCCTTGCGGTGAAATCCGGGCTGACGCCGCAATCGGTGCGGGATGTGATGGCCCCGTCACGCATGGGGTGCGGGTTCTTTGACACGTTCTTTTCCGCAGCGGTCGGGGGCAATCCGAACGCGCACAAGTTTGCCATCGCAAACGCGGCCAAGGACGTGCGCTACGTGGCGTCCATGGCAACGGCGGCGGGTGTGATGAACCCGATAGGCGCCGCGGTGCGCAACTATTTCGACCAGGCGGTGACCGTGGGCAAAGGGCAGGACTACGTGCCCACGATTGCCAACCACATCGCCGAATTGAACGGGTTCAGCCTGCCGGAGGCGGTGAAGAAGGGCGAAGGGTGATGCTCAGCGCGGATCAGAAACGGTTCTACGACGAAAACGGTTATCTGCTGGTCGAGAACGCGGTCACCCCGGAAGAGCTCGACCGGCTGCGCGAGATCACCTACGGCCTGATCGACGCCTCGCGCGGGGTGACAGAGAGCAACGAGGTCTACGACCTTGACCGTGGCCATTCCGCAGCGGAACCGCGCCTGACGCGGATCAAGCTGCCGCACAAGCGCGACCCGTTTTTCTGGGATCTGATCCGTGGATCGAGGATGACCGAGGTCCTGACCGATCTGCTTGGGCCGCATACGAACCTTCTGACGTCAAAGCTGAACACCAAGGCGCCGGGTGGCGGGCGTGCGATTGAATGGCATCAGGACTGGGCATTCTACCCGGCGACCAATGACAGCCTGCTGGCCTTTGGCCTGATGCTCGAGGACGTGGACGAGGCCAACGGGCCGCTCATGGTCATTCCCGGCACGCACAAGGGGCCGGTGCTGAGCCATATGGCGAACGGCTATTTTGCCGGTGCGATCGACCCGGACGATCCGTTGTTTGAAAAGGACAAGGCGGTGACGCTGACGGGAAAGGCCGGGGACATGACCGTGCATCACGTGCGCATCCTGCATGGCTCGGCCCCGAACATGAGCGACCGGAACCGGCTCATCCTGTTTTATGAATGCAGCGCGTCGGATGCGTGGCCGATCCTTGGGGCGTCCAGCTATATCCATGCGCTGGGGCAGCGGGCGTATTGGGAAGACTTGCAGGCGCGGCAGATCACCGGTGAACCGCAACTGGTGGCGCGCATGGCCGATGTGCCCGTGGTGATGCCTTTGCCGCCCGCGCCCGATACCGGTTCGATCTTCAAGACACAGGAAAGTGCAGGCGCGAAAAGCGCGTTTGCGACGTAACACGTAAAGGATGTTCACATGACCTCAGCCAAGCCGCGCGTCGGCGCGCCAGTCGCAGAAATGCAGTTCCCGCTCCTGGGCGGCGGTTCGGTGACCATCGGCGCGCCCGGGGATCGCTGGACGCTGCTGGTGGTCTATCGCGGCAAACACTGCCCGCGCTGCAAACGGTATCTCAACAAGTTCAACGGCATGCTGGCGGACTGGACCGCGCTGATGAACGTGGTGGTGGTGTCGGCCGATACCCAGGAAAAGGCGGCAGCAGACAAGGCAGAGTTCGGATGGGACTTTGACCTTGCCTATGGTCTGACCGAGGATCAGATGCGCGCGCTCGGGCTTTACGTATCAGACCCGTTGTCAGAGGCGGAAACGACCGAACGGTTTGCCGAACCGGGCACCTTTGCGATCCGGCCGGACGGGACATTGATGCTGGTCGATATCTCGAACGGGCCGGCGTCGCGGCCGGATCTCGACGAGTTGCTGGACGGAATGCGGTTCAATATCGAGAACAACCGCCCCGTGCGCGGGACGGCTTAACCCTTTCGCTTCGGTCGGCCAAAGCGTGGCAAGGCGCGGATCAGACCAGTTTCGCGGTTCCGTCTGACAGCATCGCTTCCACTGCGGGCATCTCGCAAAACCCGGATTGGACCTTGGCATCAAGCGTGTCTTCCAGCGTCTGGATCGCCGCCAATTGTGCGATCACCGCGTCGATCCGGGCGAAGGGCACAACCACCACGCCGTCACGGTCGGCAACGATCATGTCTCCGGTCTCGATATGGCGACCCCCGACCACCGCGCCAAAGCCCACCTTTCCGGGCCCGTTGGAGTAGGGCGAGTTCGGGCTGAGCCCGGCACACCATGCAGGCAACCCTGCCGCGATGATCCCCGGATAATCGCGCATCTGCCCGTCCGTGACAAAGGCGGCGACCCCCTTGTTTTTCATCATGCCGCAGAAACGGTCACCGGCGGCGGAACAGTTCTTGTGGCCATGCACGGCGGCCACGATGATGTCGCCCGGTTGCGCGATATGCAGCGCACCCATGGTCGCAAGGATCTCGGCCGGGCCATTGTCGGCGACCAGCGCAGGCCCGTGGGCGTGCAGGGGCAGGCCGCCCTCCGGGCTGACCGGCTGGATGTGCATGTCCAGCGCGCCTTGCCCTTCCATCGCGTCGCACAGAAACCCGGTCGGCACGTTGCGGAAGGCGTCGATCTGGGCCTGTGTCGGTCGTTGGATCGACTTGCGGATTTGCAGCTTGGGGGGTTCTTCGATCATGGCATCGGTCCTTTGGATTTGCCGCAGCGGTTACGTGAGAAAGTGGAGCGCGTAAAACGTGCCCATGCCAGCGATGATCGCGCCAATGACCGAGCCTTTGAGACCCACGAGAAAGGCGGCGATGGCGGCCATGATGCGGATCGGGTCGATCTCTCCACCCGTGGCGTCGGGCCACAGCACCAGCGGTGTGAACAGGGCCGGGAACACGGCAACACCCACATAGCGCAGATGCAACAGCGCCCATTCGGGCAACTGCCGACCGCCCAGTAGGCCGAGGAATGAAAACCGGATTGCGAAGGTGCCAAGCCCAAGCGCCACCGTCAGCAGCCAGAATGTCGTATCGTCGATCATGCGGCCTGTGCCTTTCGACGTTTCAGAAACAACTCGGCCTGCGCGCCTGCGACCATCGCAATCAGCGCGGCAATGATCAGGCCCAGTGACCACGGCACCCAGGCAAAGGCGATGGCCATCACGCAGGACGTCAGCGCCGTGATGACATGCGGCAGAGACCGCAGCAGGGGGGCCGTCAGCGCGATGAAGCACACCGGAACCGCGAAATCCAGCGACCAGCTTGCCGGGATCGCCTGTCCCAGAACGGCCCCCAGGAAGGTGCAGGAATACCAGATCGGACAGATCAGCAGCATCGCGCCAAAGTAATAGGCGACCCTGGCATCCGGCGTCATCGCGGGCCGGTCCTCATAGGTTCTGACCGCGACGGCAAAGGCCTGATCGACCATCAGATACGCCATCAACGCCCGCGTTCCAAACCGGGCGTGACCCAGATGCGGCACAAGCGCTGCGGAATACATCGCCATGCGCAGGTTCACCGCCAACGCGGCCAGCAGCGCGACAAAGACCGGGGCCTGGTCCTGCAACAGCGCCAGCGCTGTGAATTGCGATGCGCCCGCGATCACCAGCACCGACATGGACATGGTCTGCACCACGTCCAGCCCGGCATCGCGCGCGACGACGCCGAACAGCATGGAATAGGGCACCACGATAAGGATGAAGGGCGCGCAATCGGCATAGCCGCGCCAGAAGGCCTGTCTTGGGGTCATTGCAGACTGAGCGCCCGCATCTTGACACGCAGGTAGACAAGCCCCGAGGCCGAGGCCTCGCACTGCGCCCGCTGCCGCGCGATCTGTTCGCCGGTCGCCTCCGAACCGACCTTGGCCAGTTCCTCCATCCGGTCGCATTGCATCAGGTTGGCCAGAAGATCGTAGCGCAGTTCAACGGCGGCAATCGCGGCGATCCGGTTGGTCGCGGATTGCTGGATGACATCCATCTCGCGGGCAATCCCGATATCCCATGCGTCGCGGGCCTGCCGAAAGCACAGAACCGCAGAGGCGGTCAGGTCTTCGGGTGTGGTCAGGCAACGCTGATGGGCCGTGTCGACACAGCTTGCCGGGTTCTGGTTCTGTCCGATCCGCTCTGTCAGGCAGGCGTCGGTTTCGGCCAGATCGACATCGGCCCATGCCGCACCGCATGACAGGCCCAAAGCCAAAAACGCACCCCATCCCGACTTGGTCCATAACGGCATCGGCCATCCCCCCGTGTTCCCTGATCCGGACATATCTTTTGCCCTTGCATTTGGTATACCATTTCGGAATGCTATGCCAAGCGCCCCGATGCGAGAGGGCGAAAACACATCATGGGAGGGCACGATGTCGGACACCCGCGCCAACAAGCGGTTCCGCTCGCAAGAGTGGTTTGACAACCCCAACAATCCGGGCATGACCGCGCTGTATACCGAACGGTATCAGAACAGCACCTTCACCCGCGAAGAGCTGCAAAGCGAACGGCCCGTCATCGGCATCGCGCAAACCGGGTCAGACCTTGTGCCCTGCAACAAGATCCACGTGTTCCTGATGGACCGGATCAAGGCCGGCATCCGTGAGGCCGGGGGCATTCCGATGGAATTTCCCGTGCATCCGGTGCAGGAGACCGGCAAGCGGCCCACGGCGGCGCTGGACCGCAACCTGCAATACCTGAGCCTTGTCGAAGTGCTGCACGGCTATCCGATCGATGGTGTCGTGCTGACCACCGGGTGTGACAAGACCACCCCCGCCATGCTGATGGGCGCGGCGACGGTTGATCTGCCCGCGATTGCGCTGAACGGCGGGCCGATGCTTGATGGGTGGTGGAAGGGCAAACGCGCCGGGTCTGGCGCCATTGTCTGGGAAAGCCGCCGCCTGCTGGCGGAAGGCAAGATCGACTACGAAGAATTCATGAAACGCGTGTGTTCCTCTGCGCCGTCGCATGGGCATTGCAACACGATGGGCACCGCCAGCACGATGAACGCCATGGCCGAGGCGTTGGGCATGTCCCTGACCGGCAACAGCGCGATTCCCGCACCGTTCCGCGAACGCATGGCAATGGCCTACGAGACCGGCAAGCGGATCGTCGGCATGGTCTATGAAGACCTCAAACCGTCCGACATCCTGACCCGCGAAGCGTTCGAGAACGCGATTGTCGTGAATGCCGCGATTGGCGGATCGACGAACGCACCGCCCCATTTGCAAGCCGTGGCGCGGCATATCGGTGTCGATCTGCATGTCACCGATTGGGAAAAGCACGGGTTTGATGTGCCGCTCATGGTCAATATGCAACCGGCGGGCGAATACCTTGGCGAAAGCTTTTTCCGTGCCGGTGGCGTGCCCGCGGTCATGGGTGAGTTGGTCAAGGCGGATCGCCTGCACCTTGGCGTGATGACGGCAACCGGCAAGACCATGGGCGAGAACCTGCAAGGCTGGGAAAGCCAGGACACGGATGTCATCACCACCTATGCCAACCCCATGCGCCCGAACGCCGGGTTCAAGGTGCTGTCGGGCAACCTGTTCGACTCTGCATTGATGAAGACCAGCGTGATTTCCGAGGATTTCCGCAAACGGTTCCTGTCAGAGCCCGGCAACGAGGGCATCTTCGAAGCCCGCGCGGTGGTTTTCGAGGGGCCGGAGGATTACCACGACCGGATCAATGATGCCTCTCTGGAGATCGAC
>CAYZAD010000004.1:0-50865 GCA_964476315.1 uncultured Rhodobacterales bacterium
CTTCCCACATGCCGTCGCCCAGCATGAAGCCGCTGTCATAGACCGACACCTTGGCATTGTCGCGATGTACGATCTCGCCGTTCACATAGATGCCGATATCTGCGTTTCGCGGGTCTTCCAAAGCGTCGTGCGTGGTATGGTTTGCAATATTCATAGGGGCTCCGGGCCTAGTCAATCTGAGGTTCGGGCAGTCGAAATGTACCATGCCCGCGCAGGAAATTTTTGGTTCCATCCTGCTTTGGATAGGTCAGGACGTCCGCGGGCGTGCCCTGTTCAAGTATGCGCCCTTCCGACAGGAACAATACCTTGTCGGCAACGGTATATGCGAACCCCAGCTCGTGCGTGACAATCAGCATCGTCATACCCTCCTCTGCCAGTTCTTTCATGGTTTCCAGCACCTCGCCCACGAGTTCCGGGTCAAGTGCCGACGTTGCCTCATCAAAGAGCATGATTTCGGGCTCCATGGCCAAAGCGCGGGCAATTGCAACGCGTTGCTGCTGGCCGCCGGAAAGCTGTGACGGGAAGGCATCCGCCTTCCAACCAAGCCCGACCTTGTCGAGGTATTTCTCTCCGCGCCGTCGGCATTCCGCGGCATCGCAGCCCAGAACCGTGCGGGGGCCTTCCATGACATTTTCGATCGCGGTCATGTGGGGAAAGAGATTGAAGTGTTGGAACACCATCCCCACCCGCGCGCGGAGTTTGGTCAGCTCTTTTTCGTCATAGGTCATCTGACCGCCCTTTTCGCGACCTATCAGCTTGCCCTCGAGAAAGATGTGCCCCGAGGTGGGGATTTCCATGAAATTGACGCAACGCAGCATCGTGGATTTACCCGAGCCCGAGGCACCGAGAAGGACCACGACTTCGCCTTTCGACACTGACAGGTCGATGCCCTTGAGAACCTCGAGCGGTCCGAACGATTTGTGCAGGGATTCGATTCTCAGAACGTCGGTCATGGATCACCCTCTGGCTTTCTGGCGCGTTTCGAAACGCCGGACGATAACGGTCATCGGGAAGAGGACGGCAAAGAATATCAGCGCAACGGCGGTGTACATCTCAATCGGGTTGAACGCGATGGTCGACACGACCTTGGCCTGATGCATCAGTTCCCCGTAGGCGATAACAGAGGCAAGCGACGTCATCTTGAAGAGCTCAACCGCCCTGTTCATGAAGGCCGGAAGCATGCGTCGCACCGCCTGTGGCAGAACCACGCGGCGCATCTGTTGCCAGTACGTCATGCCGATTGCCTTGCCTGCCTCCCATTGGCCTTTGGCAATGGATTGTAGTCCGGCTCTGTAAATCTCGGATGAAAAGGCAACCGTGTTCAGCGTCAGCCCAAGCGTCGCAGCGGTAAATGCATCGATCCTGAACGGCGAAATGATCGGGAAGGCGAAGAAGAACCAGATGATCTGCACAAGCACGGGCGTGTTGCGGAACACCTCGACGAATGCCGTCGCCGGGTAGTACAGCCATCCCCTGCCCGAAAAGCGTGCCGCGCCGACAAAGAGCCCGAAGAAAAGCCCAAGCACGAGGCATGTCACACCCAGCTTGAGCGTGTTCAGAAGCCCCTGCAAAAGCAGCGCCCGATTTGCAAAAACCTGTGAGAAATCCCAGACGTAGTCCATTGGTGCGGCCTCAGTTCACAATCGTTTCGCCCGAGCGGGCAAAGTATTTTTCAAGTCGGCGCACGGCGATCGAACACGCGAAGATCACGACGAAATACATCGTTGCAGCCACGGTATAGACCTCGATGGTCCGGAAACTGGATTGCGCAATGCTGTTGGCCTGAAACAGCAGGTCGGCGTAGGAAATCGTGCTGACAAGCGTCGTTGTTTTCATCAATTCGATGGCACGTTCGAGAAAGGCCGGGATCATGCGTTTGACCGCCTGTGGCAGCACCACCCGGCGCAGTGTCTCGTTGCGGTTCATGCCGATTGCCTTGGCGGCTTCCCATTGACCGTCATCGATGGATTGGATGCCTGCGCGGAAGACCTCGGCGAAAAAGGCCGAGCTTTGCAGCGAGAATGTCAGTACGGCCGCGCGAAACGGATCGATTTCGATGCCGACGAGGATCGGCAGCGCAAAGAAGAACCAGAAGAGTTGCGCAATCGGCGGCGTGGTGCGCAGGAATTCGATGACGAACCCGACGGGCAACCGTATGGGCCAACTCCCGTAAAGCCTGAGCAAGGCGAGCAGCAAGCCAAGCGGGACGCCGAACAACAGGGCAAGGCCCGTCACCTTGAGCGTGTTGACCAGCCCCAGAAGCAGGAGATCGAAATCGCGGAAGACGACGGCGAAATCCCATTCGTACCCTCCCATCTATCGTTCCTTTCCGTGCAGGGGTGGGTTTGACCGGGCGCTGATCGCCCGGCCGGATTCGGTGATCGGGTTTACCAATCTTCGCGCCGAATGGCGGGAACGCTGGCCGGATCCACGCCGAATTCGGTCAGGAACTCTTCGTACCAGACCTGGGTCTGACCGGTCATGTAGTAGTAGGTGATCGCGGTATTCACCCAATCACGCCACCGCGTATCTGCTTCGCGCCGCACCCCGGCGGACGAGGCGGACTGGCGGATGGGCTCGGGAAGCACGATCTGGCCGCGTCCGATCCGTTCGCGCATGGCGATCAGTGGCGGATGGAACAGTGAAACCGCGTTCACGCGGCGCGACTGGAACGCCGCAACAGCTTCGCCGTTGGAGGGGAAGCGCAGGATATTGGCTTCGGTCAGACGATCCGAGACATAGCTGTCCATCGTCGTCCCCTGGGTGACCGCGATAGAGATGTCGGCGGAGTTGAGGTCGGACCATGAAGAGATTTCGAGGTCGTCATCAGCCAGCACCGCAAGGGCATAGTACAACAGGGGTTGCGCCGGGAAGTCGATGGCCATCGCCCGTGCCGGTGTCGCATCGAGCACGAACATGATGTCGATCTGGTCAGCCTGCAATGCCGAGACTGCGGTGCCCCAGGTCACCTCGACCGGTTCAAGTTCCACCCCAAGCGTTTCCGCCATTGCCGTCCCAATCGACACCCCGAGGCCCGACCATTCGCCGCTTGCGGGGTTGTTGAAGTACCATGGGGGCGCTTGCGTGACGCCGATACGCAACGTCCCGCGCTCCTGAATTGCATCCCAGGTCGAGGCGTTCTGCGCCTCGGCGGACGTGTTCAGGCTGAACACTGTTGCGAGCGCGAGTGCGACAGCCCCAAGCAGCCTCTTTGTGTAGGTTAGCATTTTCGACCTCCTTATGTTGACTGAAGGCACTATCGATGGCGGTTTGTATGATTGTCAACAATTTGACCACCTACCATGTCCTGATAGGTGCAAACCAGACAAGTGCTGCATGTTTTTTTTGAGTTTTCCGCAGGCTCGACCGACGCCGCTCAACCAAATGCGCCAAAGATTTCAACAGAAAGATCAATCACATCATCCCGCTTTCGCCAAATCGGCGCCAATCGGGATTGGAAGACGTGACCTTGTCGCGACCCGATCGACACCATGGTCCGGGCGTTGGGCAAAGCCGGTCCGGAACGGCGCTGGACCGGATTTCTGAGTCGCGGCCACAACCGATAGGATGCAATCATCGCCGGATGGCCGTTTACATGCCCAAGAGAATTAAGGCATTGAATGGAAAACCATACGGGAGGAAGACATGAAGAAACTACTTTTGGCCACGGCGGCCCTGTCGCTTTGCGCGTCTGCTGCCATTGCAGAGGTCAAGGTCGGCATGATCACCACGCTGTCGGGGGGCGGTGCCGGATTGGGCATCGATGTGCGGGACGGATTCATGCTGGCCATCGCACAATCGGGCCGCGACGACATCGAAGTTGTGATCGAGGACGACCAGCGCAAGCCGGACATCGCGGTGCAGTTGTCGGACAAGATGATCCAATCCGAACGCGTGGACGTGATGACCGGGATCATCTGGTCCAACCTTGCCATGGCGGTTGTGCCATCTGCCGTGAACCAGAATGTCTTTTACCTGTCGCCCAATGCCGGGCCATCGCCGCTGGCCGGGCAAGGCTGCCATGAGAACTATTTCAACGTTGCCTGGCAAAACGACAATCTGCATGAAGCGGCGGGCGCATATGCGAATAGCGCGGGCTACAGCAACACCTTTATCATGGCGCCCAACTATCCGGCGGGCACAGATGCCCTGACCGGGTACAAGCGCTTCTTCGAAGGGGACCTGGCCGGTGAAGTGTATACCAAGCTGGGTCAGACGGATTACGCGGCAGAGATCGCACAGATCCGGGCGAGCGGCGCTGACAGCGTGTTCTTCTTTTTGCCGGGCGGCATGGGCATTTCCTTTCTCAAGCAATATGCCGACAGCGGGATAGACCTTCCTGTCGTGGGTCCGGCGTTCAGCTTTGACCAGGGAATCCTGCAAGCCGTTGGCGATGCAGCGCTTGGCGTCGTCAACACGTCTCAGTGGAACAAGGACATCGACATCCCGGCGAACGTGGCGTTTGTGGAAAGCTTCCAGGCGGAATACGGGCGGTTGCCGTCCCTGTATGCAAGCCAGGGCTTCGACACGGCAAACCTGCTGTTGTCCGCCTTGGAAAAAGCGATGCCATCGGATGCCGATGCGTTCCGCGACGCCTTGCGGGCCGCCGATTTCGAAAGCACGCGCGGGGATTTTGCGTTTGGACCGAACCATCATCCCATCCAGACGATCTACGCGAGAGAAGTGATCAAGGAAGGTGACGTGTTCACCAACAAGATCATCGGTGTGGCGCTGGAAAACCACTCGGACGCCTACGCCGCCGATTGCAAGATGTGATCTTGATCCGGCCTGCCCCCAGCCGGGGGCGGGCCATGCCACGGAGCCTCCATGTCCTCGATCCTGATCATCGAGCAGGTCCTGAACGGCTTGCAGTTCGGCGTCATGCTGTTTTTGATGGCGGCAGGGCTGACGCTGATCTTTGGTGTCATGGGGCTGATCAACCTGGCGCATGGGTCGCTTTACATGGTGGGCGCTTTCGCTGCGGCGGCCGTGGCCGGGGCGACGGGATCATTCCTTCTTGCCTTGATCGCGGCTCTGGCGGCGGCGGCCGTGGCAGGGGCGATCATCGAGATGGTGGTGATCCGGCGGCTTTACAACGCGGCACATCTTGACCAGGTGCTTGCCACATTCGCGCTGATCCTCGTGTTCTCGGAAGGCACGCGCTGGGTGTTTGGATCTTTCCCGCTGTTTCTTGACATTCCGGACGCGCTTTCCGGCCCTGTCACGCTGCCCGGCGGCATCGAATACCCGCTTTACCGGCTTGCGCTGATCGGGATCGGGCTGGTGGTGGCTGTCGGGCTTTGGTTGCTGACGGAAAAGACGCGGATTGGCATCCAGATCCGCGCAGGTGAAAACGACCGCGAAATGATCGCCGCCCTTGGCGTGGATATTTCGCGGCTTTACACGCTGGTCTTTGCCCTTGGCGCGGCGCTGGCCGGATTGGCCGGTGCGCTTGTGGGTGCGATCCAGTCGGTTCAGGTGGGTATGGGCGAGCCCGTGCTGATCCTTGCCTTCGTCGTCATCGTGATCGGGGGCATCGGGTCTATCCGGGGGGCATTAGTGGGCGCGCTTCTGGTGGGTCTGACCGACACGCTTGGCGGTGTCTTTCTGCCGGAGCTTTTCAAGCTTTTCATGGAACCGGGTGCCGCGCAGAAAAGCGGATCGGCCATCGCATCCATGGGCATCTACATCCTGATGGGGCTGGTTCTGGTTTGGCGGCCCAAGGGCCTGTTCGGAGCGCAGGCATGAGGTTGCAGGAAAGCTGGATCAATGCCGTCGTGATCGCAGGGTTGATCGCGCTGCCGCTTTGGGCGCTGGCGACGGACGAGCCTTTCACGATCACCCTCGTGACACGGGCGGTCATCCTCGCTCTGGCGGCGGTTGGACTGAACATCATCCTTGGATTCGGGGGCATGGTCAGCTTTGGCCACGCGGTGTTTTTCGGCATTGGCGGCTATGCGATGGGTATCCTTGCCTATCATGCGCAGACATATACCGCGCTTGACTTGGGTTTCTTTTCAACCGGGGGCACCAAATCGATGCCGATCATCTGGCTGGTCGCGATGGTCATTTCGGCCCTTGTCGCCTGTGTCATTGGCCTGCTGTCGCTGCGCACCAGCGGCGTGTACTTCATCATGATCACGCTCGCTTTCGGGCAGATGTTCTACTATTTCGCGATTTCATGGGCCGAGTATGGCGGCGAAGACGGGGTGTCGATCTATGTCCGGAACGATTTCCCCGGGATGAACACACTTGTTCCAATCCAGTTCTTCGCCATCTGTTTCACGCTTCTGTGCATCGTTCTGTTTCTCAAGGCGAAATTGCAGGCCTCGCCTTTTGGGCTTGCCTTGAATGCCGCGCGGCAATCGACGACACGGGTCGAGGCTGTAGGCCTCGATCCCATGAAACTGAAACTGCTGGCCTTTGTGATCTCGGGCGCGATTACGGGGTTGGCAGGGGCCCTGTTCGCGGATTTGAACCGCTTTGTGTCGCCCGCGATGTTCAGTTGGCAATTCTCGGGCGAGTTGATCGTGTTGATCATCATCGGGGGCGTCGGTCGTCTGATGGGGCCGGTGATCGGCGCGTGCGTCTTCGTGGCGCTTGAACACTTTCTCGGCGGGCTGACCGAGTTCTGGCATATCTACCTTGGGATCATCCTTTTGTGCATCGTGCTGTTCGGGCGTGGCGGTCTGCTTGGGCTGCTGACGGGCAAGGAAGGTGCCCATGTCTGACACGGTTCTGGCCACCCACGGCCTGACGAAGAGCTTTGGCGCCCTGACGGCGACAGACGATGTCTCTATCGATCTCAGGCCCGGAGAGATACACGCCATCATCGGACCGAACGGCGCGGGAAAGTCCACCTTGATGCAGCTCATCTCTGGCAGCCTGAAACCGGACGCGGGACGCGTGTTCCTGCAAGACCGGGATGTATCGGATGAAAGCACGCAGGCGCGCACGCGTGCCGGTCTGGTGCGGACATTCCAGATTTCCCAGCTTTGCATGGAGGACAGCGTTCTCGAAAACGCCCTTCTGGGTGCGATCGGTGCAGAGCGGGCGGCCTGGCGGTTCTGGAAAAGCGCGATCAAGAGACAGGACTTGCGGGACAAGGCCGAGGCAGCGCTTGACCGTGTGGGTCTGTCAGACCATCGCGACACGCGCTGCGCCAACCTGAGCCACGGTCAACGCCGCCAACTTGAGGTGGCCGTGGCGCTGACGCTGTCACCGCGCGCTTTCGTGATGGACGAACCGATGGCTGGCCTTGGTGCGGACGGTTCCAAACGGTTGACCGGCCTTCTGGACGGCTTGCGACGTGAAGCGCCGATCCTGCTGGTCGAGCACGATATGGATGCGGTCTTTGCCCTTGCCGACCGGATCAGCGTTCTTGTCTACGGCAAGGTCATTGCAACCGGCACGGCAGATGACATCCGGTCCAGCCAGGAGGTGCGCGAGGCGTATCTCGGGGAACACACATGAGCTTTCTCGTGCTTGAAAACCTCACCGCGACATATGGGGTGAGCCAGGCGCTTTTCGGGGTCGACCTGACCTTGAATGAGGGGGAGGTCCTTGCCCTGATGGGGCGTAACGGCATGGGCAAGAGCACGACGATCAAATCGATCTGTCGGATGATCCGATCCGAGGGCAGGCTTACGCTAGACGGGCAGGATCTTCATGCCCTGCCCAGTCACAAGGTTGCACAGCTTGGTGTCGGTCTTGTGCCGGAAGGCCGCCGGTGTTTCGCCAATCTGACCGTCCACGAAAACCTGATCGCCGCTGCCCGCGCGGGGGATTGGACCTTCGAGACCGTTACCCGACTCTTCCCGCGATTGCGTGAACGTTCCGGTCAGCGCGCCGCCTCTCTTTCAGGCGGCGAACAGCAAATGCTGGCCATCGGGCGCGCCCTGATGACCAACCCGAGGCTGTTGATCCTTGACGAAGCGACCGAAGGTCTGGCCCCGATCATCCGGCAAGAGATTTGGGAAGCGCTCCGGCATCTCAAGTCGGAAACGCATGTTGCAATCCTGCTGATCGACAAGTCTTTGTCCGAATTATCCACGCTTGCGGAAAAGGCTGTCGTGCTCGAACGCGGTCGAAGTGTCTGGTCCGGGGCGATGGCAGACCTCACACCCGATATTTCAGAAAGGTATATCGGCGTTTGACGATTGACGCCGATGATCATTGTTCCAGTCGACCGTCGCGGCGGCAGACTGCCAGAAGACCAATCTGATCGGGCATTCGTGAAAGCGCGAAAAGTGGACACGGGTGAGCCAAGAAGCTAGCCTTTGGACACCACTTGAACAATCGGCACCGTGCGTTGACAGAGCCATCCATCATCGGAAATGCGGTCCATGAGGCCGCGCATGACATCGCCCATAAGACCCTTCGGTCCCGAGACCCGCGTTTCGAGGCAGACACGCCGCTATTGACCGATATTCACCTTATCCAGCCTGCCACCTTCGAAAATGGTGTCAAAGTTTGCATGAAGGTCAGGCTGAAAGCCGTTGAAGCCGCGATTGCAGAGCAGAGGATTCCCTATAATCCATTGGAGCTGAACACGTTCCGCCTGCTTGATAACCAGTTTCCCTGGGCGGCCAGGCTGATCGATTTTGCACCGGACACAAGCTGGATCCTGCGCGAATGGTTCGGCAGCGGCACATTGCTGGACCGGCTTGAACCTTCTGTCCCCCTGGATGTGATCGAACGCGTCTGGGATTTGTTCGCACAGGCATTCGCCTTTTTCCACGACCGTGACACGCCTTGGCTGATCCGGGATCTCAAACCACAGAACGTGGCGGTGGACGGTGATCGCCTGTCGTTGTTCGACTTCAACACAACCATGCCGTTGTCCGCGATCCGGACTGGCAATTTTCCCAACCGGCTGGGTCGGCCGATTGACGGCAATCTGTACAATCCGCCCGAACTGTTGACCAGCACCTGCCCCGACGCTGCGGTGTCATCCGACTATTTCGCCTTTGCAACGCTTGTGACCGTGCTGCTGACGGGCCGCCGTCCGTTCTGGTCAAATACCGAAAGCGACATGAACGCCGCCCGGCGACAGTATCAGGCGGAATACGAAACCGAGATGCCAGGACTTGCGACCACAGCGGAAGATGCCGGACTGACCCCGGCCCAGATCGACTTCCTGGTTGCATCCCTCAACCCAGACCCGGCGCAGCGGCCCGACAGATTTCTTGCCATATAGGTCGCTGCGCCGCGCGCATCGTCCGTTTCGGTCAGCTGGTCCCAGCCCGGTGGTTATACAGCGCCTTTGAAATGGCCAGGGACGCGTCATACGTCAAAGGCCCGTGTTTGCAGGTGTCATAAATCCCTTCTTCACTGCAGAACCGCAGGATTGCGCGCAGGGTGTTCGACGACATCCGCCCATGTGTCGGACCGGAATAGTACCCCAGATCGGCCAGTTCTTTTTGAAGCGCATAGGTAAAGGCCATGCGTTCGATGCTGCGCAAACGCACAAGGCCGTAGAGAAATCCCTCCCCGCTGACCGTATCAAGGAAGTCATAGGCGGCTTTGCGAGATGCCGCATGGTTTTGCGGATCGTACAGGGCTTCAAGCTGTTCGGGCACTTGAAGGCGCACACCCATCTGGTGACCGTATGTTTCGATCAGGTCGACATGCTTTTGGCGCGCATTCGGGATGAGCCATGACAGTTCGCGATACGCCCGCGCGACGGATTCCGTGGCCAGCCTGTCACCCGACTCGATATGCGGCTGGAGCTGTTGCAAAACCTGCATCAGATCAAGATCGTTCAGCCGCCGTGACCGTCTTTCGTGCAGGCGCAGCGCGAAGCGGGCGGCGAAAACATCGCCTTGTTCGGACAGGCGCACCAGTTCCGCCTTACCCCATTCCTTGTCGGATGCAGGACCAAACGCTTCCTGGTAATGCCAGATCGCCCTGCGCGCTTCGGCATCCGAGACCCCTTGATCGACAGCCCGTGTGATGGCGGAAAGCGCCTCTTCGCCGCGCCCGGCTTCGATCAGCGAGCGCGAGAGACCGATCAAGCCATAGTCGTATCCGCTGTCGGCGGCAGAGCGGTAACTGTCGATCGCTGCGTCGAGGTCCGCAGGATCACTGTCGTCATCCGCATAAATCGCGGCAAGGCGCGCCATGGATTGCCCATGTCCTGCATCGGCAAGAGCTTGATACATTTCGATCGCCCGCGATGTGTCGGCAGTGGTCCCGTACCCATCCTCGTAGGCGCGAGCGAGATAGAAATGGAGCAACTGATTGTCACTTTGCCCAGCCAGGGAAACCAGATCGGCAAAACCCTGTTCCGGTTGGGACAAAGGCCCGAAAAGACCCCGGGCATGCCCATTCGCAAGCTGCATGGCCGCAAAGAAACTGCCACTGTCCCTGGCCCGTTGAAAGTATTCGATTGCAGAGGCGAAATCGCCCAATTCCTGATGAATCGATGCAATTCGCACCAGCGACCTGTCATAACCCTCGGCGGCCAAGGCCTCGTGCATCTGCAATGCGCGCTGCAAATCGGCTGGCTGTCCGTCGCCGCGGCGCAGGCTTTCCGCCGCTTCATATCTTGAGGCCGTTGTTGTTTCTTGCGCCAGAATGGGCGCAGCGGGCATGGCAACAGACAGGCCAGTGACCAACGCCAGAACCGCCGGGCTGTATGGCACATACGACTTGCGGCGACCGTTTCTCTTTTTGAAGAACATAATCCGAACCCTCCTCCGAAAAGGGCGATCCGGCAAAGACATCAAAGCTGCACAAAACAGATGAACCGCATGCGCCCGATGATTCTAATATAACGCTTTCAATATGTGTTCGTAAACAATTGTCAATTCACCGGCATTTTTTGCGTTTTTCTGGCGCTTCATCAAAGCTGTTTGCGGGCAATTCCCCAACGCACGTCTTCGTATTCGCGCACATGTTCAAAACCCAGCGCCGGCAGAACCGTATCCCACACGAGGCGAACCGGCGTTGCTTCGATCTCGTCGGGATCGTACCGGCGCGTCTGTTCGGGGCGCGATTTGTAGTAGGGCGAACGCTCCATCGACCAGTCCATGTTGACCAGTGTCAGGACGCCGCCCGGGCGGAGCAGCATGTTCACCAGAAAGACGCCAAATCCGACCTGGTCCCAGGTCAGACCGCCGGAGAAGAAACAAAAGTCGAATGTCGGCGGATCGTCGGAATTGATCAGTCGCTGAAGCTCCCATGTGTAGGCGCGTTTGCAGTAGAACGGCGACACCAGATGCGCGAGCCCCGTTTTCGCAAGCAGCGTGTCGATATTGGGCGATTGCTTGTAAGCCGACTGCATGCCAAGCGTGGTCAACTGGCCTTCCCCCATGTCGTGCAGCACAGCCGAGATATACGCGCTGCTTTTGCCATTGACGAAGCCGATCTCGAGCACGTTGCGGGCATCTTCTTCCTCAAGCAATCCGCGCAGGATGTGTGCCTGTTCCGTGGTCATTCCACCGATGTCGGGAAACAGCGTGTCAACGAGTTCGAATTTGGACATGAGCGCCTCTTGGAAATGGGTCAGCGATCGTTTTCTGTGGTGTTGGATTCAGGGTGAAAGATCGACAATCGACACGCCGGGCGAAGACTTTTGAAGCGACTTCAAAAGATCGTCCGTGCCGGGTTCATCGCGTGCTCCGGCGTGAACGGCGATCAGGTCCACAGGGCCAACCTGATCAGGGTCGACTGTCTTGAGAGACATGTAGGTCACCGCATCAAAACAGCCTTCCGCGCGCATCATCGCAACGGTCAACTCCCCGGTTTCGATGCCAAAGTAAGAACTGGCACCGCTGGCGATACACGCCGTGCCGGACGCATCCAGACCGGTCCCGATTTCGACAATACGACGCCTGCAAAGCTTTTCGCCCAACTGGTCAGCCAAATGGGAGCCACCGTATCCGGCGAGTTCGGCCAATGCGCCGATCTGCATGATCGACGCGCGGTCGGGATGGTCGGCATTGTTGCTCCAGGCCGCACGCAAAGCCCAGGTCAGGCTTTTGCCGGGGGTGTAATGGCCTGCGGTGTGCGCCGCCACGTCATTATGCCAGGCAAACACTTCCGAGAACGCGGCAACTGACCCGGAAAGCTCTGCCGGGGTGACCAGCATGGCTTCCAGTTTGTCCCAGGCGTAAATCTGGTCAATCGACGGCGGCAACTGGTCAAGCATCCGGAACGCGCCGTTCATGTCGTCCCCCAGCAACCGCTGCGCCAGCCGCGCGAGCACGAGACTAGGGCCGTCGCGGCAGTCGCGAAGACCCGGGGCGAGCGGGCATCGGGTGAACAGGTCATCGGTGACGGCCAATCCCGTCAGTCTGGGCAGTTCCGGCCCCGGTTCGAGCACGGCGATGTTACACCAGTGCGGCTGGTCCGTTTGCACAACGCGAAAGATGTCCAGTGCAGCCAGAACATGAATAAAAGCCATCATGTCGATGTAGGCGGCATTCAACCCGTTCTTTATCATCACTTTCGCGTTCGGTCGCAAAGACGGGGCCATCGCGGCCAGACAGACCAGCAGGTTCTGGGCATCCCTTGGTCCGTCGATGAAACAGAAATCGACCTCTGCCCCGTCCCATTCAAATTCCTGGAACGTGGTTTCATGAATGGTCACATCAGCGCCGTAGTCGCGGAGCAGTTCCTCGTAGAGCGGGCGAAAATTGTCACCCGGCGCGGCCAACCCCGGATAGCGTTCGGCATTTGCCTCGGTCCAGACAAAGCGGTCGACGACATGCACCTCGCCAAACCCGGCAAGAACGATGCTGACCCCGCCCAGCCACGGCCCGAATTCAACAATGCGCGCGTTTTTCGGCAATTGCGCGGCGAATTCGCGAATGAGACGGATGTCGGTTTCGCCAACCATCCTCGGGATTTCCGTAAGAGCCCGAATGCCAAGCTTGTCATGGAGTTGCGTCGTCGCCATACTTGTCATGAGGCGTGAAATGAACCGAGCAGTCAACTCAACAGAGTCAGAATCGCTGACCACGTTTGCACAAGTGCGACAGCAGGTGATCGCGCTTTGTGGACAGCGCCGATATGCTGCGGCCCACCTCTACCTTGTTGGATCAGGATTTGACGCACATCAGCATCCCGGGCTTTGGGAATATGTTGCACGCAGGGCGACTGCGGATGGCAGCGACCCCCTTGCGCACAAGCTGCGGTCCATCTTGTGGTCGAACGGCACACGGGGCGGCGACATTGCCATCGAAGAGGCGCGTCACTACCTCGGCGCAGATGATCCCGAAAGCGCCGCGTTCGTTCTGGAAAACGTGTTCGGCCCCACACCACAGGACCGTGTCGCGCGTCATCTGCTGGGACAGGCGTATTTGCGCCGGGCCCAGCAGCGTCAGGACAGGACACCGCTGAAGACGGATGTTGACGCAGCGCTGCGCCTTGCGGCGGCGTTCGACCTTGGCAGCGTTGAAGAGGTCATGACCATCGTGGACCTGCTGCGGTTTTCCGGCGAACTGGCAAAAGCCCGCGATGTGAACGCGGCAGCGCGCGACCGATTTCCGGACGAGGTGCGCCTTTTGACCCGCGCCGCCCGCATCGAGGAGCAGGCCGGAGCGCTGGAACTGGCCATCGCGATCTGGGAAGACGTCGCCGCGCAATCGGATCGTTACCGCACCGAAGCGTTATTCAGGCTTTTTGAACTCAACACCCGCATGGAACGCCCCGATGAGGTCGAGGCCAAGGCCGTCGAGCTGCTTGTTTCAGACCTGAGCTTGCCGGACCGCATGCGCCTTGCGTTAATGACGGAACGGTCAGGTACCGTTCAGGCCCTCGCGCGCTATGCGGCCAGCGGCAGCCCAGAGAACGGGCGCGTGTCCTTTGAAGACGGCAAAGCCTTGGGCACCCTGTTGTTGGACAATGGCGATATCGGCCTTCTGGCCTGGCTGCGCCGCAGGCGGGTGCCGCTGGGTGAAAACGTCAAATCGGCGCTCGCATCCTGTGGTTTCGGGGTGCATCCGGATCGCCCCCTGCCAAGCAGCTTTGCCGAAGCCGCAGCCTTGCGCAGCCCGGATTTCATGGTGCCGCTCGAGGAGTTTCTTGAACTCGATCCGAAACCGGCGGGTTGGCCCGGTATCGGCAAACGGCCCGAGCGGTTGCTTCTTGTAAACGGATCGCTTGGTGCGGGCGGGGCAGAACGGCAATTCGTCGAACTGGTCATGGCATTGTTGCAGGCGGGTTATGCTCCGGAAGCGCTGCATGTTGCGTTTTTCTCGATTGCCCGCGATCGGGGACATGCCCATTTCCTGCCCGATTTACAGGCGCTTGGTGTTCCAATTCACGATCTGGCCAACCGGCGCATTGCCAACCCGACCCTTCCGAAACAGGTACAGGTGGCGACCGAAGTTCTGCCACGCGGCTTGCGCAATGATACGCGCGCACTTTGGCACCTGATTTCCGAAATACAGCCGGGCGCCCTTCACGGGTGGCAAGACCGCTCTGCCGCGGCTTGCGGTCTGGCAGGACTTCTGGCGTCTGTCGAACGCGTGGTCCTCAGCCTGCGGAACATGAGCCCCCGGACACGTCGCGATCAAAACCTGATGCTGCTGCAGCGGCTGTTTTCCGACTATGCAAAGCGCGAGAACGTGGTCATCACGACCAACGCCATCGCGGCCGCCGACGATTATGCCGACTGGCTTGGCACCAGCGCGCGGCGCATCGGATGTCTGTCGAATGCGGTGGACGTCGCCCGTTTCAATCCCGACGTCGCGCGGGATCGCCGCAAGACAATCACCAAAAACGCACCGTTGCGGATTGGCGGTCTTTTCAGGTTGGCACTGAACAAGCGACCGCTCTTGTGGTTGCGGATCGTCGCTGCGCTGCGCCACAGTCACGGATTGGACGTCGCGCCCATCATTCGCGGCACCGGGCCTCTTGAGGACGAGACGCGCAGGCTTGCCCACGATCTGGGGCTGGACGATCTGATCATCGAAGGCGGTGCGACAACCCCCGAAGACCTGTATGGCGACGTTGACCTGCTGCTGCTCGCGAGCCGGGTCGAAGGTGTGCCGAACGTGCTTTTGGAAGCGCAGGCTTGCGGCCTTCCCGTTGCCGCCTGCAATGTCGGTGGTGTGCAGGATGCCATGCTGCGGCAGGGCAAGGCCAAGGGTCTGCTGCTTGACGCAGAGACCGAACCCGAGGCGGCCGCGGCCCAGATCGCGAAATGGCTTCCCGGCGCGTTGGCGGCCCCCGTTGAACCGCGCATTCAGTTTGTAGAACAGAATTTCGGCACGCGGAAACTGGCGCAAACTGCGATCCTCGCCTACGAGGGCCGGCTTGTCGAAGGCCTGCACCCATGAACCGCTCTGCCGACAACGTATCTGCTTTGCGCGTTGGACTTGTCGGGGAGTTTACCGATCCGGTGGCGCAGTTGCTGCAGGATCAGCCGCGCTTGCAGGGGGCGCGTTTCTTCGAAGTTGTCGACCCGAAGTCAGACGCGGACGATGTCGATCTTCTGTTCGTCCTGTCGCTTGACGATGGGCTGGCCCATTTCACGGAGCTTTGCACCATCGACAAGCCCTGCCAGCTCTTGATCCGGCGCATGCGAACGGTCAACGAAAGAGACGCATGGGAAGCCGGGCTGCGCTGGTTGACCCAAAGCCTGGCCAAGGTGGATTGGCCGACGCTTGAACTGGTGGCGCTGACCGCCGAGGCCGCAGCGGAAATTGCGCCATTGATTGACCGGAACGTAGAGGTTCTCGATCCACTGCCGGCCATCACTTCTGCGCGCCCTGCACTCCCGATCCGGCGGCAGGACGCCGTCAGCACCTTTGCCATCGACCGCCCGGGCGGGACCCGCGAACCGCGCCGATTGGAGTGGGCGACGTTCAATTGGGCGCGCCTGCGCCGCCTTGCCCGGCTGTTGTCGCCCGCAGACGACGACCCGGACATGGCGGATCTTGTGGCCTTTGCCAATGGCGCCGTCCATGTCGCCCCTGCCCGAACGGCACAGGCGGATCCTTTCTGCGTTCTTTCCGTGGTGCCGAACGGGGTCGGGCTGGGCCATGTCACGCGCATGATGGCCATTGCCCGCACGCTCAAGGAACGGGCAGGCGCGCGTGTTATCTTCTGGAGTTTCTCCCGCGCTGCCGAAGTGATGCAGTCCGCTGGTTTCGAGGTGATCTTGCGCCAGAACGCGGTGCATCTGGATGCGCACCCACCTTCGTGGCGCATGTGGGAAACACGCGAATTCGCCCGGGCTATCCAGTATTTCGGTGCCGATCTGGTCAGCAATGACGGGGCGAATATCGATCCGTTTGTCTTTGATGCCTTGCGCATGCCGGGTTGCGGTGCCTGCGGTATGCTTTGGGTGCGGCGCGGTATGTTGCGGGCCGATACCGATGCCAAGTTGCTGGAACTTGAACAGCAGTGCGATCTGGTGCTGGAACCCGGCGATCTTGCCGTCGAATATGACCGTGGTCCAACGCGCCTGCGCCAGGCCAAGTTGCGCGGATTCTCGCAGCGCTTTGTCAGCCGGCCGGTCACGCTCAAACCTTTCCTGTCGGCCTATTCCGCGCGGGAGGCCAAGCGCAAACTCAAGCTTGGCTGGGGCAAGCACGTGCTTGTGTCGCTGGGCGGCGCGTTCGGGAATTGGGACGCGTTGAAACGGCACCTCGAACACGAGGCGAAAAGCAAACGCATCGGGTTGGTCTGGGCGCAATCGCCGTTGGCCGCGCCCCCCACCGACACCGATGCCAATACGCTGGTCCGACGGTTCTACCCGCTCAATCGGTACCTCGCGGCGTTTGATGGGGTTGTGACGGCCACGGGCTACAACAGCTTTCATGAATTGATGATGTCCTATGACGGGCCCGTGCTGTTCGCGCCCACGAACTTTGTGCGGTTGGATGACCAGGTGGCGCGCGCAAGCTGGGCGTCGGAACAGGGCTGGTCCGATATGGTGCTTTCCGACAAACCCCACGAACACGGCCCGCGCATTGCGGCATTCATGGACCAGGTTGCGCAAGGCGTGCGCCCGGTGCGTGCAGCCACGGAATTCGGCGGCGCGGAGATTGCCAACGCCATTCTTTCGGCCGGGGCACCCTATACACCTGGAGGGCGAGACCGTGACTGATGCAATGGACGCAGGCACATTGGGGCGCCTTCGCAGACTGGCGCGGGAAAACCAGCAAATGGGGCCGCGCATGGCCCAACTGGAGTTTCGCGAAATGCGTCGCGAATTGGAAAGCCCGGAATTGTTCGACCTGTCGATCGATTTCGAAGAGGGCGCAGGCCCGGATGCGCCGCAGTTGGAGTCCATCCTGACAGAGCCGGTCAGCCGCCACCTTCCGCCGTTGAACGTGCCACTGGGCCGGATCGCGTGGCTGGAAGAGCCGCAACGGCTTCCGGTGATCGGGATCTACCTGGGCGACCGCGATCCTGAACGCATTCGCAACCCGTTTGGCGATCTGATGCATGCCCATCATGCAGAGCCATTTGCCCGGCTGGTCTTTCTTTGCCAGCGATTTCGGATGGTTCCGTTTCTGGGCAGGTTCGGATTTGCGTTCGAACATGTCGGCGATCAAGACGTCGCCGACTTCGCGCCGCGTCTGCACAGGCGCTTTGGAATGATCCAGATCCGCGACCTGTTCAGCAGTCGACTGCTCTGGCAGCTCGAGACACCCGCCGAAGCGGACAGCTGATCGGCAATAATCCGCAGAAATGCCCGATTCTTTACCTTTCTTTGCCGTTTTGACCGGCTAGTTCCCGTAAGGCGTGGATGTGACGGTTGTGCGTTCGATGTGGGCGCAATATCGTCTCGCAAAAAAAGATCGGTACGAGAGGGCGAGCAGATCATGAAGGCATCAGCGTATATCGTATGCGCGGCAGTTTTGGCCGCGACGACAGGCAGTTCGGCTTGGGCAGCCACATGTGCGGATCGAGATGCGGTTGTCTCCCGGCTTGAACAAAGGTTCGACGAAACAGCCGTCGCCTACGCGATGAGCGACAGCAAGAACGTGATGGAAGTCTATGCGTCCTCCGGCATGCGCACGTGGTCCATCCTTGTGACATTGCCGGATACCGGCCTCACCTGCCTTGCCGCCAGCGGCAAAGGCCAGGTTCAACTGGATCAGACGCTCAGCATGATGTGATCGCCGCGTGCTGGCGACGTGTGCGCCAGCGCTGCCTTATCACGTTTCGCAGCCCCTGACGGGCACACATGCCCTGACGCCAGCCCATCGCAGCCACCGGGCAGTTTGCCGTCAATCAGGCAACAGGATCAGGCATCCCTGCCGCTACCTGCTCCGGTCGCACTGCCATCGCAGTCGCCAGACCCAGACTGGGCATCCCAGAGGTACCAATCCAGAAAGACGCTTTCCCCGTCCACATGGTCAAGGTTCAGCGTGGAACGCATCGAGACGAATTGCGAGATCAGGTCCGAATCCCCGCGGCGGACAATGGTTTCCACCCAATAGGCATCCAGGGCACCGACGTCTTCCGGCCCTGCAAGCGAATAGCTGAGAAACACCGCCTGCCGCAAACCGATCTCCAGATCTGCTGTCTCGACCACGTCGATGACATCGGCGGGAAGGGTCTGCGATGCCTCGGGCTTCTTCAGTTCCTCGCGCAGCGCGTTCCAGCGTTCAAGGTTTACCGCGTCCTGGTTGGCGATCCCGACCGGCATGACGGACGCCGCAACGCGTGACACCACGGAAGCCCCGACAACGATGCCCCGAAAGATATGGGCGACCCATTTGAATTTCTTTCTCTGTTTCATTGCTTGTCCTCCTGCGGGAGATGCAACGCCGCTTCCGTCACGGGCGCCAACACGATGCCGGCAACCGAAAAATCATTGCTCGCATCGAAGGGGGCAAAGAAGGTAAGCTGATCAACGCGGTCGGTGTACAGCGCTTGCGCAACCTGTTCGCCATTGGACAAATCCACTTGCAGGCGCATCGCTTCCGCTGAAGACTTGAGCGAAGCCAACTGGATGTTGTCGTTCAGCATGGCGGAGATGTAATCGAAGTTATGCGAGCCGTACGTAAACAGCCGGGCGTTATGAAAATCCGTGATGATGTCGGACAGGTCGATCTGCACGGTTTCAAGCCCATCGAAAAGGTCCAGCTTGTCCTTGTCGATCTGGCCCAGCGGAACCTCGATACTGTCCAGACGGTCGACAACGTCTTTGCCGGGCACGACGAGGGTCACAAGCTCGCCATCGATTACCACGCGGCGCAGCAGATCGCCGTCTTCCGCGAACCTTGGGGTGAGCATTTCATTGAAGGGGTCTTCGGGCAGTGGGTCGTTCGCAGAAATGATCTGGTTGAACAGAACCTCGGCCTGACGCACGAACTGCACTCCGGCGGTTTCGGCATCTTCGGGTGCACCCTGAACACGATCCGTCACACCTGCGCCGTAACGCGAGTCTTCGTCACGAAACAAGTCGCTGAACCAGATCTTGTCCACGCTGACGGTCGTGTCGAAGGTCACGACAATGCGTTCCTCGAAATCAATCTCGTCGTTCTGGCCGCCCCCTTGCACACCGATGCCATCGACAGGGTCCCAGTAGAGTTGTGCGTTTTGGTCAACCCACGCATCATCGCTGCCATCGCGGCGCTGCGCAGCCAACTGAACTGGCCCCACTTTGCAGGTCTGCCGATCTTCGCATACGCGATAATCGATATGTCTGAAGTCGATACCGGACCTCAGTTCAGAGTCGATCGTGGCAAGGTCGGCCTGCGCCATGCCTGCGGCGCTCAAAGCCAAACCGAAACACGCGGCAATACCACAATTGCCTTTGGTCAGTTGCAACATTCAACAATCCCCCCAAAGCAGCACGTCGCCAGGTTTTCGTCAGCCCAGCGTCAAAAAATTGACACAATATCGTGGATGCAGATTTTGATATGTGTCAATTTGCATTCCAATTTTCGAATGGAAACAGTGTTTTTCAGGGTGTTTTGCGCGGTTTCCATAGGAAAAACACTCGCATACGAATTATCAGATATATCGAAATCAACCGGGGATTGACGGACACAGCCATACCTCAAACCGATTCGCTCACGCAGAACCCACGAAAGAATCAAATTTGCGACAGACTCGACCAAGGAAAACAAATGATGAATACCGCGCCTTTATCAGGAGGATTTGCACAATAACCGGGCACAGAAATAACTCACATTCAGCAGCGCGAGAGTTCCAAGCGCCATGAACGACCGCACTTTCCTGATCGCATCGGACCGCGCAGCGACCAGTGACAGGTTTCTTGGCTACGCTTTCTGTGGAGCTGATATCGTCATTGGCGAGGACGGGCGGCGCTCTTATGAAACCGCGCCCGGCAAACAGATCGAATTCGGCTTGGACGGGTCGTATGTGCTGATCAGACGGCGCGGGAAAAGCGTGGAGATCGGCACCGATTACAATGGCCACGGAAAACTGTTCCTGTATCGCAGCGGCCGATACTGGGCGGTGTCCAACAGCTTTTTCAGCCTGGTGGAACATGTCCGGACACAGTCTTATCCGGTCACGCTGGATCTGGCGCATCTTTCCAGCTTCCATGTCAAGAACACCATGGGCGTGCAGCTTTTGTCACTGCGCACGGCGGTGCGGGAAATCGAATTGGTCCCGACGCACAGGATCTTGCGTCTCGAAGATGGCAATCTGACAAGCACGATCCGTCCCGAGAGCGAAATCGATCAGGCGCACAGTTACGATGAGGCCTTGGCGCGTTTCCTTGCCGAATGGACATCGCGTATTGTCACCCTGATCAACTGCCCCGCAAAACTGGTTTGCGATATCACCGGCGGGCTGGATTCGCGTTCTGTGCTGGCCATTGTTCTGGCCGCTGGCAAGAAAGCGCGTGATCCGACTTTGTCGCGCGTGCATTTCAACTCGAACGCGTCACAAGCCGAGGATTTTGCCGTCGCGCAGGAGTTGGCCAAAGCGTCGGGGGTCAAACTGGGGGGCGGCACCAATCTGTTCAGCGACCGTCGCCCGACCGGCGAAGAGGCCTATCGCCGGTGGCAGCAGCTTTACCTTGGGACATACACGCTGTTGTTCACGCCCAACCTCGATATGCCAAAAGACCTGTTCTGGATGGGTGGCGAAGGGGGCGAGTCGGTGCGCACGTTTTACAAGTGCAGCAGCGCGAGAGACTTGCTTGACCGCATCCCGGACCCTGACATCAAACCGGAATACAGCAAAAGGCTGTTCAACGAGGCGTTGGAAGACCTCGCAACAATCATCAGCGAAGCACCGTTCCGTAACGATCCCGGCCGCGTGCATTACCGCAATTTCCGCGAACGGTTTCATGGCGCCCGCCGCGCCGACTATGTCTGCGCCGTATCCCCGTTAAGCGGCAAAAGCTCAAAACGCATTGCGGAGCTGGCGACCGAAAGCAATATCGACTCCGGTCAAATCAACCGGGATATCGTTGCCAACGCGGCGCCCGATCTGCTGCTTGTCCCGTTCGACAGCGAAACCAAGCCAAGCGGAGAAGCGGTGTTGGCACAGTGTCGGCGCGTTCGGGACTGGTTGGAGGACGTGGACACGAGCGGGCAGGTTCATGGATACGAGAAAGCCGAAGTCTCAAGGTCCACGGGCAGTCAGAAACTGTTCCTGGAGCTTTTGCTGAAAGACTTTCTTGACGTGCGGGACAACGCGAAGGCCTTGGGACTGTTCTCGGACGAGTATCTTTCCTCTGCCCAGTCCCTGCTGGAAAAAGCCGCCGCAGAAGGGAAATTCGCAAACATCGCCAAGAGCCGGATTTCTGCCCATGTCCTGTTTGCAGGCACGCTCGCGCGGGCGGCGACAGGAACCCTGAAAGATCAGAACGATTTGGAAGAAAAGCCCGGCGAAGGCAACGCAGACCTTCAAGGTTGAGCGACGTCCGGCCCGGGCGATCTGTCTCGGCGGAACGGACGTCTTCTGATCTGACCTTGCTCAGTCAGAGAAGCACAGTTTGTTGCCATCTCGGTCTCTCACATAGGCGGAGAACCTGGGGCCACGCTGATTTGGCGCGCCCTCGCATGTGCCACCCAGTGTGATGGCCAACCCGTGCAGTCTGGCCACGTCTTCCCTGGTGCCAACGCCAAAGCCCACCATCGTGCCGTTTCCGTTCGTTGCCGGTTTCCTGTCGAACGGGATCGCGGTTGCAAAGGCAAAATCCTCGCCAATCCAGTAGGTCATGCGCTCTGAAGGCGACATGGTTTGAAGCCCCGCCCCTTCGAACAATGCATCATAAAAGGCGCGTGCAGCGTCCATGTCGTTGGTTCCGACGACGACGTAATTCATTTTCATGGTTTTCCTTCCGGTTCGATTGGGGGCTTTGCTCTTGGCTGAAAGGCGAAGCGTTCGGCTGTCAGTGCCCCCTGACCGTGTCTTATTGCTAAATAAGACATTTAATGTCTTATTTTGTTCATGACCCGAACACATGCCCATCAGAGACTGAGGCGGATGGAATTGCTGGCTGTGCAGCTCAAGCAGGACAGCCACTGCACGGTCGCCGATCTGGCCCGAGAACACGGTGTCAGCACGCGAACGATCACGCGGGACCTGTCGCTTATGCGGGAACAGGGCATGCAGATCGACGCAGATCGCGGGCGTGGCGGTGGCGTGCGTCTTGACCGGAACTGGGGTGTGGGCCGTCTGAACCTGGCCTATGCTGAAGCGGTCGATCTTCTTATCAGCATCGCCGTTGCGGAACAGATGAAATCGCCCATCTTCCTGGCGAACCTGGCTTCGGTTCGCCGGCAGTTGGTGGCGTCGTTCTCGCCCAGTCAACGCAACAGGGTCAATCGACTCAAGTCACGTATTCTCATCGGTTTGACCGCGTCCACCTATGTGCAGGCCAATGTCGCCACCCCGCCGAAACGGGTGGTGCAATCCCTGCACAGGGCTTTTGTCGATCAGGAGGCGCTGAGGATTCGCTATGAACGAGAGGATGGCGAAACATCGGAACGCGTGATCGAACCTCATTATCTCATGCTGAAATATCCGGTCTGGTACGTGGTCGCACAGGACCGTCTCAGACAAGCGGCACGAACATTCAGATGCGACCGCATCCTGTCGGCACAGGCAGAGGGGTCGAAATTCCAACTGTTACCAAAGGCGCAGTTCCGGCAATCCCTGGTCAACGATGGCCTTTTGGAGTGATGGCTGCGCCCGACAGCCGACATAAGTGACTGTGCCAACCGGCGTTGTTACACGTCCTCTGACCGATCCGTTGCCGGTGGGGGTGTCGGGGTCAGCGCGGTCAGTCGGGCATAGGTTGCGTCGTCCATCGTAAAGCCGATGGCATCCAGGGACGGGGACAGTTGGTCCGACCTGCTGGCGCTCAGGATGGGCGCGGTCACAGCGGGATTATGAGCAACCCACGCGATGGCAAGCGTGATAGGTGACACGCCAAGATCACTGGCCAGTTCCCGCAGTTCCTGTGCGGCGGTGTGCATCCAGTCCTGACCGTAGCGCGACTTGTACATGGCATCCTGTGTCAGGCGGCCTTCTTGACCAAGGTTGTATTTGCCCGTCAACAGCCCACCGCCCAGCGGGGAATACGGGACAACGGCGATGCCCTCGGACAGGCACATCGGCAGGATTTCAACTTCGGCCTGCCGTTTCACGAGGTTATACATCGGCTGCAGCATTTCGATCTTGAGACCCAAGGACGCCGCCACGCCTGCCGCTTTCATGACCTGCCAGGCCGCGTAGTTCGAAACGCCAATATGGCGCACGCGACCGGCCTCCACCATTCTTGCAAGCGCTTCATAAGTCGCCTCCAGCGGAACGTCGTCAGACCAACGATGCATGTAAAGCATGTCGACGAAATCCATGTTGAGACGCGTCAGGCTTTCTTCGACATCCTTTTCAATCGCGTCGGGGCTGCAATCGCCCGTGGACGCACATTTTGTGGCAATAAAAAGATCGTCGCGCTCGGACGCCGCGAATTCACCCAGCAACGTCTCGGAGGCACCTCCGGTATAGCCGTGGGCCGTGTCGAAGAAATTCACGCCTGCGGCACGAACCGCGTCATACATCGCACGGCTATCGGTTCGGTCTGCCTTGCCGCCCCATTGCATCGTGCCAAAGCAGAAGTTGGAAATCGGGTGACCGGCGGGCGTGCGAAAATCGGGTGTCATACAGGAGTCGTCTCATGTTTTGGCTTTGAAGAACAGATGCCTATGATAGGGAACGAATGGCTATGTGCCATAGACTCCGATCAAGGCAAAGCGGCGGCGTCTTCCAAAAGGCGATGACATGGGCAACGCATTCGAACAAGGAATTACGTATGAGCCTTCTGGACGATGACCGGCTGTTCCCCGCGGACGCGAGAGGTTTGAGTCTGGCCCGGGCGCTTTTTTCAAGCGTCCGCGATCTGCCGATCGTCAGCCCGCATGGCCATACCGACCCTGCGTGGTTCGCGCGGAATGAGCCCTTCGAGAACCCCGCGGCGCTGTTCGTGACACCGGATCACTACGTTTTCCGGATGCTTTATTCCCAAGGCATTGCGCTGGAAACTCTGGGCATACAACCGGTGGATGGCAGCACGATCGACAGTGACCCAAGAGAGGTCTGGCGGTGCTTTGCATCGCATTACTACCTCTTCAGAGGCACCCCGTCCCGACTGTGGATCGACCATTCCCTGCAAGAGGTCTTTGGGGTCGATCAGGTTCTGTCTGCGGAAACGGCAGATGACGTCTATGACCACATTTCCCACGCCCTGTCGCAGCCCGAGTTTCGCCCCCGCGCCCTGTTCGATCGTTTCAGGATCGACGTGATCGCCACGACTGAAGGCGCGCTGGATACGCTCGAGCATCACGACGCGATTGCAAGGTCCGGCTGGAACGGGCGCGTCATTACCACGTATCGGCCCGACGCGGTGATCGACCCGGATCATCCGCAATTTGCAGCGAACCTGCAGCGCCTTGGGGAGATCACGCAATGCGATACGACCACGTGGCAAGGATACCTCGACGCGCACCGCATGCGGCGTCAGGTGTTCCGGGAACATGGCGCAACGGCAACCGATCACGGCCATCCGACTGCACGAACGGCGAATTTGCCAATGGAAGAGGCGGAAGCCCTGTTCGAGACTGTTCTCCGCGGGGCGCAGTCACAAGAGCAGGCTGAACTCTTTCGGGCCCAGATGCTGACCGAAATGGCCAAGATGAGCCTCGACGACGGAATGGTCATGCAAATCCATCCGGGGTCGTTCAGGAACCATGCGCCGCACATATTCGCGCGCTTTGGAGCCGATAAGGGGTTCGATATTCCACGACGGACCGATTACGTCACCGACCTTCGTCCGTTGCTGGATGTGGCCGGGCATGACCCGAATTTCACGCTGATCGTCTTTACACTGGATGAAACCACCTACGGACGCGAATTGGCCCCGTTGGCGGGGGTATATCCGGCATTGAAGCTTGGCCCGGCATGGTGGTTTTTTGACAGTGCAGACGGCATGCGCAGGTTCCGCGAACTAACCACCGAAACCGCCGGGTTCTACAATACGGTGGGTTTCAACGATGACACGCGGGCCTTCTGTTCCATTCCGGCCCGGCACGACGTCGCCCGGCGCGTCGACTGTGCCTTCCTCGCATCTCTGGTCACATCGGGCCGACTGCGCGAAGAAGACGCTTTCGAGGTCGCACAAGACCTCACGGTCACCCTCGCGAAACGGGCCTATCGCTTATGACCGCAGACGCGCAATTCGGACTGCACCGAAGCACCCCGCCCCCCAAGACCGGCATCGTGCATCTTGGCCTTGGGGCGTTCTTCAGGGCGCATGGCGCGGTGTATATCCAAGAGGCCATGGCGCATTCCGGCGGTGACTGGGGGATCGTGGGCGTGTCGCTCAGGTCTCCGGCTGTCCGAGATCGGCTGGCGGGCCAGGGTTGCCTTTACACCGCGTTGGAAATGTCTGACCAGGGTCTGACTGCACAGGTCATCGATGTTGTCACGTCGGTCCTGGTTGCGCCCGAGGATCCGGCCGCCGTTCTTCGGGCCATGGCCGCCGAGACGACGCGGATCGTCAGTTTGACGATAACGGAAAAAGGCTATTGCCGCGGTGGCAGGCACACGACGCTCGACCTCGAACACCCGGATATCAGGCACGACCTGCAAAACCCCACGCCAAGAACGGCACCGGGTTTTCTTGTGCGCGCATTGGACATGCGACGGCGTCTGGGCCTGCGTCCGTTCACGGTTCTGTCGCTCGACAACCTTCCGGCCAATGGGCAATTGACCCGGCAGATCGTCTGCGAATTTGCAGCACAGATCGATCCGGACCTGGCGCATTGGATCGAAGCAGAATGCACGTTTCCCTGCACCATGGTCGACAGGATTGTTCCTGCCACAACCGATGCGCTGATTGCCCGCGCGGCCCGTATCACCGGATATTCCGATCCGGCGGTCGTGGCGCATGAACCGTTCCGGCAATGGGTGATCGAAGACGACTTTGTCGATGGCGCGCGCCCGGATTTCGAAGCCGCCGGTGCACAGCTTGTCGGCGATGTCGATCCTTTCGAACGCATGAAGTTGCGGATGCTGAACGGCACCCATTCCGCGCTCGCCTATATTGGCAGCCTTGCCGGGTATCACACCGTTTCAGAGGCCATTCGAGACCCAGGAATCGAACGCTTCATCGAAGGCCTTTGGCACGAAGAGATCGCGGCATCCCTGGATGCGCCACCGGGAACCGACCTGCAGGACTACGCAGCACAGCTCAAATCAAGATACCGAAATCAGGAAATCCGTCACCTGTTGGAACAGATCGCCATGGATGGCAGCCAGAAACTTCCGCAACGGATATTGGCGCCCCTGTTCGAAAACCTTGCTGCCGGGCAGCCCCATGAAAGGTTGATGATGGTTGTGGCAGCGTGGTTTCGGTACATCCAGCGCCATGCCGAAGACCCGCATGGACGGATCAACGACCCCTTGGAACAGGACTTGCTGCGGGCCGCCCGAAGCGCTGCGGATGATGCAGAACTGGTGCGGAATTTGCTGCAAATCAGCGCCGTATTCGGCGACCTGCCAACCGGTCTGATCGCTGACGAACTGATCGATATCGCAGGTCGGCTTGCCACTTTCGATGACACCGGGCGACTTGAAGGAAGACGCATATGAAGGAAACCTGGCGCTGGTACGGACCTATTGACCGGATCGACCTTGCCGAGATCCGGCAGACAGGGGCGGCAGGGATCGTCTCGGCTCTGCACGAAATTCCCTATGGCGAGGTTTGGCCGCGCCACACCATCGCCGAAAGGCGCAACACAATCCGCGCCGCGGGATTTGACTGGGACGTGGTGGAAAGCCTGCCTTTGCATGAAGACATCAAGCGGGGCACCGGCAACCTTGCATCGCTCTTTGCCAACTACCGCCAGTCGATGGCGAACCTGGCCGCCGAAGGCATCCGGACCGTGTGCTACAACTTCATGCCGTTGCTTGACTGGACACGCACGGACTTGAAATCCCCCGTCGCCAATGGCGGCACCTGCCTGCGCTTTTCCGCCTATCGGATGGCTGCTTTCGAAATCTGCATGCTGGGGCGCACAGAGGCCGAAAACGACTACCCGACAGACGTGATCGAAAAGGCGCGCGCGTGGTACGCGGCTTCGACCGAGAAGGACCAGAGCGACCTGCTGAATTCGATCATGTCCGGGATGCCGGGTGCCTATGACCGCTATGATATTGAGGGGCTGCGGCGTGCGCTTGAAACATATCGCGGTTTGGACGCAGAAGATGTGAGGGGCAATTACAAGCGTTTTCTGAACGAAGTCATGCCAACCGCAGAGGAACTGGGGCTGCGCCTGTGCGTCCATCCCGACGATCCGCCACGCGATATTCTGGGGCTGCCACGCATCGTTTCGAATGCCGAAGACATCGCGTGGATCCTGAGGGCCCATGAGGCACCGGCGAACGGGCTGACACTCTGTTCCGGCTCTCTGGGGGCCAACCCCGAGAACGATGTCGTGGAGATTGCACGTCAGCATGCTGACCGGATTCACTTTGCCCACCTCAGGAACGTGCGCAAAGATCCAGATGGCTCTTTTGAGGAGGCGGAACATTTGGGCGGGGATACGGATATTCCCGCCTTGTGCCGTGTCCTGCTGAACGAGGAAAAGGCCCGGCAATCAGCAGGTCGTTCCGATTGGCAGATCCCGTACCGGCCTGACCACGGCCACGAACTCTTGTCCGATGCCGAAAGAGAGACCTTTCCGGGATACCCGCTGATCGGACGCCTTCGCGGCCTTGCCGAGATCCGGGGAGTGCTTCACGCCTTGAGCACCTGAGGACACGTCTTGGACAGCTTGGATCGGGCCGCGTTGCAACTGCAAAGGGGAACGCACCGCCGTCGGCTCCCTGATGAGCATCGGCTCTCTCTGTTACTGTGATCGACGTATTCGAACGAGCGGCATCACAGCGCGATGCACCCGGGCAGCTTTGAACATCTCAAAGACGTGCAGAAAGCGTTTGGAGGGTTGGTTTCTGCAGGGGCACCTCAGTCGGACAGCGAGACATAAGTATCCTCCAAACCGAACGCCTTGGGACCGAACTGGCTGAGCGCTGCAGGGCTGCGCATGATCGGGGGAACACCGACGGCAATCACCACGACACGCTGCCCGTAGCGCAGCGTCTCGTTTGTAATGGGCACGGCGGTTTCGGCATCGAGCACGGTGATGATATCGGGGACGATGGCCAACAACGCTCCGCCCGACTTGGCACAGAGGTTTTCGTTCTGGAAGGAGATCACGCAGGGTGGGCCCGACCCGTCATCCGACGTGATTGTCACCGAACCGAGCGTGAAACCCTGTTTCGTTTGCCGATCGAGATCGGTGACCTTGCCGGAGAAGACCCGCTTTGCCTTGCCGTAGCTCGTCGTGGCGATAAAGCTCTCCAGTTCGCTGAAAGGGTCAAGCTTCTTCTGACGCGACGTGCGAATGATGCGCCCGATTTTCCGGGCCAGGCTTAACGTGTGCTTGACCGAGGCGCGTTTCACCTCTGGACCCGACATCGGGTAATTGGCGAAATAGCCGGTACCGCCCATCCGGATCGTTATGCCCCGGGCGATCCATTCCATGCGATGATGGTCATCGGTACGGATGGTCGTACAGTCGCCCTTTTCATCGGCCAGTCCCATTGGCGTGCCTGCGACCCCTTCAATGGCAAAGGTTTCCATCTGCAGTTCGGGGAAGGCGCGGCCCTGACCGTCGGCATCGACAACCGGGATACCAAGCCGCGCGCCCACGAAAAGCGGAATGGTCGAATTGATGCCGCCGACTTCGGTGGGCATGGTGGCCGTCGCCTTGCGTCCCAGCGCCTCCTCGACTGCGCGCAGCGCGCGGATTGGTTCGTCGCCCGACGGAATCTTTTCAAGCAGCACCGTCGGTGCACCCATCATCGCGGTCGGGATGACGAGATCGGCCTCGGTCAGATCGTCGGGATCGACGATCTCGATCCGGCGACCGGCCAACAACTCCTGCTTGACCATCAAGCCGCCGATATAGGGGTCGCCCCCGCCCCCCGCACCGAGGAATGCCGCCCCCGTGCAGAGGTCATCGACGTCTTCCAATTTCAGTTCCATGACACTTCTCCGTTCACACCGGCAGATCCCCAACTGCCTTCACGCGCAGCCGCGAGGGATTGCCGGGAAGGTAACCGATCGGAATTTGTTCGACCTCAATCACCTCTACGCTGTCAGCGATTGCCCCGGCCTTGATGGCGTTGCCCTTTGCCTCGTCGCGCGCCTCGTCCAGCAGGCGATTGCGGTTCTCTTCGGTGATCGACACCACTCTCTCGACCTCTCCAGACACCTGCGCGATGGCGGCACCTACAGCGTTTGCGACAGAGGAATAGGGCGGGCGAACCACTTCGGAGGCGCAGTCGACAGGCCAATCGACCAGTATCGAGCCGCCGCCCACCACCAACAATGGCAGGTCGCGCGCCTCGGTCTTCATCCGCTCCACGTTCGTGGCAATCAGGCGCTGCATCTCGGCCCGGGCGGCATGGATTGTCCCGTTTTCGATCTTTTCGGTCAGCGTTCTGTCGCCAACGTCGGCCCAGCCGCCGGCAACGGCGATGTCGGTCGCAGTCAGCGTATCGCCACCAAAGCAAAGCGCGCGACATGTCAATTCGTAGCCGACCGAATCCGGCCCCAGCCGTGCGCCGCCGTCACGCACGATTGATCCGCCCCCGAGGCCCACTGCCAAAACATCCGGCATCCGGAAATTGGTCTTCACGCCGCCCACATCGACAAAATGGGTGGACTGGCGGGGAAACCCGTTGCGCAGCATGCCGATGTCCGACGTCGTGCCCCCGATATCGATGACCATCGCATCCCCGACTCCGGCCAGATGTGCCGCACCACGCATGGAATTGGTCGGACCGGAGGCAAAGGTGAGAACAGGATAGCGTTCGACATCTTCGACGCGCATCAAGGTGCCGTCGTTCTGACTGATGAAGAGCGGTACGTTCAGCCCCAGTCTTTCAAGCGCCTTTCGGAAAGCAGCGACGACGCGGACGGCAAGATCGGCAAGCGATGCGTTGATGATGGTCGAGTTTTCGCGCGGCAGCAGACCGAACTGCCCGAGGTCCGAGCTTTGCGAGATCACGATGTCCGGGGCCTCGTGCCGGATGATCTCGGCGGCGCGGTGTTCCATTGCGCTGTTCATCGGCGAAAAGACCGAGGTGATGGCGGCGGCCCTCAGACCCGCTTTCGCCCAACCGCGTGCAGCCTTTGCCACGCCGAGTTCGTCAAGCGGGGCGATCTCTCGACCGTCGAATTCATAGCCACCGCCAACAAGCGAAACGTGACGCCCAACTGCCGCAACAAGGTCTTGCGGCCAATCCGTGAGCGGCGGAATCGCCGAGGTGGCCGGCAGGCACAGCCGGATCACGCCGACAGGCAAGAGCGCCCGCCGTTCGATGACCGCGTTCGTGAATTGTGTCGTACCGATCATGACGCAATCTATGTCGGAGGGCGCCGCATCGGCGCTTTCCATCGCAGCGCGGATCGCGGACACGATCCCGGACTGCACGTCGCTTGTCGTCGGCGTCTTCTTCCAGCCCAGAACGCCTTGCGGCCCCATGACGACAGCATCGGTGTTCGTACCGCCCACATCCACGCCGATCTTCATTTTGTGATCCCCAAAGGTTGCATTCGAACTCAGCTCAAGACGACGGCGCTTTCGGGGCGCCAGTAAAGGGCGACGTCCGCGCCCGGAGGGAGCTGCGCGAGGTCAGGCCTGTTCGGCACCTCAACGGTGATCCGCTGGCCTGCAGCCTCCACGAGGTACCGCCTCAGCGAGCCTTGATAGACTTCGTCGGCAACACGACCCCGCAGCATTGGCGTCTCTCCGTAGGCGACAGGCTCCAGCCGGATCTGTTCGGGGCGCAAGAGCAGCGAGACTTCGGCACCGATCTGGCTGTGTGACGCAGTGACCGGAACCAGTGTGCCCCCGATGTCCACGGCCTGTTCCCGCATGCGCCCCGCGAGCAGGTTCGATTCCCCGATGAATTCGGCGATGAAGCGCGAGTTCGGTTTTTCGTAGATTTCAACCGGTGTCCCGATCTGCAGAACACGACCCTGGTTCATGACCGCGATCCGATCCGACATTGTCAGGGCTTCGGATTGGTCGTGTGTGACGTAAATCGTGGTTATCCCCACGGATTTCTGGATGTTCTTGATCCAGAACTTCATTTCCTCACGCATCTTCTTGTCGAGCGCGGACAGCGGCTCATCGAGAAGCAGGATATTCGGTTCGATCACCAGCACCCTTGCCAGCGCGACACGCTGTTTCTGGCCGCCGGACAACTCGCGCTCATATCGGTCACCGTACCCGGACAGCCCGACCTGCTCGAGCGCGTGCTCGACCTTGCGCTTGATCGCGGCCCGGTCCTGCCCGCGTTCGACCAGCCCGAATGCGATGTTGTCGAACACGGTCATGTGCGGAAAGATCGCGTAGTTCTGAAAGACAATACCGATGTCGCGCGCCTCGGGCGGCAGGCGCGTTATGTCACGCCCGTCCACCTCGATCGTTCCGGTTGACGGCGCAATGAACCCCGCAAGCATGCGCAGCGTGGTCGATTTTCCGCATCCTGACGGGCCAAGCAGGGAAAAGAACTCGCCTTGCGCAACGTCAAGGTTCAGCTCCTCGACCGCCAGGGTCTTTCCGAAACTCTTGGTCACATTGCGGAATTCAACGAAGGACATGGACGTCTCCTTGGGTCGTCGGAAGCGAGCCGGGCGCGCCGGCTCGCTTGAGGGTCAAAGACCGATGATTTCGTTCAGCCGGTCTGTGATGTCCTGCTTGTTCTCGACGAAGAAATCCCAGTCGGGAACCCAGAAGGCCTCGGTGGCATTCGCCGTGTTCTCCACCCCGTTCTCGGCCAGCGCCGCCGTGATCGTCGCATTCGAGTTGGTGGGACGCCACATGAACTCGTCGCCAAAGGCGTTCAGGAATTCAGGGCTGAGCGTCCGGTTGAGAAGCGCAAACGCCAGCTTCTTCTGCATCGGATCGGAATAGCGGCTGATCGTCTTGGTCTGGGTCAGGATCGGGTGGCTGTCCCATTCCCAGACCTCGACCGGCACGCCCTTGCGCTTGAGTGAGAGCGCCTCTCCCTCGATGTGCACCGCGATGTCCACTTCGCCGCGCTCCAGAAGAGACAGCATGTTGAAGGTGAACTCACTGATCTTCATCGGCATGGCGTCTTCCAGCGCCTGGAAGGCGGCTTCCATGTCGTACTGATCCTTGCCGAACTCCTGTGCCGTAGCCATGAAGAAGCAATGCATCAGGCCGTTTTCCGTGCCGTAGGTGCCCCGCTTGTTGGCGAATTGGTCTTCCCAGAACGACCGGAAGGATGTCGGTGCGTCTGCATTGTCGGACCGGTATGCGTAGACATATGGCATGTAGGCCCAGGTCACGCCGGCGCCGCTGGCAAATGCGAAGTCCCAGCAATCGGCCGCGTTCGGAACGTTGGCGCGGATCTCGTCCACTGTCAGGAAAAAGTCGCCTGCTTGCTTGGTCTGTGTCAGGTTCGGCAGGTTCCAGTTGGTGATGTCGAAGACCGGATTCTGCGGCCCCTGAGTGACGAATTTCGGGAACCAGGGGAAAGAGCTGTCCCAGTTGACCTTGCAGTTGAAGTCCTTTTCGAACTGGTCGGTCAGGGCCTTACGGACAAATTCCTCCCAGCCGCCACCCCATTCACCGATGTTGAGCGTGGCACCTCCGGCATCGAAGACGTCGCCGTCATAGGTGACGTCCTGCGCCCAGGCATGGTTGATGAAAGGCGTCGGCAGGACGGTCGCCGCCCCGAGGGCAGCCCCGCCTTTCAGTATCGCGCGGCGCGTCGGCATATGGAGTTTGCGTGTCATTGTTCGGTCTCCTTGTTGGGATTGAGCATTGGGGACGGATTCAGTCCTTCTGGCGTTCCAGAAGGCGACGGATATTGACGAGGCGGTTGGTCAGCAGAACCGAGGCGATAACGAGCGTGATGGCGAAAATGCCGGCAGCGGCGGCGGAAGGATCGAACCTGTAGCGCAGGGAGTTGTACATCGCGATCGGAAGCGGTTCGGAGTTCGGCGCGGAAAGAAACAGCGACACTTCGAACTGCCCGAAGCTGACGATGAAGGCAAAGATCGACCCGGCCTGAATACCCTGGCTGATGTTCGGCAGCGTTACCTTGCGGAATGCCCGCCAAGGCGAGGCCCCAAGGCTCCGGGCGGCCTCTTCCAACGAAACATCATAGGCGGCAAGCGCCGCACCAACGGTCCCGATGACATAGGGCGTAGAGTAGAGGATATGACCGATCCAAAGCCCCCAGAACGTGCGGCTCAGGCCGCTGCCCGTCGAAATCAGGAAGGCGAACAGGGCAAAGCCCACCACGACACCTGGCAGCACCACAGGCGACAGGAAGAAGGCGCGCATCGCGCCACGCCCGACGATATTCGTGCGGCTGAGAAAGAGCGCAGCCGCAGTGCCAAGGATCGTGGAAACGATCATCGTCATCAGTGCCAGCCGGAATGAGAAAAAGAACGCCGACAGGTACTTTTCGGACTGAAGGAAGGCAGCCACCCACCGCAGGCTCAGACCTTCGGGAGGAAAGGTCAGGAACTCGCCTGCGGTGAGACCCGCCAATACGACGATGAAGATCGGCAGCAGCATGTAGGTGAAGCCAAGGATCGCCAGGATCAGGATCGGAAGCGGGATCTTGCGTTCCATCAGGCGCGCCCTCCGGAATGGCGGTTGCCAAGCCGCAGATAGACCGCGACCGCACCGGCGCTCAGCAAGAACAGGATGACGGCAATTGTGGCTCCGAACTGGAACCGAGCGGACTCTGCCACCTGTTGAAAGATATGGATCGGCAGGACACCGACGCGAAAACCGCCCATCAGCGCTGGCACGATGTAGGACGAGATCGAAAGCGCAAAGACCAGGAGCGAGCCCGACAGGATTCCCGGCATCGACATCGGCAAGGTGATCTTGAAGAACGTCCGTCTGCGCGATGCACCAAGGCTGCGGGCTGCCTCTTCAAGGCTGGAATCGATGCTCCGAATGACGCCGATCAGCGTGAGGATCATGAACGGTAACGCGAACTGGACGAGCCCGAGCACGACACCAAGGAAGTTGTACATCAGCGACACTGGCTGACCTTCCGCGGTCAGCCCCAAGGCCAGAAGCATCTGGTTGATCAGGCCATTGTCGCCAAGGATCACCATCATCCCGTAAAGCCGGATCACCATATCGAGCTGCATCGCGGCCAACACGAGGATCAGAAGAAAGGTATTGCGCGCCGGGTTTTCGGTCTTGGCGATGACAAAGGCCATCGGATAGGCCACGATCAGGGTGATGGCGGCGACGATCACGCCAAGCAGCATCGATCGCCCTGCCGCTTCGAGGTAATTGGAGCGGCTGAAAAAGCGGATGTAGTTGTCAAAGGTGAACTCGCTTGTCACCGCGACCTGCCCGACAGCTTGCGGGTTGAACGACGTGGCAAAGAGCAACCCCACCGGAATCACGAAGAAGATCGTAAAAAAGGCCAGCAGCGGAACGACAAGAAGCCATTTCAACCGGGCCTGCATCACGATGCCGGGCGCTGCGGTCATCGGGCGGCCTCCGGTTCCATGAGACCGTTGAGCGCCTGCCATGCCTCAAAGCCCAGAACACGCTTTCGCTCTGGGGCAGGTCGTGGCTCAGTTCCCGTCTTCGCCGCCTGTATCGCCGCCCGAACGGCATTCGGAAGCGGGTCGATGACCCGATCCCCCGGCAGGCCCAGAGCCCCGGCCACAGGTTCGGCAAATCCGAGCATCCCGGTACATCCGAACACGATTGACTTTGCGCCGTCCTCAACGACCGCCGCCTGGCACGCGGCCACCGTTCTGTCGATCGAGTCCACCCTGTCCTTTTCCAGATCAAGCACCGGAATACCGATACCGCGCACCGAGACCAGAGCGTCGGCAAGCCCGAGTCGGGTCGCAAGCGCGTGGAACATCGGCGCCTGCCGGTCGAGCACGGTGACGATGGCAAAGCCCCCATCGCGCGCCGCAGTTGTCAGCCCGGCTTCTCCGGCGCCGATCACGGGGATCGTCACGGCTTCGCGCGCCGCCTCAAGGCCTGGATCAAGCATGCAGTCGATCACAAGCGCATCGGCCCCGTCATGTTCAGCACGAATTGCGGCGTCGACCACACCCGGTGCGGCCAGAACCTCGTCCACCGCCGACTCCACCGACGCCGGCCCCTTGTCGAGAAAGGTCGTTACAAGCCGGCATTGCCCACTGATCGCGCGGTGCAATGCGCTGTTGTCCCGGAAGCCTTCCGAGATGATCGGCGTAATGATGTGCACGCATTTTTGCCCCGACATTTTCGGCGAACCTCCTTGATGTCTTGCAGGCTGGCGCAGAACGGGACTGACGACGACTACCCAATCGGGTAGTTAGCTCTCAATCAGACCAAGGTTGCGGGCGCGCTGCACAGCACGTCCGCGATTGTCGGCATCAAGAGCCCGAAAAATAAGCTTGAGATGATATTTCACGGTATTCTGCGAAACTCCCATGATCCGGGCGATCTCCTTGTTGGAGTGTCCAAAGGCCAGCAGTTCCAGATACCGGCGATGCAGATCGGCAGGACTGCCGCGATTGCGTCCGGACCCATCGCGCCTGTTGGTCGCCCAATAGTGCATCAGCGCACTTAACCGATTGCGCTGTGCCCGCGTTGGCGGGACCGGAACGTGATCGCCATCAAGCGCGGCCTGCACGATTGGCTGCATTTCAGTCCCTTCGTCCAGGATGAAGCGGCTGAATGGCTGGTCCCCCAGAAGCCGGATTGCACTAAGCAAGCTCGATGTCGCTTCGGCCCGGTTCCCAATCGCCCAATGAGCAGAAGCCGCGATCACGCGGAGCTTTGCCAGCGCCAGAAGCTGACCGCGCCGGATCGCCAGATCCTCGGCTGGCGCGATGAATTCGAGCGCTCGAAGCGCACGCCGACTGCGCACCATCAGCCGGGCCACTGCCACGAATGTGGTGCCCTGCCGGAACGCCGGGTCCTTGCTTTCTTCAAGTTGCGTGCGGTCCGTCGACAGCCCGATCTCGCCCAGCAGCTGCGTGGCCATACGGGTTTCGTTCGAAAGCGTCAGCACCCTCAGTCGTTCGACCTGCATCAGCCGGTGAAGACGCGGCATGCCCCGATGCCGCGCGATCTGTTCGGCATGAGACAAGGCCTCCAACGCGCCGGGCAGGCCCGAGTCCGCAAAGGCGAGCCGTGTCCTGACGCGATAGGCGGCGGTCAGGATATCGAACCAGGCATCCTTGTGCTCGACCAGTTCGAAGGCAGCGCCGCAAAGCTGAGCCGCCTCGTCAAGGTCATTGGCCTCATAAGCCACCTCTGCCCTGAGGATGCGGGCGACCGCAATCAGCCACTGGGCCTCTCCTGGCAGTTCCTCGAGCCGCACTTCCATCGTCCGAAGCACCTCGCCCGCGCCGACAAGGTCGCCGCGCATGAGCCGGATTTGCGCAAGATGTGTATGCAGATGCAGGGCGCCGAAGACAGCATCCCCCTGATGATACGATCCGATTGCCTGTTCCGCATAGCTCTGCGCCATATCGAGATCCCCCAGTTGCAAGGAAACATTGCAAAGCTGGTTGAAGGCCAGCGCATGGCCGATCTGGTCGTCGTCGCCCAGCAACGCCCGCGCCTCCAGAAGGCGCGTCACGTTCTCCTGATCGAAGGACTTGTCTTCGTATACGGATAGATGAACATCCACGAGCGTCAGGTCTGCCCTGAGCGATCTGTCACGCGCCGCGATGACTTCCAGATCGGGGGCGCATCTCTCAAAATCGTCCCGGGCCTTGGCAAGGTCACCGCCTTTCGCCTCTGCGAAGATGATGCCGAGGACGGCGCGCGGATAACGACGAACGGTCTCAAGGTCGATGATCGCCTGCGTTTCTGCGGGAACCGCGCTGGCGAACCGCATGAAATGCCTCCAGCCACCCGAGCGCTCGATTTGTACAAGCGAACTGTGAGAGGACCCCGTTATTCCATTCATGGAAAGAGTATCGATAAAGCCCTGAAGACCCGCAAGGGGGACAGAGGTCACAGATGGCACGGATCACCGGCGCGAAAGGATCGGGCTCCGGTCCTTCGAAGCTGCGCTTTAAGGTTGGAGAATGTCTTTCCTGTCGGAGTCAGGTCTGGCGCGTATGGTGGCAATCAGGGAAACCAGCAGTCTTGCGCCCAGAGTGCGGCCGCGCCAGATTTTTGTGTCTGACGCCTCCAACGTGCAACGGTTGCAGCGGATAACCGAGGGCGCCCCAACGACGCGGTAAGCCCCGAGACGGTTCATCCTCATACGGGATACAAGGCATGGCATACTCCAGTTTACGTTCGACGTGCTGGGGCTGCGATTGCAGGGGTCTTGCTGTTGTTGACAGTTTTAGTTGGTTTTTGTATCCGAGTCGAGGACCGAAGGGCCGTTGCCTTGCGGTCCGCGCAAGCCCGCAAGGTGCCAGCCAACTTCCCTTACAACGTCAAATGGTGCCCACCATGCGTCAAAGCTATGCGTTTTCTCTTTGCCTCTTGATTGCCAGCCAAGGAGCCCTTGCCCAAGACTCGGTTGGCAACCTGTCCCTTGAACTGAACCGCGTCGATGCGCTGGAGAGTGCATGTCGCCTGACCTTCCTCGCCGAAAACGGCCTCGGTACGGATCTGGAGACCTTGTCGCTAGAGACCGTCCTGATCGACACTGAGGGCCGGGTCGATCGTCTGACCCTGTTCGAGTTTGGCGCCTTGCCCGATGGCATCCCACGGGTGCGGCAGTTCGACATTCCCGGGCTTGCCTGCGACGGGCTGGGACGGGTGTTGATCAACGGCGTGGCCGCGTGCAGTGCCGGTGCGGCCTGCGCAGAGAGGCTCGAATTGTCGACGCGGACCGACGTGGAGGTCTTGGGATGATGATGGCGGAGGGCATACACGAAAGGCTGACCGCGTTGATCGATCTCGGCGGGCCGGTGATCGCGATCCTGCTTGTTCTGTCGGTTCTGGTCGTCGCTGCATTTCTATGGAAACTCTGGCAGTTCTGGGCGCTCGGGGTCGGCCGTCATACGGAAATCGACCTGGCCCTGGCAGCGCTCGACACAGGCGACCGGCCCGGAGCCATGAGGGCGCTTAACAGCAGCCGTCATCACCTTGCGCCGGTTCTTGCCGCAGCGTTGGACTGTGATGCGGATGCCAAGCCGCGCCTGGTGTCCATGGCAGAAAAACGGTTGGCCGACGTGACCCTTGGCTTTCGCCTGTTCGACAGCGTGGCGCAACTGGCGCCGCTCCTGGGCCTCTTTGGTACGGTCCTTGGCATGATCGACGCCTTTCGCGCCCTGCAAGCGGCGGGAGACGCGGTCGATCCGTCGGTGCTGGCAGGCGGTATCTGGGTAGCGCTTCTGACAACAGCCGCCGGACTCGCCGTTGCCATGCCTTCGGCACTGATCCTGACCTTCTTCGAGAGCCGCGCAGCGCGCGAGCGGGCGCGCATCGACCTTGCCCTTGAGGCATTGTTTCACCCGATGCAGGACATGGCCGCCACACCGCCGAAAGTTCGGGCACAGGTTCGGGCCGGAACCTTGGCACATGGCACTTAAGGCGCGCACTTGGCGGCGGCGACCGGTCGCGCTGACGCCGCTGATCGACATCATTTTCCTTCTGTTGCTGTTCTTCATGCTCAGTTCGACCTTCACGCGCTTTGCAGAAGTGCCACTGATGAACGCCGTGGGGGGTGCTGCCCAAGACACGTCACTCATGTTCCTGCAACTGCGGGCGGACGACGTCAGCCTGAACGGCGTGGCTATGCCGCTCGACACAATCGTTGCAGCGATCCGGGAGCGTGGCAGCGAGGAAAGCGTGACAGTTCTGATCACCCTGTCTGGTGAAGTAACCTCGCAGCGGCTTGTCGATCTGTTGTCCGAGCTTCGATCTGCGCCGCACGTGTCCGTCAGCGTGCTGGAGTAGGTGCCATGGCCCTTTCACCGCCTCCCCGACGCCGCCGCTCTGAACCGATGATCGCGCTGATCAACATCGTTTTCCTGATGCTGATCTTCTTCCTCGTGGCCGCCGCCATCGCGCCACCGCTCGACCGTGGGGTCGACCTGGTGGAGGCGAGCCGTCTGGAAGGCCGCGCGCCTCCGGACGCAGCGGTGATCCGAGCGGACGGGAGCATGCTCTATCGCGGGGCCGAGATCACGTCGGAAGCCTACCTCGCCGCACGTCTGTCGGAGCAATCCGGCGCCGTTGCGCTGCGGCTCGTCCCGGACCGCACCCTGCCAGCCGCGCAGCTTGTCGCGATCGCGGGTGAGTTGCGGCGAAGCGGTGCCGAAGAGATATGGATCGTGACCGAGCGGGGGCTGGAATGAAACGCAACGGGCTGGCCATCGCATGCTGCGCCGGTGCGGTTTCACTCGCACTGCATGCGGGCGGTTTCGCCACGCTTTCGTCAGAGACGCCACAAAGCCTGTCCGGCGGGCCGACACAACTCGCCATGATCGGCAACAGCTTCGAGGACGCGATTGCCGGCAGCGTCACCGGTGCCACTGATCCAATGCCGACCATGCCTGTAGAAACGTTCACGCGTTTACCCGAGGCTGCCGAACCTGCGACAGTGTCCTCTGCCAGAACGGTCGAAACGATCCGGCCAACGCCATCTGCAGCTGCGGCAGCCCCAGTTTTGCGAAATGTGGCACCGACAGTTGCAGCGCAAGCAGTCCCGATTTCCGCTGTGCCACCAGACGACGCAGCGACCGCAGATCATCCGACCGTCCCCGAGGCAGCGGCAATTGCCCCGATGGCAAGCGTCACGGCACGCGACGTTCCGGCTGTTCAAACACCGGACGCCACAACAGTGCGCCCGATGGCGCGACCGACCGCGACGCGTTCGGCGCAGGCACGGCACCCGCCATCCGCAGCGCAAGGCAGCGCAACAGAGACAACCCGCGCAGGAGATACGCAAGGCGTTCGGCAAGGCAATGCAACCCGGTCGCAGCAGGGTCAGGAAGGCCAGTCCGCCAGCGACGGGCGGGCAGCCGCGCGATACCCGCAACTTGTCAATCGGCATCTGTCCCGATTGCGGCGTCCGAATGCCCGTTTCGATGGCGCGGCCATTGTCAGCTTTACGATCGCTGAGACTGGCGGTCTCGCTGCAGTTTCCGTTGCACGTTCCTCGGGGGATGCGCAATTCGACCGCCTTGCTTTGGCGCATATCCAGCGCGCAGCCCCATTTCCAAGACCCCCCGCCGGAGCGCAGCGTCAGTTCAACGTGACGATCCGTTCGCGCTGAATTTCCAAGGAAGCCTCACCGGCTTATCTTGACAGTTTCAATCGGGTATTTTAGTGAGCATTGAATGCACGACCCACCCCTGACGGCAGGCATGCGACTGAACATGCACACGACGAACAGGGGACGACATGAAACGCAGCGTTCTTTTCTTAACTACTGCATTGGTACCCGCGACCGTGCTCGCGGCCGAGGCGCAGGAGGCGGGTTTCACTCTGGATCCCATCCTTCTGGACTCGGCCTTCCGGGATGATCGCGCCATCCTCGACACGCCCGTTGTAGCGACCGTGTTAGAAGGCGAGGATCTGGAACGGCGACAGGCGTCCGATTTCGAGGACCTGATCGGCGATATTCCCGGCGTTTCAATTGACGGAGGACCGCGCGGCATCTCGCAGGAGCCCAGCATCCGCGGGTTTCGTGACGAACAGATCGTGCTGCGCTTCGATGGCGGGCGGCTCAATTTCGGACAGGCCCATCGCGGGCGCTTCTTTATCGATCCTTCACTTGTGCAACGGGTCGAAGTCGTACGCGGCGGGGGATCTACGCTGTTTGGCTCGGGGGCTTTGGGCGGCGTCATTTCGGTCGAGACGGTCGACGCGGCTGATCTTTTGGAACCCGGGCAGACAATGGGCGGTCGACTGACATTCGGCGTCAACTCAAACGGCGAACAGCGGAATGGCTCTGGCACGGTCTATGCCGATTATGGGTCGGTCGACCTTCTGTTTTCGCTAGCCGCGCGCAGCGTCACAACCGACCTTGAGTCCGGCAATAGAGCGGCGATCCCGTTCTCGAAAATCGACGCCTTCACCGGGCTTTTCAAGCTCGGCTTTGAGCCAAATGACGACAGTCGGCTTGAGTTCAGCTATTCCCTTTACCGGGACGAAGCATTGGTCCCCGCAAACTCGAGTGGCAACCCGGGAGGAAGCAACCCCGTGGTGGATCGCGAGGCGCAGGTTCAGGATTTCCGGCTGAGTTACGACTACGCGCCCAACGGTTCGAACTGGATCGACTTGTCAGTCCTTGTCTACGGTACACGGCTGGACATCGAGGAATCTGTGATTCCGCCGGGTACCGCGCGGCTGGACGAAACGCGCTACGACACTTTCGGGCTGGAGATTGTCAATCGCTCGTCCTTTGACATGGGTGTTCCCATCGACCTTGTTTACGGGATCGAAGCCTTTCAGGACACTCAGGAAGGGCTGCGCGACGGTGCATCACGGCTTGCGTTCCCTGATGCGGAAGCCGAGACTGTTGGCGTCTTCGCCGAGGCAACAATCGGGCTGACGAACCAGCTGGATTTGATCGCCGGCGCGCGCTTTGACAGCTACGAACGCGATCCGGACGACCCCACTCTGGCGCCTGTGTCCGAAGACTTCTTTTCGCCCCGGATCGGACTCAGCTATCGACCGAATGAAAATTGGCAGATCTTCGGCAATATTGCTCAGGCCTACCGCGCACCGACGCTGAGTGAACTCTACAACAGCGGGCTGCATTTCGCAGGCAACCCGTTCGGATTCCCGCCGAACAACTTCTTTGTCCCAAACCCGAACCTTCGCCCCGAAGAGTCACTGCAATTCGAGATCGGTACACGCTTTGAAGGTTTCGACGTTTTCCGCAGTGGCGACAGGCTGAGATTCAGCGCAAATGCCTATTACGCCAACGTAGAGGATTACATCGAGCAGACGGTCAACATCACGGCCGGGACCACAACAAGCGCCAATGTTGCGAGCGCAACGCTCTGGGGCTTCGAGGCAGAAGTCGATTATGATGCCACTGACTGGTTCGTTGGTGCGGGTCTCTCCATCGCACGCGGCGAGAATGACGCGGGCGGTTGGCTTGGCTCGATCCCGCAGGACAAGCTGACGCTGGAGGGCGGTGTTCGGCCTTGGCAAGATTGGGAATTCGGCGCGCGAGTAACCCTTGCCGCCGATCAGGACAGGGTTCCTGCTGCGGCCACATCCAGCGACGGCTTCGAAGTGGTCGACCTTTTTGGAACGTGGACGCCAAGCGATGGCCTTCTGTCCAACGGCACGATCCGCTTCGGCGTCGATAACGTCTTTAACGAAGAGTACACGATCTACCCCAACGGTCTTGCCCAGGCAGGCCGGTCGTTCAAGGTCTCGGCGAGTTTCACTTTCTGAAACCGGTTCAGGCTCGCTCTGAACCACAACCGCCGCGGTCGCTGGGCCGCGGCGGTTTTTTTACTGGCTTGGAGCGCCTCAAGCTGCGGCGTTGTTGGCGATATGCTGGATGGCGGAAAAGCCTTCAAAATGCGGGTGTCCCTCATGCAGTTTCCGTGTGTTGCCTGCATTGGCATGGGCTGCGCGGAATTGCTCGGACCGCGTCCAGGCCTTGAAGCTCTCTTCGCTTTCCCAAACCGTATGCGAGGCATAGAGGATTGTGCCATCCTCACGCTCGGAGCCCTTGAGCATGTGGAATTCGACAAAACCTTCCATCTCCTTGAGGTGGCTGTCGCGACCGAGCCAAAGGGCCTCAAACGCCTCGGCATTCTCGGGCCGGACGGCAAAGCGGTTCATTGCAAGATACATGTGTCTCTCCTTCTTCTTGGAACTCAACCCGCGCGGCGGGCCATATGGGGAAGCAAGTAAGTGGCAGGGGCTGGCGGGGTGGCGTTCACCTGCAAAGCGCAGCCATAGGCCTCACTGAGGATGCTATCGGTCAACACGGCATCGGGAGGACCGCAGGCGAGGCACTTGCCATTTGCCAGCAAGATGACCCGGTCCGCATACATCGCGGTGAGGTTCAGGTCGTGCATCACCGCGATGACACCTCCGCCTTTGCGCGCATAGTCCGACATCAGGTCCATCACCTCGAGCTGGTGGCCAATATCGAGGCTGGAGACAGGTTCATCAAGAAAAAGCCAGCAAGGACCATCAGGGCCGACAGGCTCCCAAACCTGTGTGAGGACACGTGCCAACTGCGCGCGCTGCTGCTCGCCGCCCGACAATTCTTGGTAGTAGCGCCCCTCGAAACCAGCAAGACCCACGCGCGCCAACGCCTCGGAGGCGCGGGTATCGGGCGCAGCCTTGGCGCTCACCATCATGCCCAGTCGAACAATTTCAAGCACGGTGAACGGAAAGGCGATCCGGCTTGCCTGCGGCAGCACGGCGCGGCGACTGGCAAGTTGCCAGCCCGGAAGGCACGCGATGTCTGCGCCGTCCAGCCGCACGGTCCCGCTATAAGGCAACTCTTGCGTCATCGCGCGCAGAAGCGTGGTCTTGCCCGATCCGTTCGGCCCCACGATGACCGTCACCTGCCCCGCGTCGGCCGTCATGGACACGCCGTTGAGCACCGAAACACCGGCCAGGCTTGCATGGATATGTTCGACGGTCAGCATGGACGTCAGAGGTCCAGAAGGCTGCGATTGCGCAACAGGATCCAGAGGAAGAACGGCCCGCCCAATGTCGCCGTCACGATCCCGATCGGAAGCTCGGCCGGCGCGATGATCGTGCGCGCGATCATGTCCGCCGCAATCAGGAGCGTCGCGCCAAGCAGTGCCGCGCATGGCAACAGATATCGGTGATCCGGCCCGATCAGAAGACGCAGGAGATGAGGCACAACGATCCCGATGAAACCAATTCCGCCAGAGACCGCCACCGCCGCGCCCGTAGCAGCGGCGACCGTCAGGATGGAAATGTTCTTCATGCGCTGTACGGGTATGCCGAGATGGGCCGCCGGGCCTTCGCCCAGGGCCAGAGCGTTCAGTGACCGCGCCAGAAAAGGAGTGGTGGCCAGTGCCGCGACGATCAAAGCCCCGGCGATCAGAACCTTGTCCCATGTTGCCCCGGCAAGCGACCCGAGGCCCCAGAATGTCAGGTCGCGGAGCTGTGCATCGTCGGCCATATAGATCAGGACGCCCGAAACCGCACCTGCCAGCGCCCCGAGCGCGATCCCGCCCAGCAGCATGACCGCGACAGAGGTGCGTCCCCGGTGGGTCGAAAGGCGGTAGAGCAGCAGTGTCGTGGCCCAGCCGCCGAAGAACGCCGCCAGAGGCACAAGATAGGAGCTGAGCATGTCGCGCAGCGCAAAAGGCAGGAGGCCGCCCAGAACGATGGCCGTAATCGCGCCGAGCCCCGCACCGGCCCCGACACCGACCAGCCCGGGATCTGCGAGCGGATTGCGAAACAGACCCTGCATCAAAGCACCCGAGACAGCGAGCGCCGCGCCAACGACGATGCCAAGCGCCAGACGCGGGAGGCGGATATCGAAGAGGATCACGGCATCGCGCGTTCCGATCTCCTCGCCCCGGGCGAGCGGTGCAAACGCGGTCCAGAGGCGCGTCCCCGACGCGCCGATCCCCAGAGACACCGTCGCAGTCAGTGCAAGAAGAACAAGGAGACCGAGCAGCGTCCGGCGCGCAAGAGCCCGCCGATCACCCGCCATCTGGCGGGCGGGATCCGGGAGAATGGTCTCGGCCACTGCCATCCGGATCAGCCTTGCGTCTGCTGAAACGCCCGGCTGAGCGCTTTGACCGCGCTCGGCGTACGCGGCCCGAACCCAAGGAACAGAAGCCCCGGCTGCCGCACAATCGCACCGGTTTCTGCCGCCCGGGTCCGACCGAGGACCGGGTGCGCGCGAATTTCGGCGTCGTCCGCAGCGTGATCTCCCGAGCGGTCCATCATCAGAATGACGTCGGGATCGGCCATCAGCACGGCTTCGTCGCTGACCTGACTGTACCCGTCAAACCCCTCCATTGCGTTGGTTCCACCCGCCAGACCGATGATCCCTTCTGCCGCAGTCCCGCTTCCGGCCGCCATGATCCGTCCACCTTGCATCGACAGGATGAACAGAACGCGCGGCGGGGCGTCCGTGCGGCCCGCAGCCACGGCCGTCGCGAGAGCCGTCTCGACCCGCGCGGCAAGGTGCGCCCCCTCGTCGGCCACACCAAGTGCCTCCGCGACAATCGCGATCTTTCGCAGGATAGCGGCGGCATCATAGCCTTCGGGCACAGTGACCAGCGGAATTCCAGCTTCGCGTAGAACCTCCATGGCCTCTGGCGGGCCGCTGCCCTCGATGGCAAGGATCAGGTCCGGATCGACCGAGAGCACACCTTCGGGCGAGAGCGCACGGACATAGCCGACGTCGGGCAGGGCCTCTGCTTCTGGCGGGTAACTCGACGTGCTGTCGCGAGCAACGAGCCTGTCTCCCTGACCCAGTGCAAAGACGATTTCCGTCACTGCTCCTCCGAGGGCCAGAACACGATCCGCACCCTCGGCGATCGCCGGTGACCCAAGGAATAACGCAAGCACTGCTGCCGCGATCCGCTGCGTTCGACCAATAGCGCAACGCAGCCGGTCACACACGTTCCGAATGAGGGATTCCCTCTCTGCCAAGTGAGCCATGATGTCCGATCCAATCACTGAAGACCGCTCTGACTGAGGCTGGCTTTGCCGAAGGAATCGGAGTGACTGGCCGCGGATCTGTATTTTCAGACTGTTTTACTCAGGTTTGAATGGCCGCGCAAGCTGATCGTGTGCAAGCCGGATTGACCTGCGCGCGGCGGGCCACCGCAGACACCTGTTGAATTGACATTTCCGACACGATTGGTCGCCCCTTTCCCGGCAGCATATTGGGCGCCAGTCTCAAACATCTGAAACCGCAACATGGTGGGGTAGCAGCGCGATCCTTGCTTTGCGGCGCAGATTGAACGGCTGCGATCCAGGGATGAACGCTCTCAACCAAGACTGGGTAAGTCCTTGTTGCGAAAGTGAAAACTGTTCGTTTCCATGACAGGTTGGTGCTTGTTCTTGACTGTTGTAACAAAACAGTTTTCTCTTACTCCGTTCAAAAATCGCTCCAATTTCTCAAAGGGTTGCGAATTTCGGACACCAAAGCAGAGTGTGCACTTCGACCTGGAGGTGACGTGAGCGCAATACCACCTGACGCAGCTGCGTTATGTCGCCTTTCTCCTGCGCAGCTTGGTTTTTGGACCGCTTGGAGCCTTCATCCCGACCGACCGATGGACAGCCGATGGATGCGTCTCGCGTGGTATGCACCGCTTGATGTCATAGCTTTCGAGGCCGCGTTGGAAAAGCTTGTCCAACGCACGGACAGCCTTCGACTGGTGTTTCAGGACAAAGATCAAACGGTCCTCCAATATGCCTCAACAGAGGTTTCGGCGGGGCTTGATTTCAAGGATTTTTCCGCAGAGCCAGACCCTGTTGCCGGCGCAACGCATTGGCTCAATCAGCAGCTTTACCAGCCGCTGAACCTCCGCAAGAAAGTCTTTCACACGTCGCTGGCAAAGCTGGGGCCCGAGCTTTGGCATTGGCAACTCAATCAGCACCATATTGCAACGGATTTCACAACTGCCCGCCTTCATGTGCAGCGCCTTGCGGAGATTTATGAAGAGATCCTTGCTGGCAAGACCGGCTCTGACGCGGCCTTTCCCTCGTTTCTGGAATACCTTGAGGCACATCGCGCCCCCTTGGAAGCCGTGGAGGCGCAGCGGGCACCGATCAAGAATGCGGGTCGGTTGTTGCCGTCGATTGAAAAGGAGAAACAGTCATTCCTCGCGGCTTCAACCAAGCTGAAACGCCTCGATCTTCGTCTCGGCCAAGAGCGGCTTGCGCGTGCGGCGACCTTTTGCAAGGTGGACGCCGAAACATCACCTGATCGACTGCACTCGGTCATGTTCACTTCGTTCCTGGCAACGGCCGCGGTTCTTGTGTCGCGGCTGTCTCTTTCCGATGATGTTGTCATCGGCACGCCAACGCATAACCGATATCGCCGCAGCGCCTCGGATGTGGCAGGTCTGATGATGCGTACCTTGCCCATCGCGGTGAAACTCGGAAAGGACGCAAGGCTGTCTGACGTCTTGAAGGCCGTGCAAAAGGAACGTCGGAGGGTATTCTCGGCTGCGAGCAAAGCAGAACCGATTGCAAAACTCGGCTTCAACGTGATCATCAACCATATCACGACAGCCATGCCTGACTTTGCTGGAAGCAAAAGCCATGAGTGGCGCGATCAACGTTTCGAAGAAAGCATTGGCGATGATCTGCATATTACGATCAGAACGGCAGATATCGAAGGTGATGTCAGGATCCTCTTCGATGTAAACGAAGACATCCTGAACGACATTTCCATAGACGCATTGAGCGAAGCTTTCCTCCGGATCTTCGATGAGATCGTCAGTGGCCAAGACACGAAAGTGTCGGATGTGCCATTGACGGGTGAAACGGCCCTCATGGAAGCACGAGAACGCACAAAGCGTGCCATGGCATATGCGGCCCCCGCGTATCAGACTTTGCATGACGGTTTTGTCGCTCAGGCAAAACGCACACCTGCGAAAACGGCTCTGATATATGGGAAGGAAAAAACAACCTACAAAGAACTTGAGGATTTGACCGGCAACATCGCCCGCGCGCTCGTGGCGCACGGTGTGCAGCCCGGTCAGTATGTCGCTCTACATCTCGAGCGGTCCATTGACGTGGTTGCGACGATGTTGGGCATCATGCGCAGTGGTGCAGTTCTGTGTGCAATCGACACGGACATTCCTCAAAAGCGGGCAAAAGCGATCCTTGAGGATACAGGCGCATGCCTTGTGATCTGTGCAAGCCGGTCAGGATCGGACTGGATTGGAGATGTTCCGGTTGTTGCGGTACGCGACCTGAAGAAGGGACAGGGCGACGGTACTGCGGTGTCGCTTCCCAACGTATCTCCGGATGCGCCGTGCTATGTCATGTATACTTCCGGTTCCACTGGTGTGCCCAAAGGGATCGTTTTGCCTCATGGCAGTGTTGCGCGCTGCATGCGCTGGTTTCACGAAGAGTTAGCACCAGGACAACCGATCGACTGGGCTTTCGCTGGCACCCTCTCTTTTGATGCGCCTTACCGCATGTTCACGTCTCTTGTGAGTGGTGGAGCGGTAACGATCTATCCCGATCCCGCACATCCCGGTCGCATCGCCGCGATGGACGTGATCGAAGACGATGCTGTCGACGCGTTGACAGTAACCCCGTCGCAACTTCGCGTTTTGGTCAAGCAGCCGAAATCCCTTCGAAAGATCCGCATTTTCCAGGTCATTGGAGAGATGTTTCCCACAGACCTGGCACGAAAAGCGAAACAGGCCTTTGGTGAGGATGTGCACGTTGAAAACTGGTATGGCCCAACAGAAGCGACACTGGCGTCCACCCGGCACCGGTTTGATGAAGCAAGAGACACATCCGCCGTTCTACCCGTTGGCCTTCCTGCGCCGGATGTTGCAATTCACGTGCTCGATCAGGGTCTCAATCCTGTGCCAACCGGCGCAATTGGAGAGGTCTATATTGGTGGGAACAGGCTGTCGTTGGGCTATCTCGGCCAACCAGAGCTGACCGATCAGGTCTTCTTACCTGACCCATTCGGAAGCAAGGGGCGTATCTACCGGACAGGAGATTTGGGGCGCCTTGATCGTGATGGCCAACTGGTTCTGTTGGGTCGCGCTGACAGTCAGGTAAAAGTGAATGGCGTACGGATTGAGTTGACCGAGGTTGAGATGGCAATCGCGCGAACTGCTGCCGTTTCAGACTGCGCCGTGGTGCCCTTTGGGGATGACGAGACAAGACTAGCCGCATTTCTCAGCTCTGACTCCGAGCTTGAAACAAGGCATCTTCGCGCATCGCTGCAAGAGATCATTCCTGCAGCCATGGTGCCGACGGTGTTCAAGACAGTCGATAACATTCCTTATCTGCAAAACGGTAAGGTCGATCGGAAGCTGTTGGCGGCGTGGGCCAAGGAGCAGTTCAACAAGGTGTCAGAACGGGCTGAGGACAGCAGTCTTGCTCCGTCAACACCGACAGAGAAGACACTTGCCGGGATCTGGGAAGCCTCGCTCCCGGTCCGGTCAGTCGGCCAGAACACAGATTTTCACGAGGCAGGCGGCGACTCGCTTGCCTTTGTGCAGATGGTCCTCGCCACCGAAGCGCAGTTCGGTATCAAGTTCCCGGCAGATGCGCTTGATGAAAACTGTAATCTGGCGTCGTTCGCCGCATTGGTAGACACGCTTGCACCGCGATTGCATGAAGACACCGGTCCACGAAGTGCAAGCACGCAGGAAGACCCGGGCAACACGGCCAAAAAGCGCGTTTCGCTCTTTCGGCGGATTGCGCTCTTTGTCAGGCGCAGACGCCGGAAGCTGAACACACGACGTCTGAAAAAGGCTCCCGTTCAGAAAACCGATCTCGTGTCGCAGGAATTGTTGCGACAGCTGCGCGTATCAATATCCGGTTGGCCAGGAGAGCATTTGTCAGAGCAGGTGCCCGTGCTCGGTTTCAATCTGGGAGGCACAAAATACCCGATCGTCTGGTGCTTCAATGGTGCACATGAACCTCAAGCGATGGCGGAAAGGCTGGGCGCGGACCAGCCGCTTCTCGCATTTCGGTCAATGAGCAAAGTTGTTGTCGACAAAACCTATCGCAGGGCGCAATCCGATGCGCTTGCGCGCATTTATGCCGACGCAGTGCACGATCTGCTTCCCGGAGGTGTTTATAATGTCGGCGGGAATTGTCAGGCGGGCCTGATTGCGGAGTGTATCGCACGGCATTTGTTGCGGGATGGGTGTGCTGTCCCACAGCTAAGTGTTCTCGAATACGTTCCGGAAACACCGTATCCTGGCCGCATCGCCCTTTTCTTCGGAGACAAGAGCAGGAAATTCAATCCATTCTACGAATTTGACGCCCCTCAGCTTGCCTGGGAAACCATGCACAAAGAAGTGCTCTGTCACGTCATCCCCGGCGAACATGCGATGTATTTCAGCAAGATATACGTGGATGGCTTCATGGAACGATTGAATGAGACATTGACGGAGGCCAACGAACGGCTTCCGATCCCATACCCGTTCGAGCAAACGCAGATACACCTGAGAACGCGGGAATTTCCCGTGACCTGGCGGCATGGAGAGTCGCACCAAGTGGAAGTCACAATCCACAACGCCGGGCACCATCGCCTGAACGTCCGAGACCTTGATCCCATCAAACTGTGTTCAGTTTGGAGAGAGGCTGAGTCAGGCATTCCCTATCTCAGCGGCGGGACCACACCGATAAATATCCAACTGCTGGTCGGTGCGTCTGAGACCTTCCAACTGCGTGTCGAGGCTCCGGGGAAGGCCGGCGACTATATACTCGCTATCGG
>CAYZAD010000005.1:0-46457 GCA_964476315.1 uncultured Rhodobacterales bacterium
TCCGCGAACCTGCCGCGTTCCTCTTCGATGAACCGCTGTCGAACCTCGACGCCGCGCTCCGTGTCGGCATGCGGCTTGAGATCAGCGAACTGCATGAACGCCTGAAAACCACGATGATCTACGTGACCCACGATCAGGTCGAAGCCATGACCATGGCCGACAAGATCGTCGTTCTGCGTGCAGGCCATATCGAGCAGGTCGGCAGCCCGCTGGAGCTTTACCACAAACCGCGCAACGAGTTTGTGGCCGGCTTCATCGGGTCGCCCAAGATGAACATCTTCGGCGGCGCCGAGGCGCAGAAATACGGTGGCGTGAAGGCAGGCATCCGGCCCGAACATATCGACGTGTCGATGACCGAAGGGACATGGAAGGGCAAAGTCGGCGTGGCCGAACATCTTGGTTCGGACACGTTCATCCATGTGCATGACACCGGGTTGGACGACATGATCACCGTCCGGATCACCGGGGACATTTCCGTGCGCCACGGCGACACGATCTACCTGACCCCGCAGCTGGATCAGATGCACAAATTCGACGCTCAGGGATTGCGGATCGCATGACACGTCTGGCGGGCAAAACGGCCCTCATCACGGGGGCCGCGCGCGGGATCGGGCTGGCTTTTGCGCAGCGTTACGTGGCCGAAGGCGCACGCGTGGCGATCGGGGATATCGACATCGACCGCGCACGACAGGCCGCCTCAGAGATCGGGGACGCGGCCATCGCCGTGCATATGGACGTGACCGATCAGGCCAGCATCGATGCGGCGGTTGCGTCCGCCGTATCCGGCCTGGGTCAGATCGATATCCTGATCAACAACGCCGCGATCTTCACGGCCGCCCCGATCACCGAGATCACCCGCCAGGACTATGCCCGCGTGTTCGACATCAACGTGGCGGGCAGTTTGTTTACCTTGCAGGCCGTGGCAAAACACATGATCGACCGGGGCATCAAGGGCCGGATCATCAACATGGCATCGCAGGCAGGCCGCCGGGGCGAACCGCTTGTTGCCGTCTACTGCGCCAGCAAGGCCGCGATCATTTCGCTGACGCAGTCCGCCGGTCTGAACCTGATCCAGCATGGCATCAACGTGAACGCCATCTCTCCGGGCGTGGTCGATGGCGAACACTGGGATGGTGTCGATGCGTTCTTTGCGAAATACGAAGGCAAAGAACCCGGTCAGAAGAAAAAAGAAGTGGCCGCAGCCGTGCCGTTCGGACGGATGGGAAAAGCCGAGGATCTGACAGGCATGGCCGTGTTTCTTGCCAGCGACGAGGCTGAATACATCGTGGCACAAACCTACAATGTCGACGGCGGAAACTGGATGAACTGATGGCTCACACCGCACCAAAAGCAAATTCGCTCCCTTTGAACAATGCCACATTGGACCGTCTTCCCGACGGCGTCCTTCGCCCGACATATGACCGCGCGGCGCTGACCCCGGGGATTGTGCATATCGGCGTCGGCAACTTTCACCGCGCGCATCAGGCCTGGTATCTGCACCGCCTGATGCAGCAGGGCGACGCCTGTGACTGGGCCATTATCGGTGCCGGGGTGCGGGCCTATGATGCCACCATGCGCGACAAGCTGCTTGCGCAGGATTGCCTGACCACGCTGATCGAACTGGACCCGTCCGGCATGTCCGCCGAAGTGATCGGGTCCATGATCGACTACCTGCCAATCGAACCGACCAACGGTGCGCTCATTGCGAAAATGGCGGACCCGGCAATTCGCATCGTCGGCCTGACCGTCACCGAGGGCGGATACTATACGGACCCCGCCACCGGTGACTTCGACGCCATGCACCCCGACATGGTGCATGACGCCGCCCATCCACACACCCCCCGCACCGCATTCGGCGCAATCGTCGAAGCGTTGCGGCAAAGGCGCGATGCCGGAACCGGTCCGTTCTCGGCCCTGAGCTGCGACAACCTTTTGGGCAACGGCAAGGTGTTGCGCCAGACCGTCCTGTCCCTGGCGCGCCTCAGCGATCCGGATCTTGCCGAATGGATCGATGCGGAATGCAGTTTCCCCAACTCCATGGTCGATTGCATCGCCCCGGCGACAGGCCCCGACGAACGCGCCCTGGCCGAACATTTCGGAATTTCCGATGCCGCCCCGGTCACGCATGAAAACTTCCGCCAATGGGTGATCGAAGACGACTTCTGCGCAGGCCGGCCCGACTGGGACAAGGTGGGTGCCACCTTCTCGTCCGAGGTCAAAGACTATGAAACGATGAAGCTGCGGATCCTGAACGCGGGCCATCAGGTCTTGGCCAATGTTGGCGAAATCCTGTCAATCGATACCATCGCGAAATGCATGCAAAACGCTGATATCGCGGCGTTTTTCAACAAGGTTCTGACCGTGGAAATCGCACCGCACGTGCAGCCCGTTCCCAACATGACGGCGTTGCAATACGTGGCACAGGTGGAACTGCGTTTCCGCAACCCGTCCATCAAGGACACCACGCGGCGCGTGGCCTTTGACGGATCGTCCCGGCATCCCGGGTTCTTGCTGCCCCTTGTGGACAAGGCGCTCAAGACCGATGCCCCGCTGGAAGGGCTCGCGCTGGTAGAGGCCCTGTGGGCGCATATGTGCACCGGTCAGCGCGAAGATGGCAGTACCATCGAACCCAATGACCCGCACTGGGATAACCTGAACCGCGTGGCCCTGGCCGCGCAGGACCGGCCCGAAGCCTGGCTGGAACAGGCATCCATCTATGGCGACCTGGGGCACGCGCCAAAGTTCCGCGATGCGTTCGTTTCCAGCTTCAACGCTGTGAAAACGCTTGGCGCGGCCCGGGCGATCCGGGATTACGTCGGCGGTTGAGCCATCCGCACAGCGCGGCGCGCGTCAGACGCCGCCGTCGCGCTTGCGTGTCCAGCGATGCAGCCAGACCGGGCTTTCGGGGCTGCCATCGGGCTTGCGCAGGACCAGACGAAGCTCAAGCGATTGCGCCTCCGCCGGTGTCAGCAGAAACGTGACCCGCGTTCCACGATTATCGGGCAGAGCAAAGACGCTTTTTCCGAAAACGGCATCGGGCGGGGCCCCCAGCACGGACAGATCGGCAACCAGATCGTCGGGATTGCCATCAAAGTCGATCACGTAACGGCGCGATCCCGGGCGGTCATGCTCGCGCCCGCTGCGCGACTGCAGAATCCGGCGCGCCATCCCGGTCGGGGCAGAGGTGGTCCAGTTGATCCGGTACCGATACCGGTACATGCCTCCGGCCAGCAAAGGGTCCTTTGGCCGCCAGAACGCAACGATATTGTCCAGAAACTCTGTCCCGGTCGGGATTTCCACCAGCATCACGGCCCCGTCTCCCCAATCCCCGGTCGGGCTGACGGTGGCTGATGGGCGGTCCTGGTAACGGGCCTCGGTATCCTCGAAATCCTCGTAGGCGCGGGTGGTCTGGTACAGTCCGAATTGCCGTGGTCCGGTATCGGCAAAGGCCGAGGTTTCGACCCGCGCGGGGTTGCCGATCGGACGCCACAACCGCTCGCCCGCACCGTTTTCGATATAAAGCACGTTGCTGTCATGCACCCGAGGCCTGAAGTCATCGGACACGGCTGCGTGCATCGGCCCCTTGAGGTACATCGACGTCAGCGGCGCGATGCCGATATCGGCGATGTCTCGTCGCGGGAAAACCGTCAGCGACACGTCCATAACCGTGTCGGTGCCCGGCATCGTCAAAATGTCGATATGGGCGGCAAGCGACGGGCCGTCGATCACCCCTTCGATGCGGATTGCATCCGCCGTGCCCTCATGCACGCGCAGATGGGTGAAGCGCGGGAATTCCTCGGGGGCCGCCCCACCGGTGCCAAGCGCGACCGACCGCGCCGACAGCCCATAGACCATGGACCTGCCGATAGCCCGGAAATAGCTGGCCCCCTGGAACACGGCCACTTCATCCATCACGCCGGGCGTGTTCAACGGATGCCGGATGCGGAGCCCGGAAAAGCCCGCGCCCGGGGCGCTTTCGGGGATCGTGTCAAAATACCGGTCCTGGAAATCGAAAAGCGCCGGCACAAGCGCGACATCGGTCCAGCCCCCGTCAACCTGCCGCTCCACCGTGACAGGATCGGGGAAGTAAAGCCCCGGTGGCAGAAGATCGACTGCAAACGCATCGCCTTGCGGCAGCATCGCGGCCTTTCCGGCTATCGGTCGGATGCCGCGATAGGCGTTGTAGTCCAGCCCGGCAAATGGCGGCGGCAATTCGCCTGACGGGGCCACATAGTCTGCCCCTGCCAAACGGCGCGCGGCCTCAATCAGGGATGCAGGTGCGGCCGATTGGGCATGCAGCGGCACCGGTCCAACCGCAAGCGCTGCCGCTGTCAGCCGCAGAAAGGCGCGTCGTCCAAGGGTCATGGCAGGCCGGCCCTAGCCGGTTTTCGATGCGGCGGGCCACATGCGCGAAAAGACGCCATCCTTCTTGATCACCGCGTGCTGCAAGGCCGCACCGATATGCATGGCCACGAGAAGGACAATCAGCCAACTGCTGTAGTAATGTACGGCCTTGGCCAGATCGGCCAACGCGTCCGAGCGCGGCACAAGAGCCGGAATTCCCCACTTGTCGAGCAACTCGATCGGAAAGCCGCCCGCGCGCACACGGATATACCCGCTCAGCGGCATGATGACGAGCAGGGCGTAAAGTAACCCATGGGTCACCCCGGCCACCTTGACCTGCCAGTCCGCAAGGTGATCCGGCTCTGGCGGGGGGGTATTCTTCCAGCGATACGCAAGGCGCACGAAGATCAGGATCAATAGCAGAACGCCGACATTCTTGTGAAAGATGAACAGGGTGTTCTGCAATGGGCGCGGGATGCCTTCGCGCGTCATGATGACGCCCGCGATAATCATCGGAATGACCAGAAGCGCCATGGACCAGTGCAACCAGCGGGCAGGGGCGCGATACGATTGTACCGGATTTGTCATTTGGAGTTCTCCCGCTAATCTATAAGATTGATTTCAAGTCGTTTTGGGTCGATCTGCTTTCAGGTCAGTTTCAGTCGAATTGACCTTGAGACGCAAGGAAAGAGTGAGCAGAGCAACTAATCGTGTACCCGGATAAACCGTCCAGCGCGCAGGAACACGGCCGCCCTGGCCGTCTTTTGACGAAGGCACTGCTGCGCCTGCGGCCGCCTGGTCAGTTCTTCGGCCTTGCCATTCTGGGGCTGGTCGGCGTGATCTTGCTAAGTGCGGCAGGCTTGGGCGGGTCTCCGCCGCTTCCCCTCGCGGTCGGTGCGGGCCTTTTCACGGGTGCGATGGGCGTGGGTATGCTGGCTTTCATGCGCAGCTATCCACATCACATGGTCGGATGGTGCAACGCGGCGACGGTGTTTCGCCTGATGCTTGTGTCGGTCCTTGCAAGCTGGCTCTTCGACACGCCACAGACGCCGTGGGCTGCCGTCGGGCTGGCAACCGTCGCCTTTGCGCTGGACGGTCTGGACGGGTGGCTGGCCCGGCGCGAAGGCTACGCATCCGATTTCGGCGCACGGTTCGACATGGAGGTCGACTCCATATTCGCCATGGTTCTTGCGCTGCTCGCCTATCAAACCGGTTTGGTCGGCTGGTACGTCCTGCTGCTCGGCCTGCCGCGATACCTCTTTTTCTGCGCCCAGTTTGTGCTTCCGTGGTTGAACAAAGACCTGCCGCCAAGGTTCAGCCGCAAGGTGGTCTGTGTCTTGCAGATCGCCGTGCTGATCCTGATCCTGCTGCCGATCCTGCCCGCGACCGTTGCCAAATTGCTGACCATCGCTGTGCTTGCGGTCTTGGGATGGTCGTTCTGGATCGATATCCGCTGGCTGGGGCGCAGCCGGTGATCAGCGGTCAGGCGATACGCAAGCTGGTGCCGCTGATCGTGGCGACGCTGTGTCTGCACCTCATCCTGATCCAGCCAAATCACCCCGGCGCCATGACATGGCAGGCGCTGTTCGTGTTCCCGCTTGAACTTCCGGCGATCCTGCTGGCCTTGGTCGCGCTGCCGAAATCCGGCGCCTTGACCGCATTGCGCCTTGTCCTGACGGTGTCGCTCACGGCAATTGCCACGCTCAAGGTGGCCGATCTGGTCAGCTTCAACGCCTTGTCACGCGGGTTTAACCCGGTGGCCGATCTGCCGCTGGTTGACGCGTTGTTCCGGCTTTTGTCGGGGGCCGTGGGGCCGACACTGGCAGTGCTGGCCGTCTGCGCCGCGCTTGCTGCCATCCTTGGCATTGCCGCGCTGCTTTGGTGGGCGACAGGGGTTTGGGCGCGCGTCCGCATCGCTCCGACCGGGGCTTTTGGCGCGGGCGTGTTCGCCTGCGCGGCGGCGGGCGTTGCCACCGCCGAGGTGGGCCATGTCATGAAAAGCTGGAGCCTGCCATTCGATCCGCACGGTACCGCCTTCACGGCCCGGGTCGGCGTGGAGCGTGTCAGGATGGTGAACACCACGCTGGCCGAATTGCGGATCTTTCGCGATGCCGTGCGGGAAGACCCGTTCTCTGACCAGACCGGGCTGCTGAACGCCATCGACCGCGATGTGATCGTGATCTTTGTCGAAAGCTATGGCCGCACCAGTTTCGACATGCCGTTTTACGCCGATCAGCACCGCGCGACGCTGGCCGGGTACGAGGCCGACCTGGCCGAAAAGGGCCTTGCCATGCAATCGGGGTTCCTGACGTCACCGACCAAGGGCGGGCAAAGCTGGCTGGCGCATGCAACCGTGTCCAACGGGCTGTGGATCGACAACCAAATCCGCTATGCGGCGGCATTGTCCAGCGGCCGGGAAACCCTGTTTCACCACGCCGCTCGCAATGGGTTTCGCACCGCGACCGTGATGCCCCAGATCACGCTCGATTGGCCCGAGGCCGAGCGCATGGGCTTCGACCTGATCCTGCCCGCGCGTGATCTCGGCTATGCCGGGCTGCCCTTCAACTGGGTCACGATGCCCGACCAGTTTACCCTCGCGGCCCTCGACCGGCTTGTCCGCAACGGGCAGGATACGCGGCGGCAGTTCATCCAGGTTGCGCTGGCGTCGTCTCATGCGCCCTGGGTCCCGGTGCCGCGCATCATCCCGTGGGAGACGATTGGCGATGGCCGCGTGTTCAATGACATGGCCATGTCCGGCGATCCGCCCGAAGTGGTCTGGCGCGACCGCGACCGCGTGCGGTTGCAGTACAAGCTGGCCATCGATTACGCACTGCAGGCGGTGATGGAATACGCTGGTCTGCATGCCGCCGATCCGCCGCTGATCCTTGTCATCGGGGATCATCAGGCGGCGGAATTCGTCGCGCTGGACGACCGCTCGGATGTGCCGCTGCACGTGATCGGCCCGCCGCATCTTGTCGAAAGGCTGTCAGAGGCGGCACCCTATAGCGGTCTCCTGCCGGACGACACCGCCCCGCCACTGCCGATGCAACGCCTGCGCGACATCGTTCTGACCGCCTTTACCGATCTTGAAACCAGCGCGGTGGCGCAATGACCCCGTTGCAAAGCCCGCCCAAGCGCCTGCGGTTGCTGCAGGTCGGTCTGCTGATCCTGTTCGCCGTCCTGTTGTGGCATGCCGCAGACGGGCAGGGCGCGATCAGGCTGTTGCAGGGGGCCAATCCCGGTTGGCTTGCCTTGGCCATTCTCGTGCTGACCCTGCAAACCGTGATTTCGGCCTATCGCTGGCGGATCACGGCGGCGCGCATCGGTCTCGATCTGTCGTTCGGCGAAGCGCTGCGGGAATATTACCTCGCGCAGGTGGTCAACCAGACCCTTCCGGGCGGGTTTGTCGGAGATGCGGGGCGCGTCATCCGGGCGCGGCACCGCGCAGGGGTGCTCGTGTCAGGGCAGGCCGTTGTCTTTGAACGCCTTGCCGGTCAGATCGGCCTTGTCGCCGTGCTGGTCTTGGGGCTGGGGATCAGCCTGAGCGGACCTGCCGGGTTTGCATGGCCGGACTGGATGGCCGACTACACCGCCAGTCTTGCCGCCGGTTCGGTTCTTGCGGCGGGGGGTGTTCTGGCGACACTGAAACTCCTTGGGCCACGGGCCGACGCGATCCGGCGGTTCATGGGGGCGTTCAGACATGCCGTTCTGGCGCGCGCCGTCCTGCCGCAACAGGTGGCCGCCAGCCTGGGCACCGCGCTGTGCAACGTGCTGGCTTTCGCGTTTTGCGCCAAGGCGATCGGGGTGACGATCCCTGCTGTCGCGGCGATCACGCTTGTGCCACTGATCCTGTTTTCCATGCTGATCCCGCTATCGGTCAGCGGCTGGGGCATCCGCGAAGGGGCGGCCGCGCTGGCCTTCCCGGTCTTCGGTGCCACCGCGAGCCAGGGTCTGGCCGCCAGTGTGGCCTTTGGGCTGGTTTTTCTGGTGACCGTGCTGCCTGGCCTGATTGTGATCTGGCTGCGACCAAATGCGCCTGTCCTTGGACCCCATAGATCTAGCTAGATGGATCAAACACGCATGCCAGACATATGTATGCACCTAAGTCTCTATGAATAAGACATTCTTGGTAAAGGAAATCGTAATGCGCCAACAACTTGCTCCAACGCGACGCCACCTTCTGATGACCGGCGGGGCAGCACTTGCGGCTGCGCCGTTCGGCTTTTTGCCCCAGCGCGCCGGGGCCCAGCAACAGGTCAGCCTGCAACTCTCTTGGCTGCATTCGACGCAGTTCGCAGGCAGCTATATCGCCCAGGACCGTGGCTGGTGGCGCGAAGCGGGGCTTGAGGTGTCGCTGCTTCAGGGTGGGCCGAACGCGCCGGTCGAGCCCCCGGTGGTGTCCGGCACGGCTCTCGTGGGGATCTCTGCCGCCGATTACACCGCTGCCGCGGTCGAACAGGGCGCACCGTTCAAGATCCTGGGTGTTGCCATGCAGAAGAACCCGTTCGTGATTGCCTCTCTCTCGGCCAATCCGGTCAACGTTCCCAAGGACATGGAAGGCAAGCGCATTGGCATGGCGCTGGCCAACACGCCGGTCTTGCAGGCACTGTGCACGCTGAACGACGTTGACATCAACGCGATCGAAATCGTGCCGACGCAGTATTCGCCGCAACCGCTTGTCGCCGGCGAAGTCGATTGCCTGCTCTGCTGGGAAACGGACCTTCCGGTCGCCATGACGATCCAGGGCGTCGACAACACGACGATGCTGATGGCGGATCACGGCTATTCGGTGCATTCGCAAACCTACATCGCCACCGAGGACAGCCTGGCCAACCGGCGCGACGAGATCGTGGCGCTGATGAAGGGCGAGGTGCGCGGATGGGAAGCCTACCGCGCGGATACCGACGCGGCGACGGACCTGACCCTCAAGATGTTCCCGGATGCCGGGCTCGACCTCGAAACCCAGCGCATGCAGGCCGCGCGGCAGGTGCCGTTGATGTTCTCTGACCTGACCGATGCAAACGGGTTCGGATGGTGGACTGATGACACCGTCGCCGCCAATATCGAAACCCTGGCGCTTCTGGGGCGCAACGTGTCTGCGGACCTCTGGGATCGGTCGATCCTTGAAGACGTGCACAGCGCCTGATCCGGAATGTCGGTCAGGGTTGTCTGTCGCGGTGTCGCCAAGACATTCGAAGGCGGGGTAGAGGCCGTCCGGCCTCTTGACCTGACCTTCGCCGCCGGACAGACGACAGCGCTGGTCGGGCCATCGGGCTGTGGCAAGTCCACGCTCCTGCGGATGATCGCCGGGCTGGAAGAGCCATCCGAAGGCGACATCCTGATCGACAACGACAAACCGTCGGAAATGCTGCGCAAGGCCGGGCTGGCCATCGCCTTTCAGGACCCGTCCCTGCTGCCGTGGCGGACGGTGCGCAAGAACATCGAACTGGCGCTCAGCCTTGCCAGACGCCCGAAAGACGCCGCGCAGATCGACCAGTTGATCCACCTTGTTGGGCTGGACGGGTTTGCCGATACCCGCCCGGCCCAGCTGTCGGGCGGAATGCGGCAGCGCGCCGCCATCGCGCGGGCCCTCGCCACAAAGCCGCAACTGCTGTTGCTCGACGAACCGTTCGGGGCGGTCGATGAACTGACCCGCAAGCAACTGGCGCAGGATCTGCCCGGCATCTGGGAGGCCAGCGGCACGACCACGCTCCTCGTCACCCATTCGGTGAGCGAAGCCACCATGCTGTCCGACAGGGTGGTGGTCCTGTCGCCCCGTCCAGCCGGTATCGTGGCGGATATTCCCATCGGGCTGGACCGTCCCCGCAAGCCCGAGATGGCCCGCACTGCCGCCTTTGCGGACCTGACAGACACGGTGTTTGCAGCCTTGTCCGCAGGCATGGCGACCGGCCTTCCCAAAGCCGCGCAATGATCGTGACCGCACAAAGGGTTTCGTCGGGCTGGCGCAATGGCGCCTGGATCGGCCCGGCGCTTTTCCTGCTGGTCTGGGAAGTCGCGGCGCGGTGGCTTGGGGATGCATTTGTCCTTGCCGGTCCCATCGCAATCCTTGGGTATCTGGCCGACAATGCCGGTCTCATGACCCGCGCGCTGGGCGTCACGCTGACCAATGCCGCAGCCGGGTTCCTGATTGGCAACCTCGTTGCCGTGGCGCTGGCCGTGATCGCAGTGCTCTGGCCCCGAAGCGAAGCCGCGATCCGTGCCTTTGCCCTCTTGGTGTTCTGCCTGCCGCTGGTGGCCACCGGCCCGTTGCTGCGCGTCTTTTTCGGCCCCGGCGCATGGCCGCAGATCATTCTGGCGGCGCTTGCCGTTTACTACACGACGCTGATCCCGCTTCTTGTGGGGTTGCGTGCGGTGCCGTCCGGTTGGCTTGACCTGTCGCGCAGCTATGGCCGGGGACGGTTGGCGGCGCTTTTGCACATTCGCGCCATGACAGCGGTTCCCTATTTCATCGCGGGACTTCAGATCGCCGCACCGGCGGCGTTTCTGGGCGCGATGGTCGGCGAATTCACCGGGGCTGAACGCGGCATGGGGGTGCTGACGGTCCGGGCGCTGCGCGGCATGAACATCGACATGACATGGAGCCTTGCCACGGTTGCCACCCTGGTGGCGGTCTTTGCCTATGTCGCCATCGGCTGGGCAGCGGCCCGGTTCCTGAAGGAAGAACCGCCGCTCATCCTTGCCGCGCCTCTGGGCCGATCACGACGCGGCCCGTGGCACGTCGCCTGGCAGGGTGTCGTCCTGACGGCGGCGGCGCTCTTGCTGTGGTGGGCGCTGATCACGGTGTCCGGCCTGAACGCCTTCTTTGCGAAAGGCCCCGAGGACGTGGTCGCGGCGTTGTTCCTCGCTGCGGATGCGGCCGCCACGCGGGCCACGCTGCTGCAAGCACTGGGGGAAACCGCCGTCTACCTGCTGCCCGGCTACGCCGCAGGTCTGGCCACAGGCGCCGTCCTGGCGATGCTTCTTGTGCTTGTCCCCCGGGTCGCCAGCACTGCCATGCCCATCGCGATAGCGTTGCGATCCGTGCCCATCATCACCACCGCGCCGCTTGTGGTGCTTTTGCTGGGGCGGGGGGCCATCGGCACCATCACGCTGGTGGCGGTCATGGTCTTTTTCCCGACATTTGTCGCTTGCCTGCACGGCCTGAAACAAGCCCCCGGTCGCGCGATGGACGTGCTGAACAGCTATGCTGCAAACCCGCTGGTCAAGCTGATCCGCGTGCGTATCCCGGCCATGCTGCCAGCGTTCTTTGCCGCCGCGCGCATCAATGTTCCGGCGTCGGTTCTGGCGGTGACAGTGGTCGAATGGCTTGCCACAGGCAATGGCATCGGCAGCCTGATGGCGCTCTCGGCCTCGCTTTCCGACTATGACATGCTGTGGAGCGCGGTGGCGTTGGTCGCGATACTGTCTGTCTTGGGATATGTCGCCGTCAGCACGCTGGAGACAGCCATTCTTCGCATCTATGCACCGGAGCAAGTGACATGACCTTTCAGACCGCCGCGTTTGCCATTCCCGGCGATATCAACACCCTCACAGGCGGCTACATTTACGAGCGCCTGCTGCTCGAAAACCTGCGCACCCTCGGGCATGACGTGACCCATATCGCCCTGGGTGACACGTTTCCCGATCCGTCCGCCTCTGACATGGCCGAAGCCGTGGAGGCGCTCATTGCCATCGACTCGGATCGCGCCCTGATCCTCGACGGTCTGATCTATGGCTCCATCGACACCAGGGGTCTGGAAAAAGTGCGCGCGCCCATCGTCGCCATGATCCACCATCCGCTGGCCAAGGAAACCGGTCTCAGCCCGGAGGCACAGGACCATTTGTTCAAGACCGAACGGGACAATCTTGCCTTGGCGCAGGCGGTGCTGGTGCCAAGCCCCCACACGGCGGATATCCTGACCTCGGAATACGGCGTGAAGGCCGACCTCATCCATATCGCGCAGCCGGGAACCGACCAGCCGGACGCTGAACGCCAGCCCACCGAACCGCCGCTCATCCTGACCGTGGGTATCCTGCACCCGCGCAAAGGCCATGACATGCTGTTGCGGGCGCTGTCCGGTCTGACTGACCTGCCATGGCGCAGCGTGATTGCCGGCTCATCGCGGGATGACGCCTACACGCAAGACTTGCATGCCATGATCCGGGATCTGGGGCTCTCTGATCGTGTCACGCTTGCAGGCAATGTCCCGCGTGATGACCTTTACACCCTTTACCAACAGGCCAGCCTTTTCGTTCTGGCCACCCGCTACGAAGGTTACGGAATGGTCTTCAACGAGGCCCTGACCTGGGGCCTGCCCATCGTCTCCTGCGCCACCGGCGCCGTGCCCCAGACCGTCCCGCAGGATGCCGGTATCCTTGTGCCTACGCATGCCGATGACGATCTGGCCAAGGCGATACGCCGACTGCTGTCAGATCACGGGTTTCGCCATGCGATGGAAACGGCATCCCGCAAGGCCGGTCTTGCTTTGCCGGGATGGATGGACACCGCGCGTGTCGCAAGCCGCGTTCTCAACGGTTTGCGGGAATGAATCCCTCTTCCCTGCGCCGGTCCTTCGACGTCTACTATCGCGACGCGGCACGCACCGACCGGATGGACCGTCTGAATGCACATTTCGTGCCCAAAGGCGGGCTGGCCTTTGACATCGGGGCGCATGTCGGGGATCGCACCGCCAGTTTCCGGCGTCTTGGCGCGGCCGTCGTCGCGGTGGAGCCGCAACCGCATGTCTTTCGCGCATTGCGGCTGATCCATGGGCAGGATCCGGGCGTGTCCTTGGTCTGCAAGGCAGCAGGAGCCACAGAGGGCAGCATCGCCTTGCTGATCAATTCGCGTAACCCGACGGTTTCAACCGTCTCCAAGGCTCTGACGCAGGCCGCGCAGTCTTCTCCGGACTGGCAGAACCAAAGCTGGGACAAACGCCTGCGCGTGCCCATGACCACGCTGGACCGCCTGATCGACCGGCACGGGACACCGGATTTCGTCAAGATCGATGTCGAAGGCCACGAGGCCGAGGTGCTGAACGGGCTGTCCGTCCCGGTCCCGGCCTTGTCCTTCGAATTCACGACCCTGCAGAAATCCGTGGTCCCGGCCTGCCTTGCGCGACTGGACCGCCTTGGGCGCTGGGCGTTCAACGTCAGCCTTGGCGAAGATCACCGGCTTGTCCTTGATCCTTGGGTGTCCAGCGAAGACATCGCGGATTACGTGCGCCGCCTGCCTCAATCTGCCAATTCCGGCGATATCTACGCGCGTCTTATGCCCTAAATCTCGGCCCTCTAACGGGGCGCGGTCCTGCCGCGTCACCTTCCGCCGTTCACCGGGCTTGCCATCACATCGAAAACGGGGTCACGACGCCTTGGACCGCTTCAGCGTCTTTTCCAGATGGCGGCGCACCACGTGCCTGTGCCGCGAATCCTGACCGACGCTTTGGAACAGGCTGGTCAGTTCCGCAAAGGTCCGTGTGTCGAATGACTGGTTTTTGAAGTTGTCGATGGCATGCTGGATGACGTCTTCGTACCGCCCGATCGTGTTGTCCGGTGCGAACATGTCGTGACCGATGGTCGCCGCCGCCGTGCGGGTCGCCCGTTCGTCGCAATCGAAAAGAACCCAGCTTAATCCCAGCGCAAGATCATCCGTGTCGAACGCCCGCGCGGTATAGCCGTTCACCTTGTGATGCACGAAATCCTGCAAACCGCTGGTCTTGAAACAGACCACGGGGGTGCCGTTGCGGATGCTGTCCGACGCGATGACGGACAGCGATTCCTGCAAGGACGGAACCAGGCACACGTCGGCCGCCTTGTAGACCTTGGATTTCTGCTCCTCGTCGGAAATGAAGCCAAGCGGCACCACCTTGAAGGGCAGGTCGAGATCGGCAAGCGCGGTCCTGTCGACGCTGCCCAGGATGGCCACGCAGATATCGCTTGTGTCGGTGTTCGACACCGCCAGTTTCGCCAGCGCCTGCGCGGCAAGCGTGAACCCCTTGCGCTTGTTCGATGCCTTGTGAACCGCCAGAAGAATGACCTTTGTGTCCGGCGCAATGCCCAGTTCCTCGCGGCACAACGGGCGCGGCGGAGCCTTGGGGGCCGGGATCGGATTGTTTACCGTGTAGATCGCGTGATCCCGTGTCAGCGGCGCGTCGCGCAGCATTTGTGCCATCCAGCTCGAGATGCCGCAGAACACCATGTCGGGGCGGCGTCGAAACACCATTTGCCGCAGCGTGTAAGACGCCGACACCTTGGCCGTCTCGCGCTTGTCCACGACCGAAGGGCAATCCACGCAGCCCATCTTGAACTGGTCGCAGGTCAGGGACTCGAGAAACTGTTTGTCATGGTCCGGCAGTTGCACGACCTCTGTGTCGTCCAGTTTGAACAGACACCCGCCCGTATGAACCCAATTGTCCCGCGCGATCCAGACAATCGGGAATTTGAGCCGCAAGAGATCGGGGATGCTCAGAACGCTGCGGTCGATGGCGCCCAGGATGATGCAGTCGGGCCTGTAGCGCTCCACATCCTCGACGACCCGTTCCGAAATGCTGGTGCTGCCAAGCGCAATCCATGTCGGCAGATGCACGCCGCGAATGGGCTGGTCCGAGGATTCGGTGCCCACGACCGGGTAATCCTCCAGTGAAAAAGTGCGCACATCATAGCCGCGATCCTTGAACGTGTCGCGCAACCGCGATGAGGACGCGGCCGCGCCCGCACCGCGTTTGACGTCAAAGCTCGTTCCGATCATGGCGATGCGGCGCGGTTTCGCCCCCTGCTTCGGGCGCTCGTTCAGGTTGGACAGACAGCGCGATGCATTGGCCCCTTCGATGACGCGGGCCTGCTGGAACGGTGTCTTGATCGGTTTCGGTTTGGTCTTGTTGGGCAGGAATGTATCGACCCAATTGACCGGGTCATAAGACGTCTCGCTCAGGATCTTCGCGGCATCCGACAATTGCCTGCGCAACACGTGGTTCTCGTTCGCCAGAAGCGTGGCGCTATGCGCCTTGTTCAGCGTCCGTGTCGCGTCGGCCTGGCCGTAGAAAAACGCATCGGTCTCGGTGGCGATGGTGCATTTATCCGTGGCCAGCGCGATGTCGAGCGCCTGTTTGTGGTTGCTTTCGACGAACAGGATATCGTCCCGCGTGGAATAGACACTGGCCTTGAACGGTGCATGCGCCTTGAGCCGCCGCCGCTCCTCTGCGCTGGGCAAATCCAGCATGATGAGTTCCTTGTAAAGAACCCCATTGGCCTCCAGCCATTCCATCGTCGGCTCGCGGTATTTCTCCAGCCGGGATGTGACGATGGCGCTGATCTGTTTCTGCGGAATGAACAGCGGGCGGGCATTCAGAAGAAAGTCGAGATAGCGCGGCCCGTCGTCATTGTCATGCGCTGTCGGGTCTTCGCACAGCACGCCGTCCAGATCGAAACAGGCGCTTTCCGCGATGATGTGGTTGCGGTAATTCCACTGAAAAACCCGCGGCTGCGGCACGCGTTCCAGAACAATGTGGCGCGGGGCGTTCTTGGTCTTGTCCGGAAGCCCGAACACCGCGCAATACGTGACCGCGAAATCGGTTTCGAGCGCCGCAATCCGTTTTTGCACGCGCCTGAACTCGGCCCCGGTATTAACGGAATCGTCAACCACGAGCACACGGGGAAGATCCTCCCCGGACCCGTTCGATTGCATCCGGCGTCCCTTGCGGCGGGACTGAGAGAAAAGAAACGAATCGAGGTCCAGAAAGGTCACGTTCTTGACCGTCGCGATCATGGTCGCGGGGACGATGCCGGATTTCGGTATCCCGACGACGAAATCGACATCGGGCAGGATGCCAACGTTTTCCGAAATAGCCCGGGACATGTCGGCGTAGGAACGATAGCTGAGTGTCATTGATGTCTTTCTCTGTTCATGCCGCGTTTGCGAAGGGGGCGCTGCGGGCTGGGCCATTGACATGACTGGGCGCGGCCCAGAAACGATTTCAATCTGAAATAAATCGCAATCGTTTACCGTTCCTTAAAGCGGTCCCGGTAATCAGGGCTCAGGTCGTGCAACCACGGAGCCCCGCACATGAAGAATTTGAAAATCGTATTGTTGTCATCCGTCCTGGCGATCGGCCTCGGACAAGCGGCGCATGCCGTCTATACGCAGGATGATCTCGTGACGTTGAAAAGCCTTGTTGAAGAAGGAAACACACAAGGCATCATGGCGTTCATTCAGGCCAATCCAGAAATCATGGACGGGTCTGATCCGCTGGCAGCGGCGCTGCGCGATTTCGTCAGCAGTCGTGACGGGTTCCTGGGGGGTGTGTTCGGGCCGCGCGTGCCCAGCCTGGCGGACGTGCCCGACCTGCCCGAAGGCGTGACATCCACAGAGGTGTTCGAAACCGGGTCGCTGTCTGATTTCGGTTCCTGACGGCGCGCATCGGGCAGGCCCTCACCTTTGATGCCCACATCCCGGGGCAGGGGGGCCGCAGCTTCAGTTCGTGTTGAGCTCTGCCAGTTTTTCCGCTGCCCGGCGAACGGGGTCCAGCATGTTGATCAAGCTGTCCAAAGAGCGTCGCTGATCAGGTGCGTGCACGGAGAGTGTCGTCAACAGGCGTCCTTCGCTGTCCCTGATCGGGACAGCGACGGCGCACATCCCGTCCATGAACTCCTCGTTATCGGTGGAATACTCGCGTGCGCGGATCGCACTCAATTCTTCCATGAGCTTGTCCGGATCGGTCAACGTGCGGGATGTTCTGCGTTCAAGCTGCAGTGACCCCAGAAGGCGCTGCAACTTGTCCGTGCGCAGGGACGAAAGGTACATCTTGCCACTCGCGGTGCAGTGGAACGGCACCTGGGTGCCCACAGGCAACTGGATCCGCAGCGGCCAATGGGTTTCAACCCGATCGAGGTAGACCATGCCATGGCGGCTTGGGGCCGCAAGGTTGCAGGTTTCGCCCACCTCTTCGGCAAGCGCCTGCATGATCAAAAGGCGTTCCGTGCGGATGCGCTGCGACGACAGCGTATTGGCCGCGAGATTGCGCAGACGTTTTCCCGGCCCGTAAGACCGGCCATCGACGGCACGTTGCAGGAACCCTTCATCCTCTGCAGTGGCCAAAAGCCGATGGATTGTCGGTTTGGGCAGCCCCAGCGCGTCGGACAAGGCAGACGGGGCCACCGGCACCCCGGTCTTCGCCACCGCCTCAACAAGAAGGAGGAGGCGAAGATTTGTCGGTATGTGATCCTTCACCGCAAGGGTGCGATCATCTGGCATGGGGCGATCCTCACCGGTTTGGCAACAGGAACAGCGCCAATTCAGGTGTCAACGATACCAAAATCCAGACGCTGATCAAAGCGATCAGGTAAGGCACGGTGTATCGCAGAAGTCTGAAATACGGCACACCCGTGACCCCTGAGGCCACATACAGGTTAAGCCCGTAAGGCGGTGTGATGAACCCGATCGAGGCCCCCACGAGGAAGATCACCGAGAAGTGGATCGGATCAACGCCCACACTTGCGGCAATCGGCGCGAGAATAGGCGCCAGGATGATGGTCACCGGCAGGGATTCAAGCACCATGCCCGAGAAAAAGACGATCACCATCGCTGTGAACAGCACCGCGTAATAGCCGCCCATCGCCGTCACGAAATCCCCGATCACCTGCTGCGCCCCCAAAAGCGACAGGATTTGCTGCATCACCACCGAAATGGCGATCAACGGGGCAAGAATGCCGGTGATTTCAGCCGAGCGCATGGTGATCCCGGGGATCTGCCAGAGCGTGAACCCTTCCACCACCAGCATCTCGCCGTAGGATTTCTCTTCCCACGTCTTCTCTGACCGCAGTCCAAGAACCTTGGTCACGACCCAGGACAAAAGACCCGCGATGATACAGAATCCAACCGTCACGCCCGCCGCTTCGGTCGGAGAGAACTTGCCGGTATAGATGCCCCAAAGCACAAGACCGATGGCGAAAAAGCCCAGCCACGCTCCGAACGCGGTTTTCAAAACGCGGTTGAGCTGCAACGGGATCAGGTAACCCCAGCCGTTCATCCGGCAGATGATGTAGCAGGCCAGCTGCATGCCAACCACCATCAGCGCGCCGGGCAGGATGCCCGCAACAAACAGGTCCGAGATGGGCAGGTTCATCAGGAACCCGTAGACGATAAAGATGATCGACGGCGGGATGATGATCCCGACCGTGCCGCCTGCGGCTGCCGTCGCCGCTGAAAAGCGTTCGTCATATCCGCCCTTGACCATTTCAGGGTGCAGCATGGAGCCGATGGTCGCCGTCGTGGCCGAATTCGAGCCAGAGATGGCCGCGAAAAGACCACAGGCCCCCAGCGACGCCATCGCCAGACCGCCGCGCAGCCAGCCAAGGCAGGCATAGGCAAAGTCCGACAGCCGTCGGGCGATCCCGGACTTGTTGATCAGGTCACCGGTCAGGATGAAAAGCGGCATCGCCAGAAGGGCAAAGCCCTTGTTGAACACGTTGAGCAGTTCCGCGCCCATGTTGTCGAGCGTCAGCCCCAACACGAACGAACAGCCGATCACCCAGTAGGCAATGACCAGAAGCACCGGCACGCCCAGCATGAACAGGAACGTCACACCCAGTGAGATCAGCGTAATAAGGGTTCCGTCGGTCATCACGTATCTCCCCCGATTACGGCCTGCTGGATCATTGGTTTGCCGGAACGATAGTTTTTCATGTCGTCCTGAATGTTCTCAACCGCGCGGGCCGCCATCAGCGTCGCCGCCAGGGGCGCGCCAAGGATGAACCACCACTGCATCGTGTTGTCGGTGCCCAGAACGATCTGGAAATTCGACGCCGACAGCGCGACAACCCGCAACGTGGTCACGAGGAAGATCAGCGCGAATCCGAACCACAGGAAAAAGTCGAGCCAAAGACACGCCAACTGGCCGCCACGCGGCATCCGCGTGCGGAATTCCGAAAAGCTCAGATGCGTGCGCACGCGCACGTTATACGCCGCGCCAAACCACGCCATGACCATGAACAGGAAGGGGGGAATGGTGGTCGACCAGGGTTGCTGGTTGGAAAAGATGAAGCGGTCGATCACGCCCCAGAAGATGATCCCCGCGATGGCAAGGTAACAGGTGATCATCACCGTACGTTCAAAGTACCGTTCGATGATCGGCACATGGTGATACACCCACGACAATGCCAGCCCCGCGATCAGCAGGAACACGGCGCTGAAGATGTAGACTGTGTTGGGTGCCAAAGCCTGCCGGATTGTCCAGGAATCCTGGCTGGCGAACGCGCTGATCAACGCGCTTAGATCGGACCAGATCTCCATCGGTCCCCTCCTCCCTATGAAAGACTGTGCCGGGTTGTCCCGGTCTGGCGAGCCTGAGACGAAACAGCCCCGGCGATGCGGGGCTGCTCCTTATGCTGCAAGGCGCGGGGCGATCAGCCCTTCCACCAGCGGCGTGGTTCCACGTTCTCCGCCAGCGTGTGCGGGTTGTTGCGCACTTCGTTGTAGATGTCCTGGTAGGTGTCGATGCCACCGGCCCAGCCGTTGATCCGCTCGCGCCACTGCTCCCACAGCTGCGGCTGGAATTCGGGCGAACACATCTCTTCGGCCTTGCGGACCTCTTCGTCCGACAGGTTGGCCACGCGCACGTCGTTCTGTGCAAAGATCGTGTTGGGCAGTTGCGGTGTCGAGAAACCGACCGTGTTGACCAGCGCCGCTTCGTTCGCCGCCTGCACGTGCACCTGCGTCAGGTAAGACGCTTCCATCACGGCGTCCTGCAGTTCACCGCTGAGGCCGTCAAAGGTCTCGGACCGCATCGCCGTGTGCTCTGTCCCGCAGAAGAAGCGCAGGTCGACACACTGGCTCACCACCGGCGACATGTTCGCGTAAGCCACAGCCGACGCCCATGTTTCCGCACCGTCGATCAGACCCTGCTTGAGACCGTCCAGCGTTTCTTCCCATGCCACCGGCACCGGGTTCAGGTTCAGCGCTTCCATCGCGATCCGGCCCAACTGTGTGCCGGTCACGCGGTTCTTGGTGCCCATGATGTCTTCAAGCTTGGTCACCGTCGGCTTGTCGGCAAAGTTCTGGCCCATCATGATCCCGCGCAGTTCGGCGTGGGTGAAAAGGAACTTCAGGCCGTGACGCTTTTCGAACGGGTCACGCAGGATCCGCTGCGATTCCGGGCTGTACATGAAGTAGTACTGGTCCGCGCGGCTGCGGAACATATACGCATAATCCAGCACGTTCAGATAGGGCGCACCACCGGCAGAGTTCTGGGTGGATGCCGCATAAAGGTCGATGATGCCCTGCTGGGCTTTCTCGACACAGGACAGCTGGCCGCAAATCTGGTTGTTGCCAATGAACTCGATGCGGATTTCGCCGTCTGTCCGCTCTTCCAGGTCGCGGGCGAACTCAAGACAACCGGCCCGTTCAATCAACAGGTTTTGCGGGTTGAAGCCGGCGGCGCCGAACTTCAGCGTGTGCTTGGCTTCTTTCGCAAAGCGCTTGTTATAGGTTGATTCCGCCGCCTTCGCGAGGTTGGCTGCGGTCATTACGCCGCCGAATGTCCCCGCCGCCAAAAGCGTCGAGCTCATGCCGTAAGTCCCCGCAATACGGAAAAAATCCCGACGTGAGACTCCCTTGATACGATCTCCGATTTTCATTGCTTCTCCTCCCGTTATAGCAATTATTGAGACGTTTCTTTTCAAAAAACACTAGAATGGCTTTCTCGATCTGCATAGAGTTTTTTTCGTGCAGGGGAGGAATTCATCGGTGGACGCGGATTTTGTTATTGTGGGCGCGGGCTCTGCGGGCTGCGTGATTGCCAATCGGCTGAGTGCTGATCCCGGTGCCAAGGTCGTCTTGCTCGAGGCCGGGCCGCCTGACAGAAACCCGTGGATTCACATCCCCGTCGGGTACTTCAAGACCATGCACAACCCAAGCGTGGACTGGTGTTACAAGACGGAACCCGACCCGGGGCTCAATGGCCGCAGCATTGATTGGCCGCGTGGCAAGGTGTTGGGCGGCTCATCATCGCTGAACGGCTTGCTCTACGTGCGGGGCCAGCCCGAAGATTACGATCGCTGGCGCCAGATGGGCAATCCCGGCTGGGGATGGGACGATGTCCTGCCGCTGTTCAAGCGGGCGGAAAACAACGAACGCGGGGCGGACGACTTTCACGGCGATGCGGGGCCTCTGTCGGTCTCGAACATGCGCATCCAGCGCCCGATCTGCGACGCCTGGGTCGCTGCCGCGCAGGCGGCCGGGTATCCGTTCAATCCCGATTACAACGGCGCACAGCAGGAAGGCGTGGGGTATTTCCAACTGACCACGCGCAATGGCCGGCGGTGCAGCGCGGCCGTGGCCTATCTCAACCCGGTCAAGAAGCGCCCGAATTTGCACATTGAAACCAACGCCTTGGCCAGCCGCATCGTGTTCGAGGGCAAGAAAGCCGTTGGCGTGGCCTACCTTGATGCCTCGGGATCCGAAAAGATCGTCAAGGCACGGCGCGAGGTCATCCTGTCGGGCGGATCGCTGAATTCGCCCCATCTGTTGATGCTGTCCGGGATCGGTGAGGCCGAACATCTCAAGGCAAACGGGATCGACCCCATTCACGACCTCAAGGGCGTGGGCAAGAACCTGCAGGACCATCTGCAGGCGCGTCTGGTGTTCAAGTGCAACGAACCCACGCTGAACGACGAGGTGCGCAGCCTGGTCGATCAGGCCCGGATCGCGCTAAAATACGCATTGTTCCGCGCCGGTCCGATGACGATGGCGGCAAGCCTCGCCACCGGCTTCATGAAAACCCGCGAAGACATCGCGACGCCCGACATCCAGTTCCACGTGCAGCCCTGGTCCGCGGACAGCCCCGGCGAAGGGGTGCACCCGTTCTCGGCCTTCACGATGTCGGTGTGCCAGTTGCGCCCCGAAAGCCGGGGCGAGATCCGGCTGGCGGGCAACAACCCGCGCACCTACCCGAAAATTCACCCGAACTACCTGTCAACCGAAACCGACTGCCAGACCATCACCGAAGGGGTCAAGATCGCCCGTCGCATCGCGCGCCACGCGCCCTTGACCTCCAAGATCGCCGAAGAATTCCGCCCGCAGGCTTCGCTCGACATGGATGATGACGCGGGCACGCTGGACTGGGCGCGCAACAATTCCGTGTCGATCTATCACCCGACAGGCACCTGCAAGATGGGCAGTGACGTGAACGCGGTGGTCGATTCCCAACTCCGGGTGCATGGCTTGACCGGGCTGCGTGTCGCCGATTGCTCCATCATGCCGGAAATCGTGTCAGGCAACACCAACGCCCCGGCGATCATGATCGGGGAAAAAGCCTCCGATCTGATCGCGGCAAGCGGCTAGCCCGTGATCTGCGCGGTCAGCCCAGCCATTTGCCGGGGGAAATCAGCCTCGGATCGGTCTGGATCTCGATCAGCTTGACGCCTTTGATCCCGCGGACGGTGGACAAGGCCTCCTTGAACGACGGCAGATCGGTTGCCCGACCGGCAAAAGCGCCAAAAGACCGCGCGAATTCGCAAAAGTCCGGGTTGGTCAGATCGGTGCCTGACACGCGGTTGGGAAACTCCCGTTCCTGATGCGCGCGGATCGTGCCGTAGCGACTGTTGTTGATCACGATGACGGTCAGGTTCAGCCCATGATGGACAGCGGTCGCCATCTCCTGGCCGGTCATCAGGAAACAGCCGTCGCCCGCAATGGCCACGATCTCCCGCTCAGGGGTGGCGATGGCGGCGCCAATGGCGGCGGGCAGGCCGTATCCCATGGAGCCAGAGGTGGGCGCCAGTTGCGACCCGGGGCTGCGATACCTGTAGAACCGATGCAGCCACGCCGCATAGTTTCCCGCCCCGTTGCACAGGATGGCGTCGTCGGGAAGCGTTTGCGCAAGGTAGGCAAAGATCGGTGCGACCGGATCATCGCCAACCGACCCGGGCGCATTGAACGCCTCGTAAGCGCGGCGCAACTCAGCCGTCCGGCCCGCATGTCGATCCGGTGCAATCGGATTCCAGTCGGCGATCTCGCGGCAAAAGCTTTCGGTGTCCGACACAAGCGACATGGCCGGTTCGTAAACCCGGCCCAGTTCCTCGCCTGCGGGGAACACGTGCACCAGATCCAGATCGGGCACTGGCGGGGTCAACAACGTGTATCCCCCGGTCGTCATCTCGCCCAGCCGTGGCCCGATGGCCAGCAGCAGGTCGCTCTGCCCAAGCGCATCGGCAAGGTAAGGCGTCGGTCCGATCCCGAAATGGCCCACGTAATTCGGGTGGTTGTTGTTCATCAAACCCTGCGATCGCAACGACACCGCCACCGGCATGCCCTGCCGTTCGGCAAACTGTTCCAGCGCCTGCATGCCCGCACGCGTCCATCCTCCACCGCCCGCGATCACCAGCGGTGACACTGCGCGGTCAAGCCGGGATTTCAGCTCTGCCATCTGCCACGGGGCCGGCAGGAACCGGGGTGTTTCGGCCCGGGCGGGCGGTCGCGGGGGCGTGACCGGGTCGTACAGCATGTCTTCGGGCAGCGACAGGACCACCGGCCCGGGACGCCCCGACAGCGCCGTTCGGAATGCCCGGCTGACATATTCCTGCATGCGGGACGGGTCATCGATCTCGGCCACCCATTTCGCCATCTGGCCATACATCCGCCGATAGTCGATTTCCTGGAACGCCTCCCGTTCGACCATGTTCCGTGCCACCTGGCCGATGAACAGCACAAGCGGCGTTGAATCCTGAAACGCGATATGCACGCCCGCGCTGGCATTGGTGGCCCCCGGTCCGCGCGTCACGAAACACACGCCCGGCCGCCCGGTCAGGCGGGCATGCGCATCCGCCGCCATCGCCGCACCGCCTTCCTGTCGGCAGGTGATGAACCGGATCGCCGCGTCACGGCCATGCAGGGCATCCAGCACGGGCAAATAGCTTTCGCCCGGAACGCCGAAAACGGCATCCACGCCTTGCGCGACAAGCAGGTCAACAAGGTGGTCCGCAGCGCGGACAGTGTTCGTGCGATCTGACATAACGGGGCTTTGGTCTGAGTGCGGTTGGCGCAACGGTAAAGAGGAAAGGCCGCCCGTGCAAACGGATGACCGCGTCACCCTGCGACAAGGGTCTCGAACCAGTCAAGGAACCGGCGTTGCTGATCCGGAAAGGGCGTTGCCTTGACGGCCAGGAAATACCCTTCCTTGGCATCGACATGCGGCATCCCCAGTTCCACCAGCGCGCCATCCTGCAGCGCCCGGCGCGAAATCAGGCCGTGGCACAGCGCAATGCCCGCACCGGCCATCGCCAATGCCACCGCCATTCCATGCGTGTCCACCAGAAGCGCGGGATGCAGCCTGTCACGACAGCGCAGCTTCCGTGCGATATCGCGCCAGCCCGTCGACAGACCCACCGGCTGGATCAGCGATTGCCCGGCCAGCCATTCTGACAAAGGGGTCGTGCCCTGCAATCGCGCGATCCCGGGCGCCGCCACCAGATGAAGAAAGCAAGGCCGCAACCGCTGCGCATCGCGCCCCACAACGCTGGGCGCGCCAAAACGGATCTCGATATCGGCATTCGTGGCCACGAAATCATCCGGCCAGACCGTGGTCACGATGTGCAGGGCAATATCCGGGTGCTGTTCGAAAAAGCCCGACAGATGCGGCGCCAGCACGCAATGCGCGACGCTGGCCGACGTGGCAATCGTCAGGGTCGGCTTGTCCTGCTCTGGCAGAAACCGCTCTGTCGCCTTGGCCAACAATCCCATCGCCGCCGCAACGTCCGGCAACAACAAACGCCCCGCATCCGTCAGGACAAGGGCGCGGTGCCGCCGCACGAACAACGGCGTGCCCAGCCGCTCTTCCAGCGCGCGCACGTGTTGACTGATCGCCGATTGGGTAAAGCCAAGCTCGTCCGCAGCCAGGGTAAAGCTCAAATGCCGTGCCGCCGCTTCAAAGGCGCGCAACCACGTCAGGGGAGGGGGAGACTGTGCCATGCCATCACATTAGCAAATCTAATGCACACATGTCATTTTCTTTCGTTTGTCGGACCGCTCCGCAGCGCCTAACCTCGCCCCGACCAAAGGACAGGCCATATGCAACCAGACATTCGAAAAATCGTGAGTTTTCAGGAAGACATCCTTGTCGAAGGCTTCAAGAAAGCCGCAAGTCCATGGAGCATGTTTGCCGTCGCCGCCGTCATCACCAACCCATGGGCCGGTCGCTATGTCGAAGACCTCAAACCGGTCATCCAGTCTTTTGGGCCAACGCTGGGCGCGCGTCTGACCGACCGCATCACCGCAATGGCAGGGGGTGGTGACCGCATCGAAGCCTTTGGCAAGGCCGCCATCGTCGGTCTGGACGGCGAGATCGAGCACGCCTCCGGCATCATCCACACGCTGCGGTTCGGCAACCACTTCCGCGAAGCGGTTGGTGCAAAATCCTATCTTGCCTTCACCAATATCCGCGGTGCGGCCAATGCCCCGATCCAGATCCCGCTGATGGACAAGAACGATGTCGGGCGACGGTCGCATTACCTCACCGTGCATTTCGCCATTCCCGACGCCCCGCGCGCCGATGAACTGGTGATCGCGCTGGGCGCTGCCACCTCGGGCCGTCCGCATCACCGCATCGGCGACCGCTACCAGGATCTCAAGGATTTGGGCCATGACCTGGACAACCCGGCCGCGGTCTGAAGGGGCAGGACAGATCGCGTATTGGCGCGACGGCACCGGCCCCGCGCTGATCCTGATCCACGGCGTCGGCCTGCGGGCCGAAGCCTGGGCCGCCCTTGCCCCGCAGCTTGCGAACCGCTTTACCCTCTACGCTGTCGATATGCCCGGCCATGGTGCGTCGCCCTTGGGCACGGTGCGGGCCTTGCCGGATTACGTGGACCGCCTGCACGCCTTCGCCAAAGCACTGGGCGAACCGGTGTCAATCGCCGGTCACTCCATGGGGGCCATGATTGCCCTTGAACTGGCCGCCCGCGACCCCGACCTGGTGTCGGGCGTGGCCGCGCTGAACGCCATTTACCGTCGCAGCCCGGAGGCGGCACAGGCGGTGCAGCAGCGGGCGGCGTCTCTGGCAACCCAGGATCGCCCGTCACCCGATCCAACCCTGGCGCGATGGTTTGGACCCAACCCCACCGGCCCGGATGCAGATGCCGCCGACGCATGTCGCCACTGGCTGACCGATTGCGATCATCGGGGTTATGCAACGGCCTACGGCGTCTTCGCCCACCACGACGGCCCAGACGATGACCGGCTTGCGGCGCTCTCCATGCCCGCGCTGTTCCAGACCGGGGCGCAGGATCCCAATTCGACCCCGCAGATGTCGCGGGACATGGCCGAACGCGCACCCAACGCGGCCGCCGACACGGTGCAAGACGCCGCCCACATGATGCCGATGACGCATCCGCAGGCGGTCGCCGACGCTTTGCGCCAAACCTTCAGGCTCAGGACATGACAGCCATGCAACGCCAAACCACGGAAAGGTGACCGGATGGAGTTTTCGCTCTTTGCGCATATGGAACGCCTGACAGCGGATCAGGATCATCAGGCGCTCTATGCTGAATTCATAGGACTTTGCCAGATGGCCGACGAGGGCGGCATGCGCGCGATCTGGACGGGGGAACATCACGGCATGGAATTCACCATCGCCCCCAATCCGTTCACCACGCTGGTCGACCTGAGCCACCGCACCAAAAATGTCCGCCTTGGCACGGGCACCGTGATCGTCCCGTTCTGGCACCCGATCAAGCTGGCCGGAGAGGCCGCCATGGCCGATGTCATCACCGGCGGGCGGATCGAAATCGGCGCTGCGCGCGGCGCTTATTCCTACGAATACGAACGCATGTGCCCGGGCCTCGATGCCTGGGACGCGGGGCAACGCATGCGCGAAACGCTGCCGCTTCTGCGGCCGCTCTGGTCGGGTGACTGCGCCCATGAGGGCACCTATCACAGCTTCCCGTCCACCACGTCGGCCCCCAAGCCGCTTCAGGAAAGCGGCCCGCCCATCTGGGTCGCCGCCCGCGATCCCAACAGCCACGAATTTGCCGTCCACAACGGCTTCAACGTGCAGGTCACGCCGCTCTGGCAGGGCAATGCCGAAATCGACACGCTCATGTCCCGCTTCAACGCAGCCTGCGACAGCCACGACGGCCCACGCCCCAAGATCATGCTCTTGCACCACACCTACGTGGCCTCGGATGCCGAGGATGCCGATCGCGGTGCGCGCGACCTCAGCCGGTTTTACAACTATTTCGGCGCGTGGTTCCAGAACAAGCGCCCGGTCACGCAGGGCCTGATCGAACCCCTCAGCGACGCAGACATGGCCAGCAACAAGATGATGGCGCCCGAGGCCCTGCGCCGCGATCTGACCATCGGCACCGCGCAAGAGGTCATTGACCGCATCAGGCGATACGAAGACCTTGGCTATGACGAATTCTCGTTCTGGATCGACAGCGGCATGAGCACAGAGCGCAAGCGCGCCTCGCTCGCCCGGTTCATCGACGACGTGATGCCCGCCTTTGCCTGAAGGATGCAATCGAATGACCGACAGACCGCATTTCCCGCTGTATATCGCGGGCACATTCACCGCCGGATCGGCAGGCCAGACGATGGACAGCATCAACCCGGCAACCGGGAAGGTCTGGGCCAGCTTTGATTGTGCATCTCCCGACGATGTGGCCCGCGCCATCGCGGCGGCCAGGGCGGCGCTCGATCTGCCCGAATGGCGCGACATGACACAGACGGCGCGCGGCAAACTGCTTTCCCGTCTGGCCGACCTGATCGCCGAAAACGCGGACCATCTGGGCAGGATCGAAACCACCGACAGCGGCAAACTGGCGTCCGAAACCATGGCGCAGACGGGGTACGTCGCCGATTACTACCGCTACTACGCGGGCCTGGCCGACAAGATCGAAGGCGCCGTTCTGCCCATCGACAAGCCGGACATGCATGTCTTTACCCAAAGGCTGCCCATCGGCGTCGTGGCCGGGATCGTGCCGTGGAATGCCCAGATGTTCCTTGCCGCGACGAAACTGGCCCCGGCGTTGGCGGCGGGCTGCTGCGTGGTGCTCAAGGCCTCTGAAATTGCGCCCGCACCGATGCTCGAATTCGCCCGTCTGGTGGATCAGGCCGGATTTCCGCCCGGGGTCGTTTCGATCCTCACGGGGGATGCAGACAATTGCGCCGTGCCGTTGACCCGACACCCCGACGTGGATCGCATCGCCTTTACCGGCGGTCCCGAAACCGCGCGCCACGTCATCCGCAATTCGGCCGAGAATTTCGCGGTCACAACGCTCGAACTGGGGGGCAAATCCCCCATTCTGGTGTTCGACGATGCCGATCTCGACGCCGCCGCGAACGGCTTGATCGCCGGAAATTTCGGCGCCTCCGGCCAGTCCTGCGTCGCAGGCACGCGCGGGCTGGTTCACCGCCCCGTGCTGGATGCGCTGACAGACAGGATCACCGCGAAATGCCGCGATCTGATCGTCGGCGATCCGCATGATCCCGCGACCCATCTTGGCCCGCTTTGCACGCTGGCCCAGGTCGAAAAGATCGAAGCGACCCTTGCCAAAGCCACCTCGCAGGGCGCAACCATCGCCTTTGGCGGCCGCCGCGCCGACGCGGGCGCGCATTACGTCCAGCCCACGCTGGTTCTGGCCAACAGCCCCGACACCGAAACCCTCAAGGTCGAAATGTTCGGCCCCGTGATGACGCTGCTGCCCTTCGACACCGAGGACGAGGCGATTGCCCTCGCCAATACCAGCGATTTCGGCCTTGGTTCCGGTGTGTTCACCCAAAACGTCGCCCGCGCGCACCGCGTGTCGCGCCGCATCCGGTCGGGCATCACGTGGGTCAACACCTACCGGGCCATCTCTCCAATCGCGCCCTTCGGTGGGTTCAATCAGTCCGGATACGGGCGCGAGGCCGGGGCAGAGGCAATCCTGGATTACACACGCACCAAAACCACCTGGATCAACACGTCGGACCAGCCCATGGCGAACCCCTTCGTCATGCGGTGACAGCCCCGGCATCCGCCGTCACACCGCGTTCACCGCTTCGTGATGATGCGACATGGTGTCCGTTATCTGCTTGACCCGCCCCGCACAAACGGCAGGCTGGCGTAAAGATACACCGGGGAGTAACCAAATCATGACGTCCATCAAGACCACAACCGCGCTTGTCTGCGGTGCACTGGCCGTGGCAACCGCCGCGTCAGCCGAGACCTTTCGCTGGGCCTCGAACACAGATCCGCAAACGATGGACCCGCATGCGGTCAACTCTGCGCCCGTCCTGTCCTTCATGAACAACATCTACGAAGGCCTTGTCCGCCGTGGCAAAGGCATGGCGATCGAACCGTCGCTTGCCACTTCGTGGGAACCGCTCGAGGGCGAAAACGGCTGGCGCTTCACTCTGCGCGAAGGCGTGACCTTCCAGGATGGCGCGGCGTTTACCGCCGAGGACGTTCTGTTTTCCTACCAGCGCGCCTCGAACGAGGCCGCGGACGTGCGGTCGTGGTTCGCGCCGGTCACCGATGTGCGCGTCGTCGATGATTTCACCATCGATTTTGTCACCAGCGCACCCAACCCGCTGTTTCCGGACAGCATCGCGAATTTCATGATCCTCGACAAAGGCTGGGCCGAAGCGAACGATGCGGCACTGCCCGCCCGCGATGCCGAAAACTTTGCCACGATGAATGTCAATGGCACCGGGCCGTTCACACTGCAAAGCCGCGACCCCGGCGTGCGCACCGTTCTGGTGCCCCATGACGGCTGGTGGGGCGAGGCCGAACACAACGTGACCGAAGCCATCTTTACCCCCATCGGCAACGCGGCCACCGGCCTTGCGGCACTGCTCTCGGGCGAGATCGATTTCATCCAGCCCATCCCGCTGCAGGACGTGGCGCAGGTCGAAGGCCGCGACGGGTTCAAGGTGCTCGAAGGTGAAGAAACCCGCGTCATCATGTTTGGCTTCGGCCATGAACACGACACGCTGCTTTACTCCGAAGACGTCACCGACGCCAACCCGTTCCAGGACGCTCGCGTGCGCCTTGCCGCGGCCCATGCGCTCGACATCGACAGCATCGATCGCGTGCTCTTCCGGGGCAAGATCGACGCGGCATCGCAACTCGTCCCCGCCGGGATCTCCGGCTATTCGGAGGCCAACAGCGACCGACCCGACTACAACCCCGACCGCGCCCGCGAACTGCTGGCCGAAGCCGGGTATCCCGACGGGTTTTCCTTTGGCCTGAAATGCACCAACGACCGCTACATCAATGACGAGGCACTGTGCCGTGCGGCCGCCTCCATGTTCGCGGCGGTGGGCCTGAATGCCGAACTCAGCACCGGCCCGGTGCGCGATTACTGGCCGCAGCTGCGCGAAGACGACTTTGACATGTACCTCCTTGGCTGGTCGCCCGGCACCTTCGACATGGAGCACCCGATCCGCTTTCTGATGCACACGCAGGACGACGAGAAAAAGCTTGGCTCGTGGAACTTCGGCAACTATTCGAATGCCCGCGTCGATGAGCTTTTGCCGCTCATCCAGCAGGAAATCGACCCCGCCGCACGGCAGGCGATGATCGACGAAGTGGTTGCCATCACGCAGGAAGAGGTGGCCTATATCCCGCTTTACACCCAACCGCTGATCTGGGCCGCGAAAGACAATATCGACCTCACGCAGCGGGCCGACAACTTCTTCATGCTGCGCTGGGTGACGGTCAACTGATCGACGACTGACGCAGCACAAGAAGACTAAAGGCGATGGTTTATTTCATTCTGAAACGGCTGGTGCAGTCCGTCTTCGTGATGCTGGCCGTCGCCTTTCTGGCCTTTTCGCTGTTCCGTTTTGTCGGTGACCCGATCACCCAGATGACCGGGGTCGAAACCTCGGTCGAGGATCAGGAACGCCTGCGCGAGGAACTGGGGCTCAACGATCCCTTCATCGCGCAATTCGCCCGCTTCACGACAGACCTGCTGCACGGCGATTTCGGCTTTTCCTACCGCACCCGCCAACCCGTGGCCGAGATGATCGCAGACCGCATCCCGGCCACGCTGGAACTTGGCATCGTCGCCCTGCTTATTTCTCTGATCGTCGGCATCCCGGCCGGGGTCTATACCGCGCTCAGGCCAAGGGGGGCGGTGACACAAACGCTGCTGATGACCACGCTTGTGGGCGTGTCGGTGCCCACATTCGTGATCGGCATCATGCTGATCTTTCTCTTTGGCGTACAGCTTGGCTGGCTGCCCACCTTCGGGCGTGGCGGCACGGTGAACCTTGGCGGATGGGAAACCTCGTTCCTCACCCTCGACGGCTGGCGCGCGCTGATCCTTCCGGCGATCACGCTTGGCGTTTACCAACTCACACTCACCATGCGGCTGGTGCGCGCCGAGATGATGGAGGTCATGCGCTCTGACTACATCCGCTTTGCCACCGCGCGCGGCGTCCCGATGCGCAGGCTTTATTACAAACACGCGCTCGCCAACACGATGGTGCCGGTGATCACCATCATCGGTCTGCAATTCGGCGGCGTGATCGCCTTTTCCATCGTCACCGAAAGCGTGTTCCAGTGGCCCGGCATGGGCCTCCTGTTCCTCGAATCCATCCGTTTCGTCGACATCCCCGTGATGGGGGTCTACCTTGTTGTCATCGCGTTCTTCTTCGTCATCGTGAACCTGATCGTCGACCTGCTCTATGTCGCCATCGACCCGCGCCTGCGGGTGAAAGAGGCCGCATGATCGCATTCCTGAAACGCAGCGAAGGGCTGTGGCTCTTTTCCCGCTCCCCGGCGGTGATCCTTGCCGCGATCACCGCTGTCGCGATCCTCATCGGTGCGGTCTTCGCCCCGTGGATCGCACCGGTGAACCCCTATGACCTGAGTTCCTTCAGCCTGTTCGACGGGCTGCTCCCCCCGGTCTGGGAGGAAGGGGGCCGCCCGCAATTCCTGCTCGGCACCGACGATCAGGGCCGCGACATGATCTCGTCCATCCTTTACGGCGCACGCCTGTCGCTGCTGATCGGCATTGCCGCGATGGCGATTGCCACCGTTCTGGGCGTCTCCCTTGGCCTTGCCGCGGGCTATTACGGGGGCCGTTTCGATGCCATCGTCATGCGCATCGCAGACGTGCAACTGGCGCTGCCCGCGATCCTGACGGCGCTTCTGATCGACGGCATCGCGCGCGGTCTGCTCCCGGCGGACGTCCAACAGGAACTGCGTGTCTGGGTCCTGACGCTGGCCATTGCGCTGTCGCTCTGGGTCAACTTTGCCCGCACCGCACGCGCCTCCACGCTGGTGCAGATGAACAAGGATTACGTGCAGGCCGCGATCATGATGGGCCAGCGTCCGATCCGCGTCATGTTCGTGCACATCTTTCCCAACATCCTTGGCCCGCTGCTTGTCATCATGACGGTCGATCTGGCCTCGGCCATCCTGCTTGAGGCGACGCTCTCTTTCCTCGGCATCGGCCTGCCTGCGGACAGCCCGTCGCTGGGCACGCTCATTCGGATCGGGATGCAGTTCCTGCTCTCCGGTGAATGGTGGATTCTCTGGATTCCCACGCTCTTCCTTGTCGCGCTTGTGGTGTCCATCAACGTTCTTGGCGACTTCCTGCGCGACGTCTTCAACCCGAGGCTGCGCTGATGCTGGTGATCAAGGATCTTGCCGTCAGATTTCCCAGCCGCTTTGGCGACGTGACCGCGATCGAAGACGTGGACATGGTCATCAAACCCGGTGAAATCCACGGGCTGGTGGGCGAAAGCGGCGCGGGCAAATCCACCGTGGGGGCTGCCGTGATCGGGCTGATTTCCGCCCCCGGCTACATCGCCAACGGAGAGATCACCCTCGGCGACACGGACCTGCGCAGCCTGACACCGGATCAGCAGCACAGGATCCGCGGCGACCGGATTTCCATGATCTTCCAGGACCCGCAGACCAGCCTCAACCCGCTGATGACGGTCGAAGATCAACTGATCGAAACCATCCAGACCCATTCTGACCTGAGCCATGACGACGCGCACAAACGCGCCGTCGCCCTTCTGGAAGAGATCGGCATCAAGAATGCCAAAGAGCGGATCAAGGCATATCCGCACCAGTTTTCCGGCGGGATGCGGCAACGTGTGGTGATTGCGCTGGCGCTGTGCACCGACCCCGAACTGATCATCGCGGATGAACCCACAACCGCGCTGGACGTCGCCGTGCAGCAACAGGTGCTCGACCTCATCCGCGACCTCGCCGACCGCCGCAAGATCGCCTTCCTGCTCATCACGCACGACATCGGCGTCATCGCGCAGATTGCCGACCGCGTGACGGTGATGCGCGATGGCCGGACCATGGAAACCGGAGAGACGCGGCAGGTTCTTGGCAACCCGCAGCACCCCTACACCGTGGCGCTTATGGACGCTGTTCCACCGCTCGACACCAAGATCGCGCGCTTCCGTCTGCCCGTGGAGGCCGAAGACACCTCTGACGTCACCACCCGGGGCGAACAGGCAAAGGCATGGCTTCTCGAAGGCGACAAGACCCCGCCGATGGGGCTGGATGTCGATGGCATCACCATGCGGTTTCGCGGCCAGCGCACGTCGCTGTTCAGAAAACCCGACAGCTTTACCGCGCTCGACACGGTCAGTTTCTCGATCCCGGCGGGCACGATCACGGGCCTGGTTGGCGAAAGCGGCTCAGGCAAATCGACCCTTGCCAAAGTGCTCACCGGACTTCTGACGCCGCAGGAAGGCAGCCTCAGACTTGGCGGCGAAACCCTCCCGCTTGGCAAGGCGCGGGGCAGGGACCACCCGTCGCGCCGGTTGACGCAGATGGTGTTCCAGGACCCGTATTCCAGCCTCAATTCCCGGCACAAGATCGGCTACATCCTCAGTGAACCGCTCTGGCTTTACAGCCTCATCACCGACGCCGACGAGCGCCGCGAGATGGGCAAGGCGATGCTCGACCTCGTGGGCATGCCGCCAGACGCCATCGACAAGTATCCCCACCAGTTTTCCGGCGGCCAGCGTCAGCGCATCGCGGTGGCCCGTGCCATTCTGGCGCGCCCCAGGTTCCTGATCTGTGACGAACCCACATCCGCCCTGGACGTGTCGATTCAGGCGCAGGTGCTGAACCTGCTGAAAGACCTGCAATCGACCTTCGGCCTGACCATCCTGTTCATCACCCATAACCTGTCCGTCGCACGGCAGATGTCGGACAACATGGTGGTCCTGCGCAATGGCCGGATCGAAGAACAGGGCCCGTCCGAACAGCTGTTCCAGACCCCGCAGGCGGACTACACGAGGACCCTGCTGAGCCTCACACCGACCATGCCCAGGGAATGGCGGCAGGCGGGTTAGTCTTTCGCCGGCCCCGTATAGGTCCACCGATACCCCGGAGGCGTCGGCCCCTTGTTCCGCCCGCCTTGCTGCTGCTGTTCCCAGGCATGCGCGATGATCCCGACCGACCGGGACAGGCAGAACAGCCCCCGCGCCAGTGGCCCGGCAAAGCCGAGTTCCGCATAGATCACGGCAGTCGCACCGTCGATATTCATCGGCACCGGCTTGCCCTTGGCGGCGTTCAGATTGGACTGGATCGCCCGCCCGATCCCTGCAAACCGGCCCGACACCGTTCCAGCCGCCGCCGCCTCATCGACCAGCGCCAGCAAGCGCGGCGCGCGCGGGTCTTCGGGCTTGTGAAAGCGGTGTCCGAACCCGGGAATGAACCGCCCCCGCTGGGTGCGCCAGCGGGTGAGGGCGGCCTCGACCGCCTCTGTCACCGTGGCGCCGTCCTGAATGGACCGGTCCGCCCAACCATAAAGCTCAACCGCCTGTTCCCCGGCGCCGCCATGCACGTCGTCCAGCATGTTCACCGCGCTTGCCAACGCGCCGTTCAGGCCCAGACCACAGGTCACCGCCATGCGCGCGGCGGCAATCGACGGGGCCTGTGGCCCGTGATCGACGGCCGCGACCAGCGCGGTTTCCAGCAGCTTTGCCTCGGCCTCTGTCGGCAAACCGCCGCGCGTCATCAACCAGATCATCTGCGGAAAGGTGATCGCCCCGATCAGATCCTGGATCGCATGACCGCGAATGTCGATCCGGCCCGGCTCCATGTCGATGATCGCCGTCGACCACCAGTCGGACACATCGTTGCCACTCATATCGAACCTGCCTTTCGCAATGCGTCGATATCGGCCTGTGTCAGCCCAAGCGACGCCCAGATGTCATCATTGTCCTGCCCCAGCTCTGGCGGCGGATCGTCCACCGTCGGGGCCGTGCCATTCAGCTTGATACCGGTGGTCGCCACGGTGATGTCCCGCCCCACGCCCGGCACATCCTGATAGTGCGCCAGAAACCCGCGATCCGCGATCTGCGGCATCTCGAGCACCTCGGGAACGGTCAGAACGGCACCCGCCGGAACCCCGATGCGGTTCAGCTCTTTCGCCCAGTCCCGCGCGGGACGGGTGACCAGAACCGTTTCAAGATCGGCCTTCAAGGCCAGCCGGTGCGCCTTGCGATCCTCGCGCGTCCGGTATTCGGGACGGTCGCGCAGCGCGGCCAAACCGAGGTGGTCCGTCAGCAACACCCATTGGTCGTCCTTGTTGGCCGCAATGTTCAGCACACCGTCCTGTGCCTGGAACGTGCCTGACGGGGCCGATGTCGGGTTCTCGTTGCCGTTCGCCTGCGGTGCGACGCCCGCGATCAGGTGGTTCGACACGACCCAGCCCATGGTGGCCAGAACGGATTCGAGCATCGACACGTCCAGAAACGCCCCACGCGGTCTGGCATTCAGCGCGGCGGCAATGGCAAAGGCCGCCGTCATCCCGCCCACCGTGTCCGCCACCGGATAGCCCACCCGCATCGGCGCGCTGTCGGCATCGCCGGTGATCGACATCACGCCCGACGCGCCCTGGATGATCTGGTCATAGGCCGGGCGGTGCACCCATGGCCCGTCCTGTCCAAAGCCGGAAATGGCGCAATAGATCAGGTCGGGGCGGATCGCCTTCAGATCGTCGTACCCGACACCCAGCCGCGCCATGACACCGGGGCGGAAGTTTTCCACGAGCACATCCGCCGTGGCCACAAGTCTCAGGAAAAGCGCCTTGCCGTCCGGGTCCTTCAGGTTCACCGTAACCGACCGTTTCCCGGCGTTCTGGGCAAGGAACGACACGCCCATGCCCCGCGCGTTAAGGTCGGGGTCGGCCCCCAGTTGTCTTGCCAGGTCACCGCGTCCGACCGCTTCGACCTTGATGACCTCGGCCCCCATATGCACCAGCTGGTGACAGCAGAACGGCCCGGCAAGCACGTTGGTCAGGTCCAGCACGCGAATGCCGTCAAGCGGTTTGGCCATGAGGACACCTCCTTTGCAGTCGCCGTCTTTCTACGGCCACTGCGCGGCAAAGGCCAACCGCAACGACAGCAAGGTCGCCAACGCACGCAATCCGTCGCGTCGGGATTGCCAAATCCGACATGCGCCTGCCAAGATGCGCGCATGACACACCCCATGCGCATCGACGGGCTGCAATATGCCAACTGGTCCGAAACCATTTTCCGCCAGATGCGCGAAGGCGGCGTCGATGCCGTGCACGTGACCATCGCCTATCACGAAACCTTCCGGGAAACGGTGCTGAATGTCGAACGCTGGAATCGCTGGTTCGAACGCTATCCCGACCTCATCATGAAAGGGCTCACCGCGGCCGATATCGACCATGCGCGCGACACGGGCCGCACCGCGATCTTCTTCGGCTTCCAGAACCCGAGCCCGATCGAAGACGATATCGGCCTTGTCGAGATCGTTCACACGCTGGGCGCGCGGTTCATGCAGTTGACCTATAACAACCAGTCCCTGCTGGCGACCGGCTGTTACGAGGACGAAGACACCGGCATCACCCGCATGGGCCGGCAGGTCATCAAGGAAATGAACCGGGTGGGCCTTGTGGTGGACATGAGCCATTCGGCCGACCGCTCCACGATCGAGGCGGCGGACCTCTCTGAACGGCCCATCGCGATCACCCATGCCAATCCCCACAGCTGGCAACCGGCGCTGCGGAACAAGAAAGACGACGTGATCCGCGCGGTCACGCAGAACGGCGGGATGCTGGGCTTTTCTCTTTATCCGCACCACCTGCGGGGCAAGTCGGACTGCACCTTGCAGGACTTTTGCGAAATGGTGGCGCGGACGGCGGACCGGTTCGGTGTCGATCACCTCGGGATCGGGTCGGACCTGTGCCAGGACCAGCCGGATTCGGTCGTGGAATGGATGCGCACCGGGCGCTGGACGAAAGAGATCGACTACGGCGAAGGCTCTGCTGCGGCCCCCGGTTTTCCGCCGATGCCACACTGGTTCCGGGACAACCGGGATTTCGGAAACATCGAGTCCGGATTGAAGGCCGTTGGCATGAACGCGGCAGAGGTCGCCGCGATCATGGGCGGAAACTGGTACCGGTTCTTTGCAGAAAACTTTGGAGCCGCGCCATGAACGCCCCTTTCCAGAACAGCCGCTGGCGGTCCCCGGATGTCGTGATGCGGCTCAAGCGGTTGGGGTCGTTCCACCAATGCCGCCTCAGCTTCATGCGCGTCCTGATGCGCCGGATGGCGGGCGAGGCATGGCGCTTTTCGCGTCCCGTGTTCGACATGGATGCACATGGCGTGGGCCACGCCGTCTATACCGCGCAAGGGCCTGCGCGCGCCTATTCGCTTGTCGCCTTCGCCCATGATCTGCCGGACGAGAAACGATCCGACCGGGTGATCGCGGATGCATGGGATGCAACCTTTGCGCTGTTCGATGGTGTCCCGACTGCGGATGACATTGCGCGTCTGTCGCAGAATGTTCCCCTGCAGGAAGCAGGCCGCGTGTCCGAGACGGAACTGACCCTGTCACGCGCCAACCGCTCGGTCCGGTTGTGGTCGCATGTGGTTGAGGCGTTGTCACACGGACGGCAGCCAGACGTGACGATGATCGACGACGTGGGTTACCTGATGCGCACCACGGCGGTCTATGGCTCTGGCAAATTCGGGGCGGCGGATCGCGAAACCATCGCCGACCGCCCGGAAATGGACGGCCCGTTCCAGGCCGAGATGCTGACGGTCTACCTGATCCGCACCTTCGTGCGGGACCTGGTGCAGCATATGGCGCGGGCCAGGGGCGGCGCGCAGGCTGCAGCGCTCGACCCGGCCATCGCGCGGCGTCTTGGCATCGGCAATTCCACCGGGCTGGGCATGGCACCTTACATCGTCAACCATCCGGTGCTGTTCAACAACTGGATCATGGCGCGGGAAGAAGCGATAGCCCGCGTGCGCAATATCGAACATGCGCGCCCCGAGGACATCGCGCTGTTCCGGCATGTCTTGGCGCGCAGTGATTTGTCCGTCGCACGCTGGACATCGGCGCATCCGATCCAGCAGGCCAAGCTGGCCAGCCTTCGCGCCGACCTCGACGCGCTGAAGATGCAGGTGGACGGGGCGGTCCTGGAACAGGATTACCCCTGGGACCGCTTGTGTGACTGGAGCCAGCGCACCCTTGGCGAAGAGGGGCAGGAACTGCTCGCGTCGCTGATCCTTGAACCCTATGGCGATCTGGTTGACGGGCTGGCGCATTGCATGTCCGATGCGAACGAGGATGCGTTCCGGATCGATGGTGCGATGCCGGTCGGGCAGGTCATGCGACTGATCGAAACCACCTTTGGCTGGGCAGCAAAGCTTGACTGGTCCGCGCGGGAAAACTGCGCGCGGGCGTGGTACGTGTCGGAGGAAAAGCTGGAGCCGCGTCTGGGCGAACGCTTTGAGGAACCGATTGCGGATTACGAACAACCCCTGGCCCCGGCCCGCGACGCGGCGGCGGCGCTGGCGGTGCTGCGGGACTGGCCCTCTGACACCCCGGTTGCAGAGGTGCTGCTGCAACATCCCGAACACCGCCACACCATCCGCCGGGCGCAGATGTCCACCGTCGCGCCCTATGGCGAAATTCGCGACAACACGATCGGCGCGGATGTTCTGCCCATCGACATGCTGCGCGCCAAGCTGTCATTCTTTGGGGCGACCCATTTCGATCCGCGCTCGGACCGCTGGGTGCGCATCTGCATGTATGCAGGCGCGCCCTATCCCGAGGACCTGTCGCCCGACACCGCTGATCTGTGGGTCTATCCGGACCTGCCTGCATGAGCTTTTCGCTCAATGAAGTGGAGGCGATGGCCAAGAAGGCCGCGCGCGGTGCGGGCTATCCCTGGGGTCTGGCCGAAGAGGCGGGCAAGGCCACGCGCTTCCTGTGCGCGCACGGTCTTGACGGGGTGGCGGCCCTTGCCGACGTGATCAGGGCGTTTGACGGCCAGCCCCTGGCACTGACAAACGAGAGCGGCGTGTGGTCCGCACCGGAGGCTGACCTGTGCCCGATCATGCTGGGTGCTGCCTTGATGGATCGTGTGCGCCCCGGCACCATCGATGACCATACCTGCGAAAGCGTGCGCCAGCCGATGCTTCTGCTGTATCACGCGGCACAGATCGCCCGCGCGGCAGGTGGCCCCGTGACCCTGCAAATCGGACCCGTGACCGCCATACTGGATGGCGCGGCGGTCGCGCTGTCAGGCACCGGGACCAACCCGGTTGAGACCGTGACCCTCAAAAGCGGCGGATCGGTCAAAACCCCGCTGAACCGCATCTCTCGGGCAAGACCAAAGCCGTCCGATTGGGCCGATCTTAACACTTTCGCGCACCGCACCTACGCCCCCGCAACCGAGGAAAGCCGGATCAAGGGCGCAGGCTGAACCGCCTTTTTCCTTTGACCGGCGCGGGATGCGCAGGATCTTGCCCATGGGCAAGTTTTGCGCCCAACCCCGCAACGCCTTGCTGTCGCACCGGCAGTGCCGACCAAAGGTTAACCTCGGGCAGCGCAAGCCCGTGCTGACTGTACGAAACCCTTGGTTGCGCGGGTCATCCGACCTACCTTGAAGTGAAGGTACCAACGCCACACGCCAGGGAGGGCGCCTCATGACAAAATTCACACTCAACGGAACCGAGATGGAATTGGATGTCTCACCCGACATGCCGCTGCTTTGGGCGCTGCGGGACGGATTACAGATGACCGGTACGAAATTCGGCTGCGGCGTGGCCTCCTGCGGGGCCTGCACCGTGCATATCGACGGCGTTCCGGCGCGGTCCTGCCAGACCTATATCGGCGATCTGGAAGGGGCAGAGGTGACAACCATCGAAGGTATCGACTCCCCCGAGGCACAGGCCATTCAGGCGGCCTGGGTCGAATTGCAGGTGCCGCAATGCGGCTACTGCCAATCCGGCCAGATCATGTCGGCCTCGGCGCTGCTCAAGGACACGCCGAAACCCACGGACGAAGACATTGACATCGCCATGGATGGCAACCTGTGCCGCTGCGCCACCTATGCGCGCATCCGCAAGGCCATCCACCGCGCATCCGAGATGCTGGAGGCATAAACCATGTTTCATTATCTGAAAAATGCCCTGCCCACCGAAGTCGTGGCCCCGACACGCCGGACATTCCTGAAACTGGGTGCCGGTGCCGTTGGCGGCGTGCTGATCGGCGCGGTTGTGCCCTCGGCCCGTGTCGCGCAAGCCTCGACCGGGGCCGACGCGCTTGCGCAGCCTTTCGTGCATGTCACGCCCGACAACACGGTCACGGTGATCGTCAAACACCTGGACATGGGGCAGGGCACGGCGAATGGCCTTGCGACGCTGGTGGCCGATGAACTGGATGCCGATCTGGGGCAGGTGCGCGTGCAGCACGCGCCGTCGAACCCGGAGGTCTACAAGAACCTGCTCTTTGGCGTGCAGGGCACCGGCGGATCGACCGCCATGGCCAATTCGTTCGAGCAATACCGGCAGGCCGGGGCGACCGCGAAAGCGATGATCGTTCAGGCCGCGGCAGAGGCCTGGGGCGTGGATGCCAGCGCCATCACCGTCTCGGGTGGCAGGGTGACAGGCGGCGGCCAGAACGCCAGCCTTGGCGATCTGGCCAGCGCGGCCGCCGCACAGGCGGTGCCCGAAGCCGTGACGCTCAAGTCGCCCGACCAGTGGGTCTATATCGGCAAGGAAACGCCCCGCGTCGATGTGCCGATGAAAACCCAAGGCTCGGTGGGGGTGTTCGGCATCGACGTGATGCAGGAGAACGCGCTCACAGCCGTGACCGCCCGCCCGCCGCGGTTCGGTGCGACCGTGGCGTCGGTGGACGACACCGCCGCGCGCGCGCTGGACGGCGTGGTCGACGTGCTGGTCACCGGCGCGGGGGTTGTGGTTGTTGCAGCTGACATGTGGTCGGCGATGCAGGGCCGCGATGCGCTTGACATCACGTGGGACGACAGCACCGCAGAGATGCGTGGAACGGATCAACTGGCCGAGGAATTCGCAGCCCTTCTGGACCAGCCCGGCAATGCCGCCCCGGCCCGTGGGGATGCGGCAGGCAAGCTGGCGTCAGCCGCCAAGGTGATTGAGGCCGATTACAGCTTTCCCTACCTCAACCACGGCCAGATGGAGCCTTTGAATGCCACTGTTATGTTCGATGGCGAAAAGGCGGAATTCTGGTTTGGCTCGCAAATCCAGACACTTGATCACAACGTGGCGGCGGCTGTGCTGGGGATCGAGTTTCCGAACGTGTCGATCAACACCACCTTTGCGGGTGGATCCTTCGGCCGCCGCGCGACACCGGATTCGCACCTGACGGCCGAGGCCGCGATGCTGGCGAAAGCGTGGTATGACAAGACCGGAGAGGCGCGGCCCCTGAAGCTGGTCTTCACCCGCGAGGATGACATGGCGTCGGGGTATTTCCGTCCGATGCACCTGCACCGGGTGCGCGCCGGGGTCGACGAGACGGGCATGATCTCGGGGTGGGAGCATCGCGTCGTCGGGCAGGGCATCATGATCGGCACCCCGTTCGAGGCCTTTACCGTGAAGGGCGGGGTCGATCATTCCTCGGTCGAGGGGGCCGCGGACACAACCTATGACCTGCCGGATTTCGCGCTGGACACGCATCACCCGCAGGTGGGCATTCCGGTCCTGTGGTGGCGGGCCGTCGGTCACACGCATACGGCCTTTGTCATGGAGACCATGATGGACGAACTGGCCGAGGCCGCTGGTATCGATCCGATTGAATTCCGCCTGAACCATCTCAAGAACGATGCCCGCCTGGCGGGCGTTCTGCGGCTTGCGGCGGAAAAGGCGGGCGCGGTGCCGGACGGTCTGCATCGCGGTGTGTCGCTGCACAAGAGCTTCAACTCCTACGTGGCCGAGATTGCCGATGTGCGGATGCGCGATGACGGAACGGTCAAGGTGGAACACGTCACCTGCGCCATCGATTGCGGTGTGCCGGTCAACCCCGACAACATCCGCGCTCAGGTGGAAGGGGCGCTGGGTTTTGGCCTGTCGGCGATCCTGCGTGAAGAGATCACGCTGACGGATGGCCAGGTGGATCAGCTGAACTACCCGGATTACCCACCGTTGCGGATCAGCGACATGCCCACGGTCGAGACGCACATCGTGGCATCGACCGAGGCCCCGACAGGGGTTGGCGAACCGGCAACGCCCCCGATCGGGGCTGCGGTGGCCAATGCGATCTACCGCGCCACAGGGCAGCGGATCAGGTCGCTGCCCCTGTCGAAACACGGCCTGGCGTAACCTGAACAGGGCGGTCCCGGCGGGCCGCCCTGTTTCGCACCGCCATCGCGCCCGTTCGCATCCGTGCCGCTGATGGGCCGCCCCGCGCGATTGCACCACAATGCCCGAACGTCACAATCGACATGCCCCGGAATATTCGTAGTGTCGCTGGGAACATGTGCGGTCGATCTGGGGAGGGATTGATGACACAGGAAGACCGGCCCTGGACGGCCTTTTACGGACCCGATGTCCGGCCAGAGATCGAACCTGCATCCTATCGCACCATTGGCGATCTGATCCGGTCGGTGGCCGACACGTTCGGGCCTGCGCCGGCCTTCACCACCTGTTTCCCAAACGGCATGAACGGCACGCTGTCCTTTGACCAGGTGAACGAGATGTCGGACGCCTTTGCCGTCTACCTGCGCGAGGTGGCGGGGCTGGCCCAGGGGGATCGCGTGGCGCTCCAGATGCCCAATTGCCTGAGTTTTCCGGTCGCGGCCTTCGGGATACTCAAGGCCGGGTGCGTGCTGGTCAACGTGAACCCGCTTTATACCGCCGACGAGATGGCCAAGCAGTTTGCCGATGCCGAACCGCACGCATTGGTCATCGTCGACATGTTTGCCGACAAGATCCCCGACGCGACGCGTGGGCATCCCATTCCCAACATCATCGTCACCCGGGTGGCCGAGTTCCTGCCCGTGCTGCCGCGCTGGATCATCGGTCTTGTCCAGACATACTGGGACAGGTCCGTGGCCCCGATCAGCGTCCCTCATATCCGCCTGCCCGCCGCGCTGGAGGCCGGACGTGCGCACAAGGCCACGCATCGTGTCGAAGTCGATGCCTATCACCAGACAGTGACGCCGGATGACGTGGCCTGCCTGCAATATACCGGCGGCACGACCGGGGTCGCCAAGGGCGCGATGCTGACCCATGCCAACCTGATCCTGAACATGGAACAGACGATGGAGCTGATCTCGGGCGTGAAGAAGGGGGAAGAGGTCGCTCTGACCGCTTTGCCGATGTATCACATCTTTGCCTTCACCGTGAACCTGCTGGGCTTTTTCTGGCTGGGGGCGCGCAACATCCTGATCCCCAATCCACGGCCCCTGTCGAACCTCAAGCGCGCGTTCGAGAATTACAGGATCACGTGGATGAGCGGGGTCAACACGCTGTTCAACGGGCTGACGAACGAAATCTGGTTCAATGACAGCCCGCCCCGGCATCTGAAATTCGCCAGCGCCGGTGGCATGGCGCTGCAGGCCGCGGTGGCCCAGAAATGGGAGGCGGTGACCGGCACGCCGGTGCTGCAGGGTTATGGCCTGACCGAGACGTCGCCGGTGCTGACCTTCAACCCGCTGGGCAAGACGCGTGACGGGTCCATCGGGGTGCCGGTGCCATCGACCGAAGTCGCCTGTCTCGCGGAGGACGGCACCCCGGTGCAAAGCGGTCAAAGAGGCGAGATCGCGGCCAGGGGGCCGCAGATCATGGCCGGGTACTGGAACAAGCCCGAGGAAACCGCGAAGGTCATGAAGGACGGCTGGTTCCTGACCGGCGATATCGGCATCATGGACCCGGACGGGTATTTCCGGATCGTGGACCGCAAGAAGGACATGGTCGTCGTATCCGGCTTCAACGTCTACCCGAACGAGATCGAAGACTGTCTTGCGACACATCCCGGCATTCTTGAATCGGCGGTGATCGGCGTGCCCGACGACGCCACGGGCGAGGCGGTCAAGGCCTTTGTCGTCAGACGCGACCACAGCCTGACCGAGGCCGACATCCGCGCGCATTGCAAGGCGCATCTGACGGCCTACAAGGTGCCCAAGCGGGTCGAATTCCGCGAGGAACTGCCCAAGTCGAATGTTGGCAAGATCCTCAGAAAAGACCTGCGCGCCGAAGAAACAGCGCAAGTGGCGGCGGAGTAGGCGGCATGGTCGACGAGTTTACGCAAACCCTTCTGGGGATCATGGTGGCGGTGATCATGCTGGGGATGGGCGCATCGCTGACCCCGCGTGATTTCTACCTCGCCCTGCGGCGGCCTTACGGGCTGGTCATCGGGGTGATCAGCCAATACGGCATCATGCCCTTGCTGGGCTTCTGCCTTGCGCTGTTCCTCGCGGTGCCCGAGACGATCGCGATTGGCATCCTGATCATGGCCTGTATGCCGGGCGGGACCACATCGAACATCTTTACCTATTTTTCCAAGGGCAACCTGGCGCTGTCGGTGCTGATGACGGTGACGTCGACGGTGACAGGGGTGATCCTGATCCCGTTGATTTTGCTGCTCTACGCGGCGGCGCTTGACCTTGAGATCCCGCGCGAGGACATCATCGCGGTGCTCCTGGTGCTTCTCGTGCCGGTCGCCATCGGCATGACGCTGCGCAAACTGAGCGCGAATGTCGGTGCGGTGATCGAATTCTTCGGCTCGGTCCTTGCGCTGTTCTTTATCGTTTTCATCATGGTGACGTGGATTCCGCAGAACTGGCAGTTCCTGCTGAACACGACGCCGGCGACCTATGTGGCGTCCATCGGGCTTGGGCTGGTCGGGATCACGATTGGCTACCTCTTTGCCAAGGCGCTCAGGCTGCATCCGCGCAATGCGCGCACCGTGGCGCTTGAGACAGGCATCCAGAACGGGCCGTTGGCCATTGCGATCATCGTGTTTACCTTTCCGCCGGAACAGCAGCAGGCGATCATGGCGGTGCCGGCGCTGTATTCGCTGTTCATCGTGATGGTGTCGACGGTTGTGACGCTGTATTTCCGTCGCGCGAACACGGCGGCAGAACAGAAGATGCCCGACAGCTTGCTTTGAACGCCGGTGCGCTGGTCACGCGATCAAACGGGGTGCGTGCGCCGATGCGCACCCGGCCGTGATCTGTGCGATGTCGGCCCCGCGTTTGGTCATCGCGAAGGGTTGTCAAACCAGGGCGATACATCCGCTGATTTAGCAACTGCCTAAAATTGCTGCACTATTCCGCGTGAAGGCTTGCTCTTTGATCCCAAACAAGAGGTGGGCTTGCGGTCCGTTAAACTTGCGGTAACGTATTCGTATGTCTGAACACTCTGTCTTTGATGAAATGTGGGGCCATGACGCGCAGTTGCGCGAGCCCTACAAGAATTTCAACGCGTGGTTCGATCAGGAAGATCCCAAGCGATTGCGGGCGAAGAACCGCGAAGCCGAAGACCTGTTTCGTCTGACCGGGATCACGTTCAACGTCTATGGGCGGTCCGAAGCCGAAGAGCGCCTGATCCCGTTCGACATCATTCCGCGCATCATTTCAGGCCCCGAATGGGCCAAGCTGTCGCGCGGGATCGAACAGCGCGTGCGCGCGATCAACGCGTTTCTGCACGACATCTACCACACGCAGGAAATCCTGAAGGCGGGTCGCATCCCGCGCGAGATGATTTCGAACAACGATGCGTTCCTGCCGCAGATGATCGGCGTCGACACGCCCGGCAACATCTATACGCATATCGTGGGGATCGACCTTGTCCGCACCGGGCCGGGCGATTTCTTCGTGCTTGAGGACAATGCGCGCACCCCGTCAGGGGTGAG
>CAYZAD010000005.1:46467-46780 GCA_964476315.1 uncultured Rhodobacterales bacterium
CCGGGAAACCATGTTGCAGATGTTCCCCGAGCTGTTTTCGAAAAACCGTGTGCAAAGCGTACAGCAATATCCCATCGACTTGCGCCGGTCGCTGGCGGCCTGCGCGCCGCAGGCGACGACGGATGATCCGACCGTGGCGGTGCTGACGCCCGGCATCTACAATTCGGCCTATTTCGAGCATGCATTCCTTGCCGATCAGATGGGGGTCGAACTGGTCGAGGGGCATGACCTGCAGGTTGTCGATGGCCGCGTCGCGATGCGCACCACCAAGGGCTACAAGCCGATTGACGTGCTTTACCGCCGGGTGGATGAC
>CAYZAD010000006.1:0-20004 GCA_964476315.1 uncultured Rhodobacterales bacterium
GGGTTTCAGCCGTCCAGGTGCCGCCCATGTCGGACAGAACACCCGAATACTTGAAGTGTAATAGCCCTTGACCGAGCCGATATAGGCATCGGGATCGAAGGTGGCGCCGCTTTCGGCCATCACTTCGAACACGGGTTTGGTTGCGCCCTTGGCGGCCATCATGGTGGCTGTGCCAACCTCGAAGACCATCAGGATATGCGGCTGTTCGCCCGCGCGGAAGGCGGCGATGCCCGCGTTCAGCGTTTCAGAGTAATTGCCCTTGTAGCTTTGAACGACGGTGTAGTCGCTCTGGCTGGCGTTGAATTCCTCGACCTGTGCGGCCACCAGCTCGCCCAGGCGGCCCGTGAAGGCGTGCCAGAACTGGACTTCGGTGGCAGCGGAGGCTGCGATTGGCGTGAGAACCGTGCTGGACAGGGCGATCCCTGCGATCAATGTCTTTTTCATGTTCACTCCCTTGCCCTCTCCTTGGGGCTGTTGAAATCAGGCATTTCTTGCCCGTTACGCGCGGTTGCGAAAACGCGTCCGCGACCTGTTCGGCCGGGAGGCCCCCTGCGAGGACCCGTGCCCAACCTCTTGACTGGCTTTCGCTATTTTCCCTTTTAACTCCTCCTACATGTCAGGGACGTGTCAAAACGAAATCCGGCGAAATGCCCGACGCTTCGATGGCGCTCGCCACGTCGCTGTTGGCAAAAAACCCGTAGCCCGCGATCAGTGCGGATGCGACGCCGGCCGCCTGTGCGCCAAGGATGTCGGTGTGCAGACTGTCGCCCACCATGATCACCCGGGAACGGTCAACGGGACCCAGCCGTGCAAAGGCGAGATCGTAGATATTGGCGTAGGGTTTGCCAAAGAACTCGGGCACAACATCCGTTGTTTTCGACAGCCGGTGCGCGAAATAGCCCGGCTCTACCGAAAAGCCGGTGTCGCGCGGGGCCACGATATCGGGATTGCCGACAAGAACGGGCCTGGGGCGTGCCGCCAGCGCCTGTTCCAGCAGGGTTTGACGGTCATCGGTCCAGTGCGCGCTGCCAATCAGCAGAAAGCCGTCGGCCCGTGCATAGGCGTCTTCGTCGTCCAGCAATTGCACGGTCTGCAAATCACCCAGATCGTCGAGCCCGTCGATATCGCCGCCCATGACGCCCCAGAGACTGTCACGAGCGTCAACCAGCGCCGTGGCCAGCGACTGGCGGCTTGTCACGATGTCTCCCGGCCCGAACGGGTAGCCCAGCCGGGTGTATTTCTTGACCAGGGACGCAAGCGGCACGCTGGCCGCGTTTGACACGACAAGCACACGCTTGCCCGCCGCGATGAGTTCTGACACGCGCTCCTGAACGCCGGGAATGGCCTGTTCGCCGATGTTCAGAACGCCAAATGCATCCAGCAGAAAAGCATCGAACCGGTGGCTGAGGTCGGAGAGGTTATCGAGGTAGACCGCGTCGCGCACGGATTTGACGACGGTGGGCAGAACCTGCCGCACCGACTCGTATTCCGCAAACGCCTGATCCGCCGTCATCGAAATCAAATGATCGCTCCCCGCACCTTGGCCGATACCCATTCGCTCAGGATCACGGCGGCCAGGATCACCAGCAGGATCAGGCTGACCTGCGGCCAGGCAAGCACGTTCAGGGAGGCCGACAATTGCAGGCCGATGCCCCCTGCCCCGACAAGGCCCAGCACCGTGGATTCGCGGATGTTGATGTCCCACCGGAAGACAGCGATGCCTGCGAAGGCGGGCATGACCTGGGGCACGATCCCGTAGGCCATGACCTGCCAGCGTGATGCGCCGGTGGCGGTGATCGCTTCGACCTGGCTCTGGTCGATTTCCTCGATCGCTTCGTAGAGCAGCTTGGCGCAGAACCCGATGGAGCGGATGGCAATCGCGATGACACCGGCGAAGACGCCCGCCCCGATGATGGCGATCAGCAACAGCGCCCAGATCAGCGAATTGATCGAACGTGTGGACACGATGATCAAGAGCGCGATGGGCCGGATGAACAGCGCGGAGGGCGTCGTGTTCCGCGCTGCCAGAAACGCCACCGGAACGGCCAGGAACAGCGCAATGATCGTGCCCAGAGTGGCGATGTTCAGCGTGTCCCAGATCGGACGGCCCAATTGCGCGAAGTATTCCCAGCGCGGCGGTGTGGCCCGGGTCCAGATGTCTTCGGCGATGCGCGGTGCGTCCCAGACAAAGAACCACGTGGTGGCTTCGGATATGCGCTGCCAGCAGACCATGAAGACGGCGACGCCCAGAAGCCAGCCGAACCAGCGCAGAAGGCTTTGGCCGGTGGTGCGTCTGCGCCATTCCTTGACGCCGTTTTGTTCCAGAACCGGCATTACTGAACCCTCGCCCGGATGATGCCCGACAGGTATTCCAGCGCCATGACGATGCCGATGATCAAAAGCAGGATCGCGGCGGCGGTGTCATATTCGTAGCGGTCGAATGCGGTGTTCAGCGTGGCCCCGATGCCGCCCGCGCCAACAAGGCCAAGGATCGCGCTTTCGCGGAAATTGATGTCGATCCGGTACATCGACAGGCCAACAAGTCGTGGCATGACCTGGGGTTGGACGCCGTAGTTGATCCACTGCATCCACTTGGCCCCGGAGGCCTTGATCGCTTCGGCCTGCACCTTGTCCATGGATTCGATGTCTTCGGCCAGCAGCTTGGACAAAAAGCCGATGGTCGCGAAAGACAGGGTCAGGAAACCGGCAAGCGGACCGAACCCGAAGATGGCGACAAGCAGGATCGCGACGATGATCTCTTGCAGGGCGCGGCTGATGGCGACGATGCCCCGGCAGATCAGGTAGATCGGCATCGGCGCAATGTTGCGCGCGGCACCAAGACCGATGGGGATGGAGATCAGGATGCCCACGACAGACGCGGCCACGGTCATCACGATGCTTTCCAGAAGCCCGCCCCAGATATCGCTGGCCCGCGAGACAAAATCCGGTTGCGTGAAGGCCATGATGAACTGGCCGCCCCGTTCGAGGCCTTCATAGACGCGGGCCCAGTTGACGTCGATGGTCATGAAGGCCGCGATGAGGTAGACGATGAAACCCACGATCAGGGCCCATCGCAGCATCGGATTGGCCACGAAGCTGGGTTTGCGCCACTTCGTGCCAAGCATGTCGTCCAGTTCACGATGGCTCATTCCGCGGCCTCGATCTCGTCTTCGTCATCGACCTTTTCGATGGTCGCTTCCCAGTCTTCTTCGCCGTAAATCTCGGTCAGCTTGTCGGGCGTCAGGCCGGTTGGCAGGCCATCATAGACGATTTCCCCGAACCGCAGGCCGACGACGCGCGGCACGAACATCTGCGCCAGCGCCACGTCGTGGATGTTGATGATCGCTGCCAGTCCGCGTTCCTGGCACAGTTCGGTGATCAGGCGCATGATCTGGCGGCTTGTCTTGGGATCCAACGACGCGGTGGGTTCGTCCACCAGCAAGAGCTTGGGATTCTGGATCAGCGCCCGGCAGATGCCCACCCGCTGCCGCTGACCGCCCGACAGTTCGTCGGCGCGTTTGTCAGCCATGTGCAGAAGGCCCACGCGATCCAGCAGGCGAAACGCCTCGTCCACGTCGGATTGCGGGTATTTCCGCAGGAAACTACGCCAGAAACCGACATAGCCCAGACGCCCGGACAGCACGTTTTCCATGACGGTCAGGCGCTCGACCAGCGCGTATTCCTGAAAGATCATCCCCATCTCGCGGCGGGCCTTGCGCAGCGCGCCGGACCCCAGTTTCGACAGGTCCACGTCATCAAGCAGGATCTCACCGCTTGTCGGCTCCACCAGCCGGTTGATGCAGCGGATCATGGTGGATTTGCCGGCCCCGGACGGCCCGATCAGGGCCAGAACCTGGCCCTTGGGGACATCGAGGTCGATGGATTTCAGGGCTTGGTCACCTGTCTTGTAGGTTTTGACCAGCTTTTTCAGGCGCAGCATAAACATCCCTTCGCACCGGTGGGTGGCAGGTCCGGCTCCCGGACCTGCCTGTTCAGGATGATGCGATTATTCGCAGGCGTAGCTGACACCGTTGGCCGCATCGATCTGACGGATCACGGCCCAGAAATCCTTGTAGTTCATCGGAAGGAACTGGCCTTCGTTGGACTTTGAGAACTCCTCTTCCAGCGTTGTGCCTTCCCATTCGAAGTTGATGAAAGCGTCGCGGATCTGCTCTTGCAGTTGCGGTGTCAGGTTATGCGCGGTGCCGTAGCCCGTGGTCGGGAAGGTCTGCGACTTGTAGATCGACACGATCTGGTCTTCGGTCACGACTTCGCGTTCGGTCATGCGGTGCAGCACCGAGTTGGCGATAGAGGCCGCCGGGTAGTCCTTGTTCGCCACACCGAGGATGGAGTTGTCGTGCTTGCCCGAAAAGACAGGTTCGAAGTCGCGGTCGGCCACCATGTCGTATTCGGCCTTGAGGATCGCCGACGGCGCCTTGAAGCCCGAGTTGGAGGTCGGCGAGGTAAAGGCCAGCTGGCCGCCCTTGATGTCTTCGACCTTTTCGATGCCGGAGCCCGGATAGGTGATGATCTCCATCTCGTAGCCAAAGCTGCCATCGGTCGCCGCCATCAGCGCGAACGGACGGAAGCCCGCGCAGTTCACGGCCAGCGGATTGGACCCTGTGTTAAAGCCCGCCACGTGCAGACGACCCGAACGCATCGCCTCGATCTGGGCGGCGTTGCTTTGAACAGGGAAGAACACGACGTCCTTGCCGGTGACTTCGGACAGATGGTCGATGAAATCGGCCCATGCCGCAGCATAGACGGCCGGGTCTTCAACCGGTGTGTAGGCAAAGACCAGCGTATCGGGATCGACCCATTCGCTTTCATCGGTCGGGATGTCCGCCACAAGATCGCCGTCCACGTCGCAATAGCGGTCGTCCAGATCGCCGCGCGGACAGTCCTGTGCGGAGGCTGTCGTGCCCAGCGCCATCAGGGCCATTGCGGACGCACCGAGCAGTAATTTGATATTCAGTTTCATGGTATCCTCCCAGATTTGTTTATTGGTCTTGTGATGCCCAAGCTGTCGCGTCTGCCACGCGGATGTCAACGTTTGCGGCTTCCAGCGCGGCAAGAAGCGATGCTTTGGGTCGTGTATCGGTGAACAGGGTTGTCAGGTCCTCCATCGCCCCTGCCCGCGCAATATCGGCGCGGCCGAACTTTTCGGAATCGATCAGAAGCTGGCGCGCATTGGCCCGACGCAGCATTTCGCGTTTCACCGCCGCAAAGCCACGCACCGTTTCGGAAATGCCCTCCTCCGACAGTCCCGATGCGCCGATCATGCAGCGATCCACACGAAAATTCCGAATGAATTCCACTGTTTCCGTGCCAATGACGGCACTTTCCTTGGGTTGGTATTCGCCCGGGCACAGCATGACCTCTGCCGCGCCATGGCCCAGTGTCATCGCCACCGGAAGCGAGTTCGTGATGACCGTGCACGCCGTGCCGCGAAAGGCCAGCGCCTTGGCCAGCTGGATCGTGGTCGATCCGGAATCGATCATCAGCGTTTCGCCATCGCGCACCGATGAAGCCGCAAGATGCGCAATCCGTTCGCGTTCTTCCACGCGGGCGGATCGGCGTTCGTCAAGGCTTGGATAATGGCCCTGCGACGGTGCAGAGGCCCCCCCATGCGCGCGGTCGATCAGGTTGTCTTCGGCGAGGGCGTCCAGATCACGCCGCAGCGTTTCCGGCGAGACGTGAAACCGCTCTGCCAGAGTGCTGATCCGGACATGCGGCCGCAGTTTGAGCTCGAGCAGGATCTGGCGACGGCGCTCGGATTTCTTGAGCTTTCCACCAGCCGTTCTGAGCTCGTTCTTCAGCATGGTTTGATCCGGAAGTTGATTCACGTGCTTGTGAAAATTGTGGTGTATTGCATTTTTTTGCAATTATTTTGTTGCATAAACCTCGTTTGAGTGTTCGTTTTTGAGAATAACAAGGAATTTATGGTGATCGCACAAACCTCAGATGTGGCAGTGACCCTGCCGGGCATCCCCGTCACATGATCATGCTTGCTGCCGAATTGGCGGCAGGGGTCGCCCTTTTGCTCTGGTCGGTTCGTCTGATCCGGACCGGTGTGGAACGCGCCTTCATGAGCGGGTTGAAACGCCATCTCAAATCGATTTCGGGCCATCGCGTGACCGCAGCGGCCGGGGGCGGTGTGGCAGCCATGCTGTTGCAAAGCTCGACCGCGGTGGCGCTGATCGGTGCCGGGTTCGCCGTGTCGGGTCTTCTGGCGCCCCATTCGGCGCTGGCGCTTCTTCTGGGGGCCGACCTTGGGTCTGCGATCATGGCGCAGGTTCTGATGCTGCCGATCGAAACGGTGATCCCATTTGCCATGATCGTCGGCGTCGCGACGTTTCTCAAGGCGCGCAGTCGGCGCACGAAACAGGTCGGGCGGATCATTATCGGCTTTGCGCTTGTGCTCATTTCGCTGGGGATGATCCGCAGCGCGACGGCCCCGATCAGCGAAAACGCCATCGTGCAATCCATCGCCATGTATTTCGAAGACGACTTGCTGAGTGCATTCGTGCTGGGTGCCGTTCTGGCCTGGGCCATGCATTCAAGCCTTGCTGCTGTTCTGACCTATGCGACCTTTGCGGCCATCGGGCTTTTCAGTGTATCGGTCGGCGCGGCCCTTGTCATCGGCGCCAACCTGGGTGGGGCGCTGATCCCCTTTGGATTGCTGTGGTCGGGCGAACGCCCGGCAAAGCTGTTGGTGCTGGGCAACCTGATCGCGCGGGGGGCGGTCACGCTGATCTTTCTGGCCGTGCTGCTGTTTGCCGGTCTTGACCTTGCGCTGCTTGGCGCATCGGCCAGCCAGCAGGTCATCATGCTGCATATCGCCCTGAACAGCGCGTTGCTTTTGTTGGCTTTGCCTTTTGTGAAGGGGGTTGCCCGGCTGTGCGATGCCATGCTGCCCAAGCGGCGCGAGCCGGAGCATGACGCGATGACGGCGCTTGATGCCAAGGCCTTGGATCATGCGCCGCTCGCGCTTGCCTGCACGCAGCGGGAACTGCTGCGCATGGCCGAAACGGTGCAGGCGATGCTGGTGCCCGTGATGCAGCTTTTCAGACAGTGGGATCCGGATACGGTTCGCCTGATCCAGATGCGCGAAGACGACGTCGACCGCATGCATTTCGAAACCAAGATCTATGTGTCGCGCCTGCGCGAAACCGATCTGCAGCCGGCGCAGGACAAGAAGACGCTGGAAGCGGTGGCCATGGCGAACAACCTTGAAGAGGCCGCAGACCGGATCGCGGTCAATATCCTGGCCGTGGCACAGAAGCTTTACGAGACGGGGATCACCTTTTCCAAGGAAGGGCTGTCGGATCTTGAGGATTTCCACGACCAGGTGGTCACAAATGGCCAGCTTGCGCTTAGCGTTCTGACCACGGGCGACGCCGAAGCCGCGCGTCAGTTGGTGGAAGAAAAAGACCGCATCCGGCTTGAGGAACAGAAGCTTCAGGAGCGGCATCTGAAGCGGCTTCAGCAAGGCGAAGCCGCGAGCATTGAGACGACCAACGCGCACCAGGAGACGTTGCGGTTGCTCAAGCAGATCAACGCGGCCCTGACCTATGTGGCCTATCCGATTGCCGAGGAAACCGGAGACCTTCTGAGCAGCCGACTGGCGCACCCGGCCCGCGTCCGGGGTTTGGCATGACCGCAGCACTTGCCACCGCCGAACAGATCGCGGCCCTGCCTGTGTGCTGGGATGCCAAGGGCCGCTTGCGGGTGCTGATGGTCACCTCTCGTGACACCGGGCGCTGGGTCATGCCCAAGGGATGGCTCATGGATGGCAAGAAACCCTGGCGCGCGGCAGAGATCGAAGCGCTCGAGGAAGCCGGGGCAACGGGGTTCATCTCGCATCAGCCGATTGGCACCTACACCTATGCCAAGCGTCTGGATTCCAAGTCGAAGGTGCGTTGCACGGTGACTGTTTACCCGATGTTCGTGGAGAAACTGAAGCGCCGCTGGAAAGAACGTGACGAGCGCAAGCGCCATTGGTTTTCGCCCAAAAAGGCGGCCAAGCTGGTCACCGAGAAAGACCTGTCCAAAATCCTGAAGGCCGTCGCGAAAGACCCTGACCAACTGACCATCATCCAGGAAATCCGCGACGCGTCGTAAGGCCTGCACACCTGCATCGGCTGCTGCGCTTGCCCTTATGGCCCGCCGAGCGTCGCAAAAAGGATAGACGCGCGCCGGGTGACCTTTTACCGGAGACACATGACCAGCACGACATCCGCCCCCCCGTCCACCGACCGTATCCTTGCCGGAGTGGCCCTGATGCTTGGGTTCTGCGTCACCGCACCGCTGCTGGACGTGGCTGCAAAGCTGGCATCGGCCAGCGTGCCGGTGGGGCAGATCACAACCGCGCGTTTTGTGGTGCAATGCGCGCTGATGGCGCCCTTTGTCTGGATCATGGGACTGTCCCTCAGGGTCGCGCGGGATCAATGGCTGGCGCTGGTGGTGCGGGCGTTTCTGCTCTTCGTCTCGACCTTCTGTTTCATCGCGGCGATCCGCGTCATGCCTCTGGCCGATGCGCTGGCCATCGTCTTCGTGGCGCCGTTCATCGTGCTTTTGGTGGGCAAGTTCTATCTTGGCGAAGATGTCGGCCCGCGCCGCGTGGGGGCTGCGCTGGTTGGCTTCGTGGGCGTGTTGTTCGTGATCCAGCCCAGTTTTTCGGCCTTTGGCGCGGTGGCGCTGTTCCCGTTGGGAACGGCGGTGGGGTTTGCGTTCTACGTTCTTGTCACACGCGGGCTGTCGCGGCGGGTGCATCCCGTGACGCTGCAATTTCACACCGGTCTGATCGCCAGCCTGCTGTGCCTGCCGGTGATGCTGCTGGCGCAGGGCAGCGGGTCAGAGTTGCTTGATCCGGTCTGGCCTGAAGGGATCACCTGGGCCTGGCTGTTTGCCGTCGGGTTTTTCGCCACGGTCAGCCACATGATGATGACCTATGCGCTGTCGCTTGCGCCGTCAGCCACGCTGGCGCCCCTGCAATACCTGGAATTGCCGGTGGCCACCTTGCTGGGCTACCTCGTCTTCGGCGATTTCCCGAATGCGCTGACGCAGATCGGCATTGTCATCATCATCGGCGCCGGGCTTTACATGATCCACCGCGAACGGGTGACCGCCCGGCAATTGGTGACAGAGCGTGCCGCACCGCCGATTTGAGGCCCCGGGTCACACCTGACGCCTCAGAACTGGCGGGTCTAACCCGATCCGATCAGCGCACCAGCAGCAAAGACAAGGGCACCGCCCAGGACAACCTGAAAGGTTGCCCGCAGGAAAGGCGTGTCCATGTAGCGGTTCTGGATCCACACGATGGCCCAGAGTTCGAGGAACACCACGGCAAAGGCCGTGATCGTTGCCGTCCAGAAATCCGGGATCAGGTAAGGCAGCGCGTGCCCCAGCCCGCCGATTGTCGTCATCACCCCCGCCGCGATGCCCCGCTTCCAGGGCGACCCACGGCCCGACAGTTCACCGTCATCCGACGCGGCCTCGGTAAAGCCCATGGAGATGCCTGCCCCGACCGACGCGGCGAGCCCGACAAGAAACGTGGTCCATGTGTCCTGCGTGGCGAAGGCGGTGGCAAAGATCGGGGCCAGTGTTGACACGGAGCCATCCATCAGCCCCGCCAGGCCCGGTTGTACCCATGTCAGCAGGAATTGCCGTTTGGCGCGCGCGTCTTCGTCTTCGCGGGCATCATCGTCCAGATGCGCCTCGGCCAGCGCGTCGGCGCGCCCGCGATGCCCGGCCTCGGCCTGGGCGAGATCGCCCAAGAGCTTGCGGGTCGCCGCGTCAGAGGTCGCTTGTGCGGCCTTGAGGTAGAACGTCTCGGCCTCGCGCTCCATCGCGGCGGCTTCTTCGCGGATGCGCTCAAGCCCGAGGTTTTCAACCAGCCAGACGGGACGCCGTGCATACCACCCGGCCACGTGTTCGCGGCGGATCAACGGGATGACGTCACCGAACCGGTGCCGGTGCAGATCGATGAGGCGCTGGCGATGGGTGTCTTCTTCCTCGGCCATGCCATCGAACAGCTTGGCCGTGTCCGGGTATTCGCCGCGCAGACGCTGGGCATAGCTGCGGTAGATGCGTGCGTCGTCCTCTTCGGACGATATGGCAAGCGCAAGGACCTCCTGTTCGGACAGGTCCCGGAAGCGGCGGCGGTTGGGAATGAATCGCATCCATCTCTCCAGTCTTTGCGACGCCCGGGAGACCCCGGGCGCCTTGGTTTCGGGCCTCAGCCCTTGGACGCCCCCATGCCCTGGGCCCGGACGCGTCCGAAATCGTCTGTCGTGACACGGCCGTCACCATCGCTGTCCATGCTGGCGATCCATGCGGCGGCATTGCCGGTGAATTCGTCTCTGCTGACGCGGCCGTCCGCGTTCGTGTCATTCGCTGCCATGGTCATGCCCGTTGCGGCCCGTTCCATCACACCTTTACCGTGGCCGCCCTGCCCTTCCATGTCCAGTGCACGCGCTTGATCGAATAGCGCATATTCCTCGGCATCGAGAAAGCCGTTCTCATCCGCGTCGAAGCTGAGAAAGACGTCGCCCCGGCGTTCCGTCGCTTCGGCCACAGTGACGGACCCGTCTCCGTCAAGATCCCAGTTTTCGACGAAGTGGGCACCCGGTTGACCCTGCTGGGCCAGGACCGGAGCGGCAAGGAGCGCGAAGGCGCCCGCGACAAGAATACGATGCATGGAAAGTGTCCTTTGATTGATTGGATGTCTTTCACATATTGAATTTGGAATGTATTTGAACTGTGGCGGGACGTCACGCCATCACCGGGCCACAACGCGGACAGCAGTGCTGCCATTTGAAGCCGCGCCGCACCGGCGTCACACCATGCCTCTTGTCACATGCGGGGCTTTTGCGCTTTGATGATCCTGCATGAACAGGGAGTTCTCAAATGACCGTTGAACGTTCAATTCTTCTGATTGTTGGCGTTGTGGTTCTTGGCAGCGCACTTCTTGCCGCTTTCCACAGCCCGAACTGGCTCTGGTTGACGGGTCTCATGGGAGCCCATCTGGTGCAGGCATCGTTTACCGGGATGTGCCCGGTTGTGATGACGCTGAAAAAGATGGGGCTGCCGATGAAAGCGGGTTTTGCCTGAGACGCTGACCGGCGTTCCGCCCGCTTAGGTAAACCGGACGACACGCGCAGGAAAAGAGGGCTGACGCGCCGGTGCTTTTCCTGAACCGATTTCATGTGCCAAACCTTTCCAGTTTGAACCGCGGTTTCAAAGCACCGAGGTGTGTTCCGCGTGGCGCGTGGACAGCGGGGGTTTTGGGGGAGTGTTCGTGCGATCATTATTCCAACGGCTTCCAAGTCAACTTGGCGTGCTCGTTCTTGTGTCTGGCACCGCTTTCGCTTCGGAGGAACAGATCTGCCGAGGCGGACACACCGCGATATCCGTCTGGTCCGAAGACGCCATGTTGGCAGAGAATGCGTGCAACGCGGTATCCGAGGCGATCGGGCAGCTTGAAGACTGTGGTCTAAGCCAATCCGGACCGATAAGGATCGACCTTCGCAATGACGTGATCGACGACCACGCGAACTGTCTCGGGGTGTATCATTGCGAAAGCGACAACATCGGTGTTCTCACGCCTGACGCCATGTCCGGGATGCTGCCGAAGGACAGTCCGTTGAGAGCTATCCCTGTCGAAAGGCTTTTCTTTAGCATCATCACCCATGAATTGGCCCATGCCTTCCTGTATCAAATGAGGGGCGGTTCGGGAGAGACCATCGCTGAAGACGAGTATGTCGCCTATGCGATGCAGTATCTTTCACTTTCGGAAACCGAGCGGATGGCGTTGCTTGACGCCATGCCCGGTCATACGCGAGTCGTGACCCGCGACATGCTCAACGATCTTTTCCTGACCATGTCCCCGGTTGTCTACGGGAGTTGGGCTTGGCGGCATTTCGCAAATCAGGAAGACCGGTGCGGGTTCATCGCGGGCATCGTTGCAGGAGAGATTGACTTCTCTGTCGATGCGGCGTCGCGGTGCCTTGATCCCCCGGAATGTACGATCATGCGCTAGCCGTGTTGCGCATGCCTTGGCCAAAGATTACCGGGACAGGTCCGACAGGGTCGCCTCACCTTCGACGATCCGGCGCACCAGCGCGCATCCGTTTTCGGGCAGGCTGAAATGCTGCCACGCGTTGGTGGCAAACTTGCGGGGGGCCAGCCCGTATATCCAGATGTCGATCAACCCGGTCTTGGGCGGCAGCGAAACCGGAGCGGCGGAGAGCAGAACATTCCGCCAGTCCGGGTCCATCAACTCCAGTTCGAGGGCGGCCGCGATATATTCATGGTCGATCAGCGACACCTCGCGATGTGCAGCCGTCTGAGAGATCAGGGCATGCGCCAATTCATGGGTCAGCGCGCTTTCGAGCAGAACGTCCGCCGGCAATCCGGCATAGGGGCTGCCTTTTTCGATAACATCGCCATAGCGTGACGGATCGGTCACTTTTATCGTGTCCTGGTCGCAGTCGAACCACGCCAGACAGTTCCCGATTTCGTGGCTGAGTTCATCCACGACGTCGATCCTGAGCGGGCGCGTCTGGATCAGGCCGCAATGGCCAAGCTGGGTCACGATGCGGGGGGCGGCTTCGCACAGTTGGCCCTGCAGATCGGTGTTCGGGGCCTGCACCGCGACCATGCCGCCGTCGCAAAGTATCGCTTCGGAGGCAAGGAGGGCGGATGTCGGCAGGTTGAGCGCAACCGCAAGGCAGAGCGCCTTGGTGAGCGGGCGGAACTGCGCCCGGTCCGTCCTGTGCTTCCCCGACATGTTACCCTGACAGTTCCCGATCCAGCTTGCGGCCCTGTGCCGGTGGATACCTCTTGCCTGCAAAAGCTGTCGGATCACAGCAAGGCTTTGCGGCTGGTTCAATACGAGATCCTGATTGAAAATCAGGCCGTCGGCCCTCACGTCCGGCGGTCCGCAATAAACCGGTCGTGCGCGGCCATAAATCGGCGCCGCAAAGCGGCTCTTGCACTTCGAGGTCCCGCCTGCAACCGCGCATCATGTTTTGAACAAGCGGTAGATGGCCGGGATCACCAGCACGGTCAGCGCGGTCGAGGAGATCAGGCCGAAGAGCAGCGAAATCGCCAGGCCCTGAAAGATCGGGTCCGCAAGGATCACCGCAGCGCCGATCATGGCCGCCAGGGCGGTGAGGAGGATCGGCTTGAAGCGGGTTGCACCGGCCTCGATCAGGATATCCACGGTCACACGGCCCTCGGGGTCGGCGTGGCGAATGAAGTCTACCAGCAGGATCGAGTTCCGCACGATGATCCCCGCCAGCGCGATGAAACCGATCATCGAGGTTGCCGAGAACGGCGCGCTGAAAAGCCAGTGCCCGCCCATGATCCCGAGAAAGGTCAGCGGCACGGGCGTCAGGATCACCAGTGGAAGGCGGAAAGACCCGAACTGCGCAACCACGAGGATGTAGATGCCCAGCAACGCCACACCAAACGCCGCCCCCATGTCGCGGAAGGTGACCCAGGTGACTTCCCACTCCCCGTCCCAGAGCAGCACCGGGTGTCCGGTTTCGTCCGGCTGACCGTTCAGACGTATCTCGGGCCGCGTTGCGCCCTCATCCCAGGTCATCGCATCCAGCGCGTCCGCGACCGCCAGCATGCCGTAGAGGGGGGCCTCGAATGCGCCGGCCAGTTCACCGGTGACCATCACCACGTCATAGCCGTTGCGCCGGAAGATCGGGTAGGATGCGTGTTCTTCGGTGACGGTGATGATGTCGCCAAGTTCCACGACACCGCGCGCGCCGGGGATCGCGTTTGCGGGCACGGGGATCGACAGTGCGCGTTCATCCATCACGCGGTCGCCGCGCGCGCGGGCCACGACGATGGGAATGGGGCGGCGTCCCTCGCCCCGGTGCGAATACCCCACGGTGGTCGCGCTGTTGAGCAGTCGCAACGTCTGCAGCGCATCGGATTCCTGGACCTTGTAGAAATCAAGGTCGCTGACCGACAGTTCGGCGCGCAATCGTCTTTGGCGTTCGCCCAGGCTGTCATCGACATCGACCACGTATGGCACGGCCTCGAACGCTTCGCGGACGCGGGCTGCGGTTGCGTGGCGGGTGGCGTGGTCGGGGCCATAGACCTCGGCCAGAAGGGTGGCGATGACGGGTGGGCCCGGGGGTGGTTCCACGACCTTGAGCACCGTGCCATCGGGCACATCCAGCGTTGCCAGCCGCGCCCGCAGATCAAGTGCGATATCGTGGCTGGTGCGCTCCCGGTGATGCTTGGCTTCGAGGTTCAGCTGGACCTCGCCCATCTCGGGGTTCTGGCGCAGAAAATAGTGCCGCACGAGACCGTTGAAGTTGAACGCGGCCGCGGTGCCCGCATGCGTCTGGGCGGAATGGACCTCTGGCAGGTCGAGGGCCACATGTGCGGCAGCGGCGGCAACCGCATCGGTTGCTTCGACAGATGCGCCTTCGGGCAGGTCGATGACAATCGCCAGTTCCGACTTGTTGTCGAACGGCAAAAGCTTGACCGTGACATCGCGGGTGTAAAGCGCCCCAAGCGAGCCGAAGGAGAACGCCACCACGATCAGCAAGAAGAGCGCACTGACCAGTTTGCTCTTCAAGAGAGGCCGGGCAACAACAGCATAGGCCCGCCCCAGCACGCCGCCATGCGCGTGTTCGGCATGACCGCCATGTTCGGCATAGGCGCGGCCTGCGAGTTTCAGCATCAGCCACGGGGTGATCACGACGGCGACGAAGAAGGAAAAGATCATCGCGGCAGAGGCGTTGGCGGGGATCGGGCTCATGTAGGGGCCCATGAGGCCCGAGACGAACAGCATCGGCAGCAGCGCCACCACCACGGTCAGCGTGGCGACGATGGTCGGATTGCCGACCTCGGCCACAGCGGCCACGGCCCCGTCAAGGGGGCCACGCCCGCCAATCTTGCCCGCCCAATGCCGGGCGATGTTTTCAATCACGACGATGGCGTCGTCGACCAGGATGCCAATGGAAAAGATGAGCGCGAACAGCGACACACGGTTCAGTGTATAGCCCATGATGTAGGCCGCAAAGAGCGTCAGCAGGATCGTCACAGGGATCACGATGGCCACGACGATGGCTTCGCGCCAGCCGATGGCCAGCAGCACCAGCGCGACGATGGACACGGTGGCCAGCCCGAGATGGAACAGCAGTTCGTTCGCTTTCTCGTCCGCCGTCTCACCATAGTCACGGGTGATTTCCACCGCGACGCTGTCGGGAATGAGACTGCCCTTCATCGTCTCAAGGCTGTGCAGGATTTCTTCGGCCACGACCACGGCGTTGGCCCCGGCGCGTTTCGCCAGTGCCAGCGTCACGGCGGGGTGCCGGGTGATGTCGCCTGCGTCACTGCGATGAAACGTGGCGACGTGATGTTCATCAATGTCCGACACGAACGCGACATCCGCCACATCGCGCAGGTAGACGGTGCGGCCATCGCGCGTGGTCAGTTCCAGATTTGCGATCTCTTCCGGTGTCGACAGCGTCTTGCCGATCACCAGCCCGATCTGTTCGCCATTGTCACGCAACTGGCCCGCGGGCGCGGCGGTGTTTGCGCCCTGCACCTTGGCCGCAAGCTGCTGAAGCGTCACCCCGAACAGCGCCAGCCGTTCGGGATCGGGGGCGATGCGCAGCGCCTCGTCCGTTTCTCCGACAAGGTAGGTCAGCCCGACATCGTCGATCTTTGCCAGCTCCACCCGCACCTCGCGGGCGATGCGTGTCAGGTCGGCCGCCGTGACGCCGTGTTCGCCCGCGACCGGCGAAAAGGTCAAGGCGACGATCGCCACGTCATCAATCCCGCGACCGACGACAAGCGGCTGCGGGATGCCGACCGGGATCCGGTCGAGATTGGCCAGAAGCTTGTCCCGCACCCGCAGGATGGCGGTGTCCGCCGAGACGCCCACGAGGAACCGCGCGGTGACCATCACCCGGTCATCGCGGGTGTCGGAATAGACGTGTTCTACGTCGTTGATGCCTTTGACGATGGTTTCAAGCGGTTCGGTGACCAGCTTGACCGCGTCTTCGGCCCGCAGCCCGTCTGCCTGCACATGGATATCCACCAGTGGCACAGAGATTTGTGGCTCTTCCTCGCGCGGCAGGCTGATCAGCGCGATCAGGCCCACGGCGAGCGACGCAATCAGGAACAGCGGCGTGAGCGGCGAGGCGATAAAGGCTTTTGTCAGGCGACCGGCAAGGCCCAGGCCGCCTTCTGCGGACCCGTGATCACTCATGGTCGATCACCACGGTTTCGCCGGGCATCAGACCGGTCAGGATTTCACGCCAGACCGCGCCGTCGCGCGTGATGCTGCCCCCGGGGACGACGGTGCGATGGCGTTCCTCGCCATCGGCGCCCGCAACGATCACGAAATCCAACCCGCTTTCGCGCAGCAGCGCGGGCTGCGGCACGAGGATCGCCATGCGTTCCCCGACCGGCAGCCGCACCGGCACACGGCGGCCGACAAACCGCCCGTCCAGCCCGTCGACTTCGACATCGGCCTGAACCCGGCCGCCCTCGATCTGCGGGTAAATCTTCACCAGACGCCCGGTTTGCCGGTCATCGCCTGTTGCTGTCCCGGTGCCGATCTCGATCTCGCTGCCTTCGACCAGATCGACGGCATGTCGTTCGGGAATGGCAAGGCGCAAATAGACGCCGCCGCCTGCGATCACGGCCACCGCTTCCCCCGGGGTGATCACCGACCCGCGCGAGATCGGCACGGCCAGAACGACACCGGCCTCGGGCGACAGGACTTCACCTTCTGCAATCTGCTGTTCGACAACAAGCTTTTGCGACCCGAGGCTGCGGATTTCGCCCTGGACCACATCGACATTCGTCTGCAACTGGTCCAGCCGCTGCGCGGTCAGCACGCCGCGTTCGATCAGGGTCTGGCCACGTTCGAGGTCGGCCCTGGCCGTGTCGAGCTGCGCGGCAAGCGCCTCGAGCCGGGCATCGATGGAATCGATCTGGAACTGCAGCTTTTCGTCTTTCACGAGCGCGATGGGCTGTCCGGCCTCCACGCGGTCCCCCTCCGAGACATCCAATTCCAGAACGGTGCCGCCAATCCGCGCGCGCGCGGGCACGCGGTCACGGGATTCGACCTGGCCATAGACGGCTTTCCATTCGACGACTGGTGTCAGCTCAACAGTCGTCGTTTCGGCCCATGCGCTGCGCGCCAGGCCGAGTGAAACCAGCGCCGCCATCAAAATTCTCACGCTGTTTCTCAGCATATCCCAGTCCCGTTCCACATCTTGGCTTTGCGCGCAGTGTGGACGGAAGACAGGCATCCGGAATGATCTTGATCAACTGCCCAAGGATTTTGCCACGATTTGGACCGGCTGGGTTCAAAACCCGAGGGGTTCCAGGATGATGGCGACACGGACCAAAGGGGCGTTTGGTGTTGTCGGCGCAGGGCGTTTTGCGGCCGAACCGAATTCGCTTTCGCGGTCTTGTTGACCAATTGCGCCGTTCAATCCAATCTCTGATCGGGCGGGTTTGCCGCCCAAGGTTCACGAAGCCCAAGCCCAGGTTTCACCGGACTTGGGCAGAGATAACGAGACTGCCAAGAGTTGCCGCAATCCGGAGTAGTACGATCCCCGATCCTCTTCCCCAGATACCCGAGGAAACAATCCAAAGTTGGCAGAGGATTGTGGATTTGATCGCCAAACTGGCTGACGTGCCGGCCAGTCTGGTCATGCGGACACATCCCCCGCACCACGCCGTTTTCGTAACCAATCAAATGGAAAACACTCCTTACGAGGTGGGTGTGCAGTTCCGGCTGCATGACAAGCTGTATTGCCAGGGTGTTCTGACGCATGGCGAGTTGCTTGTCGAAGATGCGACCTGCGATCCCGCCTGGGCCGACAATGATGACATGGAGCATGGAATGAGCTTTTACGCGGGCTTTCCGCTCCATTGGCCCGACAAGACGGTATTCGGCACGATCTGCGTCCTCGACAAAAAGCGCAACCCGACGGCAATTCTGTTTCTGGACGGGCTGAAAGAATTTGCACGCGTCATCGAAGCCGACCTCAAATTGCTTGTGGAGACCGACGCCCGTGCCCGCCTTGAGCGCAAGCTCCAGGAGAGCCTCGATCAGTTGGAAAGCAGGGTTGCGGCGCGTACGGTCGAACTCGAAGAGGCCAACATCGCTTTGCGCGTCCTTCTGGAAAGCGTCGAGCAATCAAAGGAAGATTATGAAAGGAAGGTTTCGCGCAAGATGAAAGGTCTTGTCGCGCCGGTCGTTGGCAAATTGCGAGAATGCCTGAGCGGAAACGACCCCGCAAACCTGTATCTGGACCTGCTGGAAGAGAACATTCAGTCGATCACACGCTCCGCGTCAGACGGGTTGGTCGATATGATCCAGAGCTTGACGCCGGCAGAGCAGGAAATTGCCTTCATGGTCATGCGGGGTCAAACCACGAAAGACATCGCGCGTCTGCTCTCGCGAGAACCAAGCACTGTCGAGTTTCACCGTAACAACATCCGAAAAAAGCTTGGCCTGCGAAAGTCGGGGCAGAACCTGCGCAGTATCCTGATGTCGCTTCAATAAAACATGGGGATTTGCCCCATGTTTCCCCCATAACATTACCATGCCTGTTTGCGGTCGGCGCGCTGCTAGGATTCGCCCGGGCCACATAATGCGCCCGCATCAACAGGGAAAATCAATATGGAAAGAGACGATCTCAACCTGAAACCAACCATTGTCAACGGTGAAAAAGATCAGATGACGCCAGGCCTGTCACGCCGGTCTTTCTTCATGGCGGCCGGTGCTGCAGGCGTTGGCGGCGCGGCCTCGCTTTTGTCATCGACCGCTGCGCAGGCGCAATCGACCGACTGGACGCAACCGGGCAACAACAACGGTGTGATTGAATTGCAAAAAACCACGGGCACCGTGGTCGAGGGCGATCTCGGCATTGATTTCTATGGTCATTGCGCGCTCAAGTTCACCTCACCGTCCGGTGCAACTGTCCTCTTCGATCCATGGCGTGACGATCCGTCAGGGGCCTGGGGCCTGTGGTTCAAGAATGAATTCCCGGAGACTCCGGTTGATATCTGCATGTCGACCCACACCCATTTCGACCATGACGCCATTCACCGTCCGGTTTCGACCATGGTCCTCGACCGGATGGTTGGCAATTTCGAGTTTGCCGACATCAAGATCACCGGGTTTGCCGATAAACATGCCTGCATCGCACCAGGTTGGTACAACTGGACGAATGCCCTGGCGGAATTCGGGGTGGAGGCCTGCCCGCCCAATAACGTGAGCCACATGGACATGGTGGTTTACGTGATCGAGGCTGGTGGCTTGCGGACCCTGATCTGGGGCGACAACCGGCACAATCCGCCGCAGGAATTCTGGGATGCCATCGGTCAGATCGACATCCTGACCCTGCCTGTCGATGGATCGCAGCACATTCTCAGCTACGGTCAGGGCGACGATATCGTATCGCGACTGAACCCCAAGGTCATCATTCCCACCCATTACCTGAGCGAGACGACGAGCTACACCTTGACCACGCTTCAGGACGCGGATGAGTGGGTCAAGTCACAGGCCAGCTACAAGATGCTTGACAGCGCCAACCTGTCGCTCAATGCGGCCGATGTCGCGGGCATGGACAAAGAGTTCATGTATTTCGGGAACCACGCGCAAACCGCTTGATCGATCGATCACGTGTCATGCGCATGACCCGTACACACAGCACACTGAGCGGCCATCTGGCAGTCCCTTTTGGCCGCTCAGGCTTGGTTTTAAGCATGCGCTGGTGCAACCAAAGACCCACCTGATCGACAGAGCCCCCACGACCGTCACTCGTCGGAACGCTTGACGAAACCGGTCGTTGCTTGCGGCCATGGCTCCGTCCGGTCCATGTCGGGCTTGCGAACCTGCAAGACACATGCCGCCACTCAAGCGCACGTCATGCGCGGCCTCGGCATCCAGTAAAGCCGAACATGGAAGCCGTGTTGGCCCGGGAGACACGGCAAGCAGCC
>CAYZAD010000006.1:20104-44289 GCA_964476315.1 uncultured Rhodobacterales bacterium
GCGGTCACTTCACGAAACGATTGAGCCATTTCAGCTGAACTACATTCGCTGGGTCATGTCTGTGACAGGTGATGCAGCACGTGCTTCAGGAATGCGTCAGGGCATTCCTCGGGAACGGCGTGTCCGCAGGGCAAGGCGTGGCCTGTCACGTTGACGGCTTTCTCTTGCCAGGTCTGGACCACGTCGTAGAGCTGCCCAACCACGCTTTTCTGCCCCCACAGGGCCAGAAGGGGCGCCTGAACCCTCGCATGCGCGTCGTCGGCGTCATGCACCAGATCGATGCTGGCGGCGGCGCGGTAGTCTTCGCAGATTGCGTGGATGGTTTCGGGATCGTCGTAGCAGCGAAGATACTCGGCAAAGACCGCGTCCGAGACAGCACCAGGCGTTTGCACCTGGCCGCCGATATGGCGTTGCAGGAAATACGCCGGGTCCGCGCCGATCATGCGCTCGGGCAGGTCTGCGGGCTGGATCAGGAAGAACCACCAGAAGTAGCGGGTGGCGAAGTCCTTGTCCGTGCGGGCATACATCGTGGCCGTCGGCGCGATATCGACCACCACGACACGGTTCACACGGTCGGGATGGTCCAGCGCCATGCGATGCGCGACCCGTCCGCCCCGGTCATGGCCGATGACAGCGGCCGTTCGCTGGTTCAACGCATCCAGAAGCGCCACCTGGTCCTTTGCCATTTCGCGTTTCGCGTAGGGACTGTGATCGGCATCGCTGGCGGGCGCTTCGCTGTCGCCGTAGCCGCGCAGATCGGGGGCGATCACCTGATAGCCTGCTGCAACAAGGCCAGGTGCAACCTTGCGCCAGACAATATGCGTTTGCGGATGCCCGTGCAGCAAAAGCACGGCAGGCCCGCTGCCCCCGATGGCATAATTGATGTCGATGCCGTTCAGGCGCTCTTTGCGCAGATCAAAGCCCGGCAGAAAGGGCGATGGCGCGGCCATTAGCCTTGGGCCACGGCATGGGCAACCGCCGTGCCGCAGGTCACCGTGTCCGCCTTGCCGCCCAGATCCCGTGTGCGCTGCGCCGGATCGCCCAGCACCTGCTCGATCGCCCGAACGATGGCGTCGGCGGCGTCCTGTCGGCCCAGATGTTCCAGCATCATCGCCCCGGCCCAGATCTGACCGATCGGGTTGGCAATGCCCTGTCCCGCGATATCGGGAGCCGAGCCGTGAACCGGCTCGAACAAAGACGGGAAGCTCCGCTCGGGGTTGATATTGCCCGAGGGCGCGATCCCGATGGTGCCGGTGCAGGCTGGCCCCAGGTCCGACAGGATGTCGCCGAACAGGTTGGAGGCGACAACCACATCGAACCAATCCGGGTTCAGGACGAACTGGGCGGTCAGGATATCGATATGGAACTTGTCGACCCGCACATCCGGGTAGGCTTTGGACATCTCCACGACCCGTTCGTCCCAATAGGGCATCGTGATCGAGATCCCGTTGGACTTGGTCGCAGAGGTCAGGTGGCCGCGTCTGCGCGCGGCAAGCTCGAAGGCATATTTCAGGATGCGGTCAACCCCCGTCCGCGTCATCACGGTTTCCTGGATGACAACTTCCCGGTCCGTGCCGGGGAACATGCGCCCGCCGATGGAGGAGTATTCGCCTTCGGTGTTTTCGCGCACGATCATCATGTCGATATCGCCCGGTGCCCGACCGGCCAAAGGCAAGGGCACACCCGGCATGGCCCGTGCCGGGCGCAGGCTGACATATTGATCGAATTCGCGCCGGAACTGGATCAGAGACCCCCAAAGCGAAACATGATCCGGCACGGTGTCCGGCCAGCCCACGGCCCCGAAAAAGATCGCGTCCGCACCGCTGACCCTGTCTTTCCAGTCAGAGGGCATCATCTGACCATGCTCTGCATAATACTCTGCGCAGGCGAAATCATGATGGGTGAAGTCGATGTCGAACCCGAACCGCCGGGCGGCGGCGTCCAGCACGCGAAGCCCTTCCGGCGTGGTTTCCTTGCCGATCCCGTCACCGGGGATAACCGCGATTTGCAATCTGTTCTCTGCCACTGTCGTTCCCTGCTTGATCGTCCTGGCCATCATATGCCCGGCTGCCCGGCAACCGCCCTGCCCCGGGCCGCCCCTATGCGTTTATGCTGAGGCCCCGCGCCCTTCAACCAGCGTGTTGGAGCCCCTGATGGCCGCGATCACTGCTTCTGTGACCTCTTGAGTCGTCGCAGTGCCGCCGACGTCCGGGGTCACGATGCCTTCGGCGCAGACACGCTCCACGGCCGACATCAGCAGCGTGCTCGCCCCGGTTTCGCCAAGATGGTCGAGCATCTGGGCTGCCGTCCAGAAGGTTGCGACCGGGTTCGCGATGCCCTTGCCCGTGATGTCGAAGGCCGATCCGTGGATGGGTTCGAACATCGACGGGAAGCGACGTTCCGGATCGATATTTGCAGTCGGCGCAACCCCTAAACTGCCCGCCAGAGCGCCTGCGAGGTCCGACAGGATGTCGGCATGCAGGTTGGTCGCCACGATGGTATCAAGGCTTTGCGGGGACTTGACCATCCGCACTGTCATTGCATCGACCAGCATCTTGTCCCAGGTCACATCCGGAAAGTCCCGCGACACCTCTGCGGCGATCTCGTCCCACATGACCATGCCATGACGCTGGGCATTCGACTTGGTGACCACCGTCAGCAGCTTGCGGGGGCGGGATTGCGCCAGTTGGAACGCATAGCGCATGATCCGGGTGACGCCGACACGGGTAAAGATGGCAACCTCGGTTCCGACTTCCTCGGGCAGGCCCCGGTGCGCGCGCCCGCCATTGCCGGAATATTCGCCTTCGGAATTCTCGCGGACAATCACCCAATCCAGATCCCCAACCTCTACATTGCGCAGAGGGGACGTCACGCCGGGGATGATCTTGGTGGGCCGGACATTGGCGTATTGGTCGAAGCCCTGGCAGATCGGCAGACGCAGCCCCCAGAGCGTGACATGGTCGGGAACGTCCGGGGCCCCCACCGCCCCGAAATAGATGGCGTCAAAGGGCTTCAGCATTTCAAGACCGTCTTCGGGCATCATGATGCCATGTGCCTTGTAATAGGCGGACCCCCAGTCGAACGTGGTCACGTCATAAGTCACGTCGCCCTGACGCTCTGCCAATGCCGACAAGACCTCAACACCGGCTTCTATGACTTCGGGGCCAATGCCATCTGCTGGAATTGCTGCGATCCGGTACGACTTCATGACATGGCCTTTCGTGCTGATCGTGACGGTTCTGCGTGGGTGCTGCGCCCGGTTCTGCGTGTTTGACGGCCCCGTCGCAATGGACATAGATTTATATAATTCATTTGAATAATCGGAGACCCACATGGAACTGCGCCAGCTAAGATGCCTGATCGCCGTATCCGAGACGTTGCATTTCGGACGTGCCGCGCAGTCCATGGACATGTTGCCGGCCTCGTTGGGGCGTCACATCCGTCTTCTGGAAGAAAGCGTCGGTCACCGGCTTTTGCTGCGCACCACGCGGAGCGTGTCTTTGACGCCGGAAGGCAAACGGTTTGTCGATGCCGCGCGCGACATCGTGGAACGGGCCGACCGTTTGAAAGCCAGCTTTCGCCAAAGCGCGAAGGTTGAAAACCATGTGTTGCGGGTCGGTGCGATTGACAGCGCGGCGGCCGGTTTGATGCCGCAGCTTCTGCCCAAACTGCGCGAGGCCGTTCCAGACATCGATGTCGAGATGGTGGAGCAAAAGACATTCCGGCTTCTGCCGCGTGTTCTTTCCGGCAACCTGGATCTGGCCATCGTGCGCCCGCCCGAAACCAGAGACCCACGCCTGGAGTTCCGTACCCTGTTTCGGGAAACGGCGGTCGTCGCCGTGCCCAAGAACCACCGCCTGGCCACCATGACCACCATTGGTGTCGAAGACATGGCAGAAGCCCCCCTGATCGTACCGGATCGGGCATCCCGTCCGCACAGCCATGACCTGACCATGAAGCTTTTTATCAATGCGGGCCTGACAGCGCATGTGGTTCAGATTGCAGAGGAAAAGCAGACGATCGTCAGCCTTGTCGGTTCTGGTGTGGGCCTTGCGATTGTTCCAAAATGGACCTCGCGTTTGGCTGTGGGCGGCGTAAGCTTTGTCGACCTTGCACTGCCGGAAGGGCGTGCGCCGGGTGAACTGGCGCTGTCCGCAGTCTGGTTGCGCGATACCCGCAATCCGCTGCGCGACGCATTCGTGCAGACGCTTTTGCAGAACCTCGACAGCCTGAGCGCCACGGGCTGAAAGGCGGCATCTGGGTTTTTGCCTTTGCGCCCCCTGCAACCCTGGGACCGCGCTGGATGAGCCGTTGAACAGGCTCCTTGGTCATTCGTGCCAACTTGCAGGGCGTTCCCCTTGGGGTATCCTGTGCGCATGGGGTGGATTTCAACGGTCTTCGTGCACAAGGCGCTTGAGGCGGCGGCGGCTCTTGAATGTGTCGATGCAGAGGCGCGCCACGCCCTTTTTCGACAGGTTGGTGTGGACCCGTCGGCCCCATGCGAGGCTGGCGCAACGATTTCCGACAGTGATTTCTTCGCGCTGCTTGAACGCCTTGATGCAGCCAGCCCATGCGGGCGATTGGTGCCCGTAAAGATGGGGGCATCCATGCGATGCGACGATTACGGCGCCTTCGGACTTGCGTTCAAGACCGCGCCGGATCTTCGCGCGTCATTCGCGCGGGTGGAGCGTTTTGGCAAGGTTGTCACCTCTGTCGCGAATTTTCGTGTCACGCAGTCCGGGGCTTCGGTCTTCATGGAGGTGCTTCAGGGACAAGAACCGCGACTGGGGCTGACCATGACCAACGCATTGGCCGTGGCCGCTGCAGTGGCGCTGGCCCGGGAGGTCAGCCAGGACAATTTCGCGCCGGTTGCGATCTACCTGAAGTCGGAACAGCCTGCAGACGACCGCCTCTATCAAGAGCATTTCCGTTGCCCGATCATCTACGGTGCGGACCGGGATGCGGTTGAAATCACGGTTGCCGCGGCCGGTCGCCCCAATCGGCTGTCTGATGTTGGCATGTCCAGCTTCTTCGACGCCCATCTCGACACTGAACTTGACCAGATCAACCAAACATCCGAGCTTGAGCGGCGCGTTCTGGGCCATATCCGGGATGCGCTGAGCGACGGTGTGCCGACGGTGGCCGAGGTTGCCGCAGGCATGGGGATGAGCCGCCGGACCTTGCAACGCCGCCTGTCTGCGGACGGTCTGGCATATCAGGCTCTGGTCGATGATGCGCGCAAATCGCTTGCCGAACAGCTTTTGCGGCAGACGGAATATGCGCTGGCCGAGATTGCCTTTCTGACCGGGTTTTCGGATCAAAGCACGTTCACCCGCGCGTTCAAGCGCTGGCATGGGCAAACGCCTGCAGGCTATCGGCGCAACAGATAGCACGCCTACAAAGCCGCCAATCCGTTTGGCGCGCAATGCCCAAACACTGGCGTCACATGCCAATACCGGCGGGCACCGCTGCGTCTATCCCCTGGATCATTCCATCGCGACGGGAAGACGGCACATGACAGGACGTGCACCCAAGATCGGCGGGACGCGGTTGCGACCATCCCCCCGGGCCTTTGCCGCCTGCGCCGACGCGGCCCGACAAACATCAACAGACACTCGAAAGGACGACCCCATGCATCTCACACGGTTTCAGAAAACCATCCTTGGCCTTGCCGGCGTAACGGCGCTTGCCATCGGTGCCTTCATCACATTGGCGCCACATGCGTTTTACGCAAGCTATGGGATCACGCTTGGACAGGACACCAACCTGCTGAGCGAGCTGCGCGCACCCGGTGCGGGATTGGCAGCCTTTGGTGCGATCATGCTGGCAGGTGTCGTCCGCGCAGCACTGGCCCCGACAGCGCTTGTCGTGGCGCTGGCCGTGTATCTTGCCTTCCCGGCCGGGCGCATCGTGGGCCTTGCCCTTGATGGCACCCCGTCGGGCAGCATCCTTGGTGCGCTGGGTGCCGAGATCATCATCGCCGCCCTTTTGCTTACCGCGTTCCGGCAGCGGCGATCCCTGCGCTCTGACCGGGACGGTCTCATGGACCAGCCGGGGTGACAGTGCGAACAACGTGTCACGGGCGACGCAGAGTTTTGGCGTCGCCCGCAAATCGTCTTCACGACATCTCAGGTACAGGTTCCGGCGCGCGAAGGGCGGACTTCGTCTTGGTGAACAGCGGCAGTGCGGACCAGCCGACCCGCACTCGAATGCGTCACGCTGCGGCCTTGATCGCCACCTCTTGCTTGGGCTCGACCAGTGCATTGTGCAAGGCCGCGATGGCCGGGTTCAGAGACTTGCGATCAAGGATGAACTGCACGTCGACATTGCGCGGACCCTGGCTTGCGCCGATGGCTTCCAACCCGGCACCGGCGATGGCTTGCAAGCCGCGCGTCAACACCGAAAGCCCCGAAAGGTCACGCCCGATGACAGACGCCATGCCAATGGCGCGGGACGAAATCTCTGCCGAGGGGTACAGGGTTGCGAGGTCTTTCTCCACCCGGCGCAGCATATCCATCGACGTATCGACATAATGCGTGATCGTGTTGGCGTTGGACACCTTTGACACGATCCGCACGTCATGACGCGTCAGGACGTTAAGGATGGCGGTGTCATACCCTTTGACGCCAACCATGTCCTGTTCGAAGAGTTCCAGCGCGAAAAGCTCGAGCCCGGTGACAATCTCCACCTCTGCGGCTTCGGACGCCTGATCGTCGATCAGCGTTCCCGGGTCATCGGGTTCGAAAGCATTGGTCACGCGCAACGGGACTTCCGCCTGGCGGAGGGTCTTTGCCGCTTTGGGGTGGATCGCCTCCATCCCCATGTTGGACAGTTGGTCCGCCACGTCATAGTTCGTGCGCCCGAGCTTGCGGACCGACTTGATGCCCGGAAGGTTCGGATCGGCGGATGACAGCTGAAATTCCTTGTGGATGACCGCCTCGCGCGCCCCGGTCAATGCCGCGAGCTGCGAGAACGTGACCTCGGAATACCCGCGATCGTAAAGGGTCATCAAGCCTTCGGCGCATTGCGCATAGCCCGTGACGATGGGCATTTCGGACATCGGATCGATGCCCTCCATCGCGGTGAGAATGCGCTGTTCGAGACTGACATCGCTTTCCTGGCGCCAGCCGGACAGATCGACGAACCGCGCGTTCACACCGTCGCGCTGCAACATCAGCGTGGTGACGAAGGCTGAATGCGCCTCTCCCAGACCAGACAGCAGTTCCCGCGTCTGGCCCATGTTTTCGGACAGGCGGAAATGGCCGTAAGAGCACAAGCGTTGCAGATCGATCAGACAGTTGCGCACGTTCAGCAGACGGTCATCGACAAAGGCGTTGGCGCGCTCGATATCCGCTGCATTATCCAGCACGGCCGTGTGTGCTTCGGTCATGGCCTTGGACACGCGGTCCAGCCTGTCGAACCAGCCATGGTCGCTGTCCTGGCTTGCAAACGCCGCGAACACGCCGGGTTCCCCGGTCTTCTTGTGTTCGAGCAACAGGTTGGTGATGCCGCCAAAAGCGGACACCACGAAGATCCGTCCATAAAGATCTTCCCCCTCACGCCCCCGGATGATCAGCGTATCGCGCAGTTCGTCGATGCGGCTCATCGAGGTGCCGCCAATCTTTTCCACGGTATGTGTCATATCAAGCCGTTTCTGCCGGAGCATAAGACCCGTCTTCGCGATGCACCTCGGTTCCGGTGACGGGCGGGTTGAACACGCAGGCCATGACCAGTTCTTCTTCGGCCCGCAGAATGTGACGGTCGTGCTGATCAAGCGCATACATCACGCCCGGCGTGATCTGATGGGTTTCGCCGGTGGCAAGATCGGTGATCGATCCCTTGCCTTGCATGCAATACACGCTTTCGAAGTGGTGCTTGTATTCGAACGTGTGTTCCGACCCCGCATCAAGGAAGGTGATGTGAAAGGAAAAGCCCATCCCATCATCGGCCAGCAGCATGCGCACGGAGGACCATTGCGCATCGGTCACCACACGGTCGCGTTCGCTTTTCACGATTTCATTGAAGTCACGCACGATCATGGGTCATTCTCCCGCCAGTTTATGTGTTGTTCGACCGACAGTTGCGTCGCGTGTCGCGTCGAGAAGGATATTCAGGCCCGCCCGCATCATGTCCTCGGGGATCGTCAGCGCGGCGAGGATCTTGATCACTTCGTCATGCGAACCCGAGGTTTCGATGATCAGGCCCTTGTCGAAGGCCCGTGCGCAGATCTCGCCCGCCAGATCACCCGATCCGACATCGACGCCTTGCATCATGCCCCGCCCCTTGAGCGTGGCACCGGGGACAAGCGCTGCGATTTCCTGCAGACCAGCCGTCAGGATTTCCGCCTTTCGGGAGATCTCTTTTTCGAACGCATCGTCCGACCAGAACTTTTCCAGCGCCACACGTGCTGTCACGAAGGCATGCGTGTTGCCGCGGAAGGTGCCGTTGTGCTCTGCCGGTTTCCAGATGTCATGTTCCGGCTTGACCAACAGGGCCGCGAACGGCAGGCCCATGCCGGAAAAGCTTTTCGCCATCGGAACAAGATCAGGCTCGATCCCCATCTTCTCGAACGAAAAGAACGTCCCGGTGCGGCCGCACCCTGCCTGAATGTCATCGACGATCAACAGCGCGCCATGCTTTTTGGCCAGCTTGGCAATGCCGCGCATCCATTCCGCCGAGGCCGCGTTCAGACCACCTTCGCCCTGTACGGGTTCGACGATGAACGCCGCCGGGGCATCGACGCCGCTGGAGGGGTTATCCAGCAGCATTTCGATCTGCGCCAGTGTATCGGCGTCCGTACCGAACGCACCCTCGTAGGGCATCCGCGAGACACCGCACAATGCCCCTGTCCCGGCGCCCGCGCGTTTGCCCGCGTTACCGGTGCATGCAAGGGCCCCCATCGTCATGCCGTGAAAACCGTTCGTGAACGCGATAATGTTGCGGCGGCCTGTGACCTTGCGCGCCAGTTTCATCGCTGCCTCCACGGCATTGGTGCCGGTCGGACCGGTCATCATGACCTTGTAGTCCATGCCGCGCGGCTTCAGGATAAGGTCTTCGAATGCCGTCAGGAATTGTGCCTTTGCGTCGGTATGCATGTCGAGACCATGGGTCACGCCATCGGCCATGATGTGATCGACAAGCGCCCGCTTCATGTCGGGGTCGTTGTGACCATAGTTCAAAGACGAACACCCGGCGAGAAAGTCGATATAGGTACGACCGGACTCGTCAATCATTTCAGACCCCTGCGCCTTGACAAAGGTTGTTTCGAAGTTGCGGCAGTAGGACCGTGCTTCGCTTTCGCGACGCGTGAAAATGGTTTCGGCAGTCATGTCTTTGGGCATAGCGTTTCCTTTCGCATCGAGTGCGTTCAGCAATACAATTCTGATGTGGATTTCAGGCAGCGCGGCGCAGCAGCTCGGGCTTCGGCAGCGTGATGGTGACCATGTGCTCTGTCGCGTGCTGACCGTCGAAATGCACATGGCGTTCGAAATGTGGCGCGTCGTCAAGCTCTCCGCCGATGGCGCGCGCAAAGCTCTTGAACAGGGCCCAGGACGCGGCATTGTCACGCGTGATGGTGGTCTTCAGCGCGACGGCATCACGGCACGCGTCCCGTTCGATCAGTTCCAGCAACATTTTCTTGCCAAGCCCAAGGCCACGCGCATTCGGACCTACAGCAACCTGCCAGACAAAAAGTTCGTTGGTTTCGGGAATGATGTGACCGGACACCCAACCGGCAACCTCGCCATCCAATTCGGCAAGCACACATGTATCGCGAAAATGATCCGCCTGGATCAGATTGGCATACATGGAGTTCTCGTCGAGCGGCTTGCAGCTCTTGACCAGGTTCCAGATGTCCGCACCGTCGCGGGAATCAGGCTTGCGAAGGCGGAGCTGCTGAGACGGGGTATCGACGATGTCTTTGGGCATTGGTCCTCATCAAGTTGTTGCGTGCAGGGACATATACTGCGATCCATAAATAATTCAACTAGCGAATTAAATTTTTTCCAAAACTGCGACCGCTGGCTGATTTTGCGCCAAATTACTGAAGATACCCAAAATTTGTCAGAAGAAAGTCCTTCGGTAGTCGAATTTTACCGTTCGAAAGTCGAAGCAAATCCTCAAGGATACTTCGTGCATTGAAGTTCTTGCGCGTCCTGTGACAAGATTTGCAGATGGATCAACCGTCGACCGAACGCATTGATGAATGTCTCATCGCCCTGCGGCGCATTCTGCGCGCGACGTCGATGTATGACCGCGAACTGGCCAGCGCGACCGGCGTCACCCCGGCACAGCTTCGCGTTTTGCAGATTCTTGACTACAACCCCGACGCAACCATCACGCCCAAGGCGTTGGCGGCCCAGATGGGCATTGCGCAGGCAACCGTGACCGCCATCATCGACAAGCTGCAAGCGTCAGACCTGCTGACCCGCCAGCGTTCGGAAACGGACCGGCGGCAGACCAACCTGGCGATCACCGAAAAGGGCCGCGCAACGGTTCACGCGGCGCCAGATGCCTTGCAACAGCGTTTTGTGCGGGCCTTCGACCGGATGCAGGATTGGGAACAAGCGCAACTGGTCGCCTCGTTGGAGCGCGTGGCCTCGATGCTGGATGCAGACGACATCGATGCATCCCCAGTGCTGACCACGCGCGAATTCCATGCCGCGTCAAAGCCACGGCAGGTGTAAGGCGCATGTCCAACGCTTGTGTCCGGCAGTGCTCTGGGGCCGTCTGGTTCGGGGATTGCGGCGCACCGCTTGGTCGCTATGAGTGCTCTTTCTGCGCTTGGAACGGCATCGCAGGCTCCTGACCCAGTGTGGGCAGAACGTCGGCTGCGGAAAAGGCATCGTCACGATGTGTGGCGACGCTTTCGACGGAGATGCGCGCACGACCCAGTCGCGGGTGCAACCTGCTGGCCAGAGCCCACGCGCATAACAAGCCCGCACCGCCCGCCGCGAAAACCCCTGAGAGCGGTGCAACAAGCAGAACCAGCCACGCGGCACCCGGCGTCAGGATGCCAGAGACATCGCGGAAGCTGGCATAGATCGCGGACATCTCGGTCCGTTCGGACGGCTTGACCGCAAGCAGGAACGGCAAGCCGGCCGAGAGGTCGAGCAGGATGAGGAAAAGCGACCCCACCATCAAAAGCGCAATGGTCAACTGAGGCGTGCCGGATGGCACTACGGCCAGTAGAAAAAGAAGTCCGGACATGAAGAAACCGGTCCGAACGGCCGTGCGCACCGAACTGCGCTGCATGAAATTCAGCATGAGCGGCGTCAGAAACAAGGCGGCATTGGACAGCGAAAGCGCGATGCCACCAAGCTGGCTGCCCAGCCCGTTCTGCACCGCAAAAATGGGCAGGTAGACGACATAGACCCACCACCCGCACGACCGCATGACCGCGAAAATCCAACCGGCCACCAGACGCGGTTGAGCGAAGAACCGGCCGAAATAGGCCAAAGGGTTGGCAGGAGGCCGCCGGCTCTTGGTGATCAACCTGCCGTTCCCGAGGCGCATCACGAGAAAGATCAGCAGCATGCCACTTGCCGCGCTCGCCGCGATCAGAAACGGGGCGGGTCGCCACCATGCAAAGAGAAACGCGCCAAGCGCGGGGCCAAACGTCCAGCCCAAGGCGCTGTAGAACAGACGGGACGTCTCAAAGCGGCCAAGCTCGATCTTGGCGATATGATCGAGGACATAGGCGTTGAAACAGACAAATGTGGTGGCAACCGCAAAGGTTGTCAGCGCAAGCCCGGTGACGGCTGCGACGGGTGTCTCGAAGATCGCCGCAATGGCACCGCCGACAAACATCAGCGTTCCGAACACATAGACCCACCGCCGTGGAACGAAGCGGATCAGGTATGGCACCAGAAGGCCAAGGACGAGGGAAAACGCACCGATGGCAAAGTAGATTTCAGAGACGAGACGCGCGTCGCGGAAGGCGTCGTACATCACGACCGGAAATACGGAAATCAGGATACCCCTGGCAATCGCTTCGGTTCCTGCCAGCACGGCGAAGCCGCGCACGCTTGGCGCGGGCGCATGGCGAAGCCATTCGGGTATTCGGCGTTCGTGCATGAAGATTGCTCTGGTCTGTGGCAACCAGTCATCGCCGTTGCCGGGATGTTTCTCTCCTGTCTGCGACCCGATGTCGTTTTCTGATGGTCCCTTACACCGGCTGCGCCGGAGATACGGTCATTGCTGTGCGGGTTGCGGTCAGCTGCCGTGGCCCCCTGCCCGATCACGGTTCGAGTTTCAGGGCCGGTGGCACCGATCAGAACAAGAAACGAAACGGCCCGCCGCAACAGCGACGGGCCGTCCGAAGGCGTGATGTCTTGTTTTACGTGGAGGGCAAAAACGGCACTTCCACAATCTGACCCACTTTCATGACCGGCGAGGTGATCTCCTCTCCGTCCTCGGTGCGAACTCCGACAGTGATCCCGCCACCGCCATCGCGAACGCCTTGCATCATCAGCTTGCCGTCGGTGATGGGAACGATCACGCGCGTCTGCTTGTGTGTCAGCGGAATGTCATACCGCACTTTCCCGGACACCAGTGCAACGACATCCCCATCGCTTGAGGCGGTATCGTAAAGATACACTTCGGCCAAGGTGACACGCTTCTGGCTCATCAACGTGCCCAGTTCCGTCTTCTGATCCGCGGGCAGATCAAGACGCCCCAGGAGCGCGTTCTGTTGCTGTGCAGAGCTCATGGGCATCTGACCTGTCTGCAACGCGTTGTAGATGCGCACGGTGCGGTCACCCTGATCCGGGCTGTAGGTCTTGGTCGCGTCCACGGCGCCCGACAGCCCGCTGCGCACGCATTGTTCGACGTCAGATGTGGCATTGGCCAATGTCGCCCCGTATCCCTGGATCAAGAGCCCGGTTGCCCGCTCCAATCCAAGGCGCTGCATCTCTTTCACGTAGCCTTGATCGAGGTCGCAGAAGTGGATGCGCGTTCCGTCCAGTTGACCTTCCCGGCCAGCCGCGCCGAAGGGTGTTTCGCTTGGCGTGTAAAAGACATGGGCATCGTTCGGAAAGCTGTGCGCCATCGAATAGGCCGGCAGGCGCGGGTCGTGATACCGCATTGTCCCGAACACCAACACATCCGGCTTCTTGTCCGCATGGATCGTCAGGTTGTGCAACACGCCCGGCAGGTTCACCTGCATTGGCACAGTGTCCGCATCCAGTGTTTCCGCTTTCTGTGCGGCGGCCACGGCAAAGTCCTGAACGGTCTGCAAGGCCCCGGAAAAGAACTGGTTCGTTTTGCGCTTGCTGGACAGGATCACTTGCGCGGTCGAGGTGTCAGACAGATCCAGACGGGCAATCTCACGTCCTGTCGGGCCATTCAGAAAGGTCAGCGTATCGCCCGGCTGCATCTGGGACATGATGACTTTGCTTTGCTGCAAAACGGTCCGTGCATTGTCCTTTGGCATGGCATCGCTCAGAACGACGATCCGGTCAGCGGCATCTGCGGCGAAGGGTGCAAGGGAAAGCGCGGTGACGGCGGCGGCAAGGGTCAGGGTTTTCATTGGTCTCGTCCTTCGTGTTTCGTGTTCGTTTGAAAGGGTCAGTTTGCCCGTTTGGGGGGTGCGGCCTTACACGGCCGCACGCAGGTAGTTGCGTTCTGCTTCTGCCTTTGCGGCCAATCGCATGGCCTGCGCGGCGCGCTCTTCGCTTGTGGTCATCAACACAACGTCTTCGATGTACTGCTGGCGCACGGCGTCGATCTCGGCGAGTTGATCGTCATACCCGGCGATCATGCTGTCCTGGGTCGACTTCTTGAGCTCAAGTTCCGCGACTTTTTCCTGTGCCAGCACGGCGCGCGGGCAGTGGTAGGCCGTGATCTCGCGGGTCTTGCGGCCCATCAGGATGACGCGGGCGGTCAGACCTGCAGCAATCAGGACCTCTGCGATGATGTGCACGACCAGGAGCGTCGCACTGGTCACACCGGACGGGAAAACCGACCGCAACAGACCGTAAGCCTGGTCAACAAGGGGGAAGCCGGATCCGGTATTGGTGAAGGGATCGTTGGACAGGCTCAAAAGGTCCTGCGGGTTGTAACCGCCGTTTTCGCCAACAAACACAATCGCGGTCATCACGATCCACGCCACAAACAGTGCGACACCCCACTTAAGGGCGCGCATCGCGCGCTGTTCGATCACTTTCTCATCGTCATGCAACGTTGCCATGCTGGCAAACCCACTGGACGCAAGGACAACAGGGAAAGCGTACAGCAACGCGGTCCACAGGCTGTCCGTGACCTTTTCGATCGTGCCCAGTTCCATCATCATCAACGCGAGGGCCACGGCCGCAACAGTCAGCGCCACCAGCGTCATGCCGATGTAGAAAACGCACTGAACACGCTCCATCCGGGTCATCTGCACCTCGGGGTTCGAGCTGCGCAAGCGCCGCCACAACACGTTCGAACGGGCATTGGCCTGCCCTTCGAAATCCGCGATTTGCAGTGCGAGCCGTTCGGAAACCGCCAGTGCGCTGGCTTTCCGGGCCTCCAGTTTGGCGCGCAGGCCCCCATTTGCCCGGTCTGCGACCGCACCTGCATAGGCCTGCGCCGCTTCCGCACCGCCGGTGATCGCAAGGCGGCGAATGGCTTTCTCGTCAATGGTGGGTGTTTTGACCTCATCCAGGATGGGAGTGACAAAACGAGTGGTGAGTGCGGGTGTGATAGGTGTGTGTACGGTCATGGTCTTCCCCCTTGGAGTGTCTGGTTGGCTGCGTGATCCGGGTCAGATCCCCGGCGGCTTGAATGTTGGGCCCTTGGGACGTGGCACCGGCTGGGGTGGTGGGTCAGATTTTGCCGGTGGTTTCTTCGGTGGGTTGGCTGCCGGATTGAAAATCTCGCGCAGAGGTTTTCTTTTGGCGGCCTTGTTGAACTCGTGCTTGGGACCGGTTTTTCCTGCCCGCGGCGGCAGAGGCCGCGGTTTCGGCAGACCCGGCTTGATGCCAGGTTTGCCGCCGGGAGAAATCGGCCGGACCTTGGGCGTGCCGGGACGGGCGGGTTTGGGCAAAGGCTTTACCTTTGGCGCAACACGCCCGGGCAGGATGGCCTTTGCACGCGGGGCGGGTTTGAAGGCTTTGGCCCCGGCAGATGCCGCAGGTTTGAACGCGGCCTTGGCACCGGGACGGGCTTCCGCGGCATCCGGCATGAGTGCGGGCAAAGCCACACTCAGCACCAAGGCCGCGAGGGCTGGAGCCTTTTTTCCGATATTTTTCAACATATTCATGTCCTTTAGAAGTTTATCGCGATGGTGTGCATGCCGTCGTAGAGCTGGATCGCAGCATCAGGATCGCGCTGCGCCAGACCAATCCAGGCCATGACATCGTGCTGGGCGATTTCCGTCGTCAGCGTGATGGGCTTTGGCGCAGAGGCCATACCGCCAAGCATGCCGCTGAGCTCTCCAATCGGGTCCAGCGTGTTGTTGTTGATGGCGTTGCGACGCGCATCCACGAACCCGCCCATAAGGTTCTTGAAAATACCGATGGATTCACCTGCGAGGCTGCCGAGCACATCCGGGTTGGACGCCATCAGATACCGCACATGCATCGGCAAGCGGGGATCGATCGAACTGTAAACGGTCGGGTCAACTTTCCAGACGATCGAGGGATCGTGCACCGCAGTCACCCAGGCGTTGATATAGGCAAACTTCTCGCCCCGCCCGTAGCCGTCCAGCAGCGATGGATCAGCGTACCACATGGCCTCGGCCATCAGCGGGCAATGGAACGCATTGAACGCGGTATCACTTGGCTGTGCGTCACACAGGGTGGGTGCACCGCTTTTCGGCACGTGGATGTTGAGGTCGGACCAGTTGAAGGATTGCGCTGCCAGGGGCGTCGAAACGATCGACGCGAGAGCAGCGGCTTTGAGTGTTTGGGCGATCATCTTTGCGTCTCCTTGTGTTTGACAAGGAAACAAGTAACCGCCTTTTTAACGATCTATCGGTTATCGGAATTCTTAATATAACATTGGCGTTGCATCGCGCGCTTCAAAGCCGCGAGCGCCTTCAGCCCTTGGATTTCCGGCCAAGGCAGCTGTCTCATCCGTCTTTTTCTTCGATGGTGAAGTAGCTGTGCACCCCAACCGAATGCGGCACATCCTTGAGCGCGATGTGCAGCTCGCGCCAGAACAGTTCGATATTCTTCGTGTCGTCAAACCGATGCGCGGCGCGGCGCACCGCGTCCTGCGCGTCCGCCGTTTCGATCACGAGTATATGCTCTGCCCCGAACGGTGCCCACACCTCTGCTTCGAATTGCAGTGGCTCCTTGGCGGGCAAGGTGCGCGGATCATTCAACCCTGTCACCCGGTCTATCGGGGCGTAACGCGGGTAGACCCATTGCACACGCCCGGCCGCCGACAGGTTCACCACGGTGACATGGGATGTCGACCGCCCGGTGATAAGCACGCCAAAGGCATCATATTCGTAATAAAGCTCATCTCCGAAGGAAAAGGAGACGTTGATTTTGCTGTCGACGCTGCTTTGGGACACCGCGTTGACCACACGCATTTTGTCGATGACGGCCTGCGCCTGTTCCAACCAGTTGTAGCCCACTTCACGCGTCAACTTGCGCAGCAGATCACCGGTGCCCGACCGCAACTCTTCGGCCGTGAAGTCAATCACCACGCCTCCGGCCATCGGCGACGCTACGGCATGTGCACCGCTCAGAACCGAGATATCGAACGGTGGATTCGCGCTTGGCGGGATGAAAACCGGGACCGTCGGAAGATCGGAAAACGGGCGTGCGAAGGCCGGTTCTGCCGTGTGCAGGTTGGCACGCAAATCAAACAGCGGTTTGTCGATATACCCCACCGGGCTGACACGCGGTTTCTGCTTGCCTTCCAGCAGGGTCTTGACCTTGCGTCGGATGTGGATTTCCAGCTCACCCTTGGTGATCAGGCCGTCATCGTCGCGATCTGCCTGCCCGCGCAGACCTTGTGCAAAGGCATAGCTCAGCGCGCCCCGGACATTGCCATCGATGTTGATCTCGGGGGCCAGTTCTTCATCGCCAACTGCGGCAAAGAAGACGCTGTTTGACAAGGAAAGTTCATCTTCATTGCGCGCGCGATCCACCGGCGGCGGAGGGGGCGGCAAGGGATCGCTCCGGATCGCGTCATGGGTAAAGAACCTGTAGCTGACGTCGAAGGCGGATGACCGGATGGCGGTTCCCGAATGACAGCTGTCGGCGACAAGCACATGTTCCACATCGGGGCGCGACGCGATCAGTGCCGCGATTTCGTCATCCCGGATACGTTCCGCAGCAGCCGGCCCTTCGGGCGCAAAACCGGCGAGCAGGAATGTCTCGTCGCGCCCGTCTTCTTCGGTTTCCGGGAACGCGGCAGGCTCGCTCGCGCCGTGACCGGCAAAGGTGACGATGATCGTGTCGCCGGGTGCCGCGCGGTCCAGATAATCCTTCCAGGTCGACAAGATGTTGTCTCGTGTCGCGCGTTCGTTCGTCAGGATCGTCAGCGCCTCTGGCTCAAGCGCCGCGATTGCCGATGATATGTCAACCGCGTCATTCACCGCGCCACGCAGCGGCGTGATATGGGCATATCGGTCGATGCCGATGACAAGCGCATAGGTCTTGGCCCAAATCGGACCTGTCCATGCCAAGAGCAACAGCCCGGTGGCAAGCACAAGCCGCGACATGGAACGGATGGGCCAGGTTGCTGTCATCGGATCAGGACCACGCGCCGGGCAATCTGATGATGTTCCGGGCTGTCGGGCATCGCGCCACTGGGGGCTGGCGGCAGCATGGTTTCCCCGCGTCCCACAACGCCGATGGTCCCGGTATAGCCCTGCGCCTCAAGGTAGCTCTTGAGGCTTTCTGCGCGTCGCAGGGACAGACGATCATTGTATTCGGACGCCCCGACGGGATCGGTGTGTCCCTCAAGGACAATCCGGGGCGGGTTACGCTCTTTCAGGTAAGCCAGAAGCTTGTCCGCATATTGTTGACCTTTTTTCGTCAGCGTTGTGCTGTCGAAATCGAATTCGATGGCAAGCGACACCTCTTCCACCTGATATCCGCGCAGGTTCTCGATGAAGATGCCGCCGGGTGTGCCGCTGCGGGTAGCAGGCACTTCGACGGCCTGATCGGCCAGCAACATGGCGTTTGCCGCGCTCGTCAACAGACGCTTTGCCTCATCTTCCGTTGCGGAATGATGGTCGGGTCCATCGTTCATCTGGTTGATGGCCTGCTGATACTGACGCGCAGCTTCGGTATGTGCGCCGCCCCGGACGGCAATGTCACCAAGCGCGCTGTAGCTGCGCCAATGCGGGAAAAAGCCGATGGAGGTTTGCAAAAGGGCGCGCTGGGTTTGCTCTGTCTCTGCCGCCATCGCGCGCGCGAAATAGTCACGCGCAAGCGCTTCATCCAGCCAAAGTCGAAATGCGTCATCGCATGCAGGATCGACGCTGATCCGCTGTTGCAGCATTTCGGCCTGCGCGAAGTCGCCGGACTGAACCGCATCCACGGCGGTTTGTCTGTCCGGGCACGCAAGCACCGGTGCGGCGGCGGTCAGAGCCATAACAAGGCCAGCAAGAAGTCCAACACGGTGTGTCATGTGAATTCTCCTCAGCGTGTAATCGTGTAAGGAACAATGGTTGCGTGCCATCTGCTGCCACGCGCGCCGTTCGGATCGTTGACAACCGCGTTCAGCGCATTGGCCAGCTTGGTCAGATGGCCCACCCCATCCGGAACGGCGTTCAACTGGGATTGCGGTGGAATGAGATCGTCGATTGCCGAAACATCATCTTCGACCAGCACGGCCAAAAGATGCCCCCGGCCGGCGGGTTCGGTCACGCGGATGACAATGGGTTGCCCATTGGCCGACAAGGCGCTTGGGATCTCGACCTGGGCCGGGCTTGTCAGGATGTCCGCCCGGTTCGGCGAAAGGATCGACGGGAAGATCTGGTACAGTTCGCACCCAGGTGTCAGATCGAACACCATCAGGCGACCGCCGCGATCGGTGTTCACGTCGAAAAGGACGGTCTGATCCACGGTCAAGGCGTCGCCCTGACGTATGGCCAAATCAACCGCGCTGTTGGAGCCGGGCAGGAAAATGTCTTCCAGTTTGCCTGTGCCAGTCACGGTTTGCAGGTCGGAGCACGTGAATGCTGGGGGCGCTGTGCTGGTCCCGACGACAGGCGGCAGATCGTCTTGTGACGGCACCGGTTGGAAGACCGGGACGGGCGCGGACGCCCCCGCCCCTGACTCCCCGTCGGTTCCGTCTGTCACGGACACCTTACCTGAGGGCGTCGTTGGCGTGCCAAGCTGCGCAACATCCGTTTCAACTTCTGGCGCAGACGCACCCGTGTCAGGGGATGTCTGGGCATCACCGGACACCGATTGCGCAGGGTCCTGTGCCGCGGCTGTGGTATCCACCGCGTTTGCGGTGTCATTTCCGCCTGATGTGTCAGCCGGCGGAACGACCTCTGCCGTCTCCTCTTGGTTGACCGGTGTTTCTGCGCCTGAGCCGTCCTGGGCGGTCATCGTGCCTTCGGATGACCCTTCGGGCTCCACCGACACAGACGCTTCCTGCACCGGCGCTTGCGTTGTGGATGTATTGCCCGTCTCGGGCACCAGAACCGGGGCGGATTCCTTCACTGGTTCGACGACCTGCTGCGCGCCCTGTTGCACCTCGGGCACGGATTGCACAGGCTCTTGCGTCGGCGCAGCCTCGATCACCGGGGTGATCACCGGACTTGCGCTTGCCTCGAACGCGGCGGTGCGTTCAATGGACCCGCTGAAATCCGGGGTCAGGCGCCCCTTGTTCTTGCTCTGACACAGGCGCGAGCGATTGCAGAACGCGGCAGACCCCTGCCTTACAAAGGCCAGAAGCTCTGCGTTTGAGACCACGCCATTCTTGTTGAGATCGGCTTTCTTGTTCCCCGCCCCCTCAAGGAACAACCGCGTGAAGATACCGCCGCTGCGATTTTCGATGGCAACCTGCGTTGACGACGTGGCCGACCAGACGTCCATGTGGCCTTGCCCGGGGATCAAGGAACTTGACCGACCGCTCTCATACTCGGTGCCATCAAGCTCCGGGATGTCCATGAGCGACGGAATGTTCAAAGCCTCGTCGTCAAATACCAGCGTGCGTCCCAGTTCCTCGTCCCCCACGAGGTTGCGGGAGATGGTCCCGGAATAACACGCGTCGACCACGACAAGGATGTTGCGATCCTTGAAGTATTCGAACAGGAACCGCAGCTCGTCATCCAGAATGATCCCGAACGAGTTCGCTTTGCCCGAATTCGCGGCCACGAGAAATTCGTCCTTGCCATCCTCTTCGTCGCCATCGCGATCCTTGGTGCTGGCACCGTGACCGGCAAAATAGAACACCAATCGGTCGCCCGGTTTGGTGCGGAATTTCAGATCATCAATCAATGCCTCGATGATGTTGTCGCGAGTTGCGTCACCGTCCAGTAGCGTGGTGATCTGTGACGGCGCAAAACCAAGCGTGTTTTGCACGAAGTCCCGGAAATTCAGCGCATCGGCCCGCGCGCCGTTCAAGTCTGCATCGTCGAGATAGGCATATTTGTTGATCCCGACAATCACTGCCCGATCCTCGGCTGCTGCTGGCATCGCGGCCAGCAACGCACCGGCAACGGTTGCCGAGGCCGTGAATTTCGCTAATTTTTTCATCACAATCACCCGATATGACTTGAGAATGCGCAGCAATGCCAGATTTACATTGCTTTGATCTTGGCCCGCGCCATTAAAAGCGACTGCCTGTAATCTGCAAGGAAGTTGGGTTTCGGGCGGATCAGTTTGCGTTTGCTGTTGGTCGTCGCAGGGCCCTGATATTCAAAACCCGGGCGATGTTCCTGATCCAGAGCCGGTCCGCCCACTTGTTCGAAAACGCCACCGACCACCAGCTCTTTGAGCAAATTCGCGGTGGTTGACGTGGACATGAGGTCCGAAAGCAATTTGCCCAATTCGGTTAACGAGAAAACCAATTCGCCGTAATACTCGAGAGTCAATCTGATCTGGGTAATTTCATTTGCGGCCATGAAGCGATCCGAGGGCGGCTTGGATTTGGTTTTCTCGGCCGGTGTCAAGGTATCCAGAACCTTTGCATTGTGGCTTTCGATCAACGCCTCCAGCTGGTTGGGCGTCCGGCAATCCAATGCTTCCAGGAAGAAGTAGAATTGCGCGATATGAATAAGATTGTCGTGTCCGCCGCGGGCAATCAGGTTCTTGAAGTCCTTGATCGGCAGGGGGGCATCTTCCGCTATCCCACGCGTCGACCGGATTGTCTCGCGCACGGATTCCAGGAAGAAGTGCTCTCCTTCAAGCTGCGCCTCGAGCGTTTTCAAGGCAAGAATACTGTTCTCGCCAAACTCACGATCCTTCGGCTGCGTGTTCATGATGTCTACACGATCCCTTGACGTCGCCTGTCGCTTCCCTCCGATGATCACGCGCAACCCCCGCTTTTGCAAACGTTTTTCCACTGAATTCGGCAGGCTTCCTGCGACTTTCGAACGAACACTTGTCATGACTACTCTCTTCTTTTGGGATACTTCCGACGCTGGTGATCGCATGTTCCGCGGGAATTCCGGCGTTATCGTAAAAATTAAGATAACCTCCGCATTGTTTCGTTTTGGACTAGATTGGGGACAGGCCAACTTGGTTGACTTTCACATTAGGCACAGTAGCCTCAATAAACACGGGATGATGGGTCTGCTCTCATGATTGATTCTTTCAAATATGCACTGCGAACATCGGTCGTTGCGCTGGTTTTGTCGTCCGGTATCGCGCACGCACAACAGCTTCAGCCAGAGGAATTGGTTGCCGCATTGGCGCCAGGTTCTGCCGGCCCGATGGTGACGGCGTTGAAATCCCAGGATGCCCTTGTCGTCGACAGGTCATCCCAGATCCCGACGATGTTCGACTTTCCGTCTGCAAATGTCACCGTCACGTTTGACGAAAACAGCCACCTGTTGACGGCCGAAGGCATGACGGCGTTGCGCTCTGTCGCGATCGCATTGCAGGACGACCGCCTGAACGGGCAAGTGTTCCAGGTTGCGGGTCATGTCGTGATCCCGAACGATCCCAACAGTGCAACACGACTGTCATCGCTGCGCGCCAGAACCGTGGTCGAGCATCTGACGGCGTACTACGACATACCTTCGGACCAACTGGTGTCGGTCGGGTACGGTGCCCTTGCGCCGGTTGACCCGGGTGTCATCAACTCACCTTTGAATACCCGCATCGAATTTATCAACGTGTTGGCGCGTTAAGCGTGCAACGCATCTCGCATATATACATAGAAGGAGACGCAACATGAGCCCCCTGTTCACCGGTCTTGCCGTCACCGTCCTGTCAGTTTTCATGTCCGTCACAGTCGCCGTTGCAAGTGTGGGCGATAGGGTCGCGCTGGTCATCGGCAACGAAAATTACGAGGCCGCTGCCGCGCTGAAGAACCCGATCAACGACGCCACGGCCATCGCGGGCAAACTTGAAACGCTGGGCTTCGATGTCGTCAAGGGTACAGACCTGAGCTATGACGCGTTGCGCGACACGGTGCGCGAATTCACCCGTCGCGCCCGCAAGGCAGATGTCACGATCTTTTACTATGCCGGTCACGGGATCGCCGTGGACGGGGAAAACTACATCGTTCCCGTCGACGCCAAACTGTCCGACCCGATCGACTGGGAATTCGAGGTCTACAACGTGGCTGAAATCCTGCGTTTGATTGACCGGTCCCCCGGTCCAAGCCTCGTCTTTCTGGACGCCTGCCGCGATAACCCGCTCGCCTCTGTGCTGGCCAGCGCACAAGGCATGTCGAGCCGGTCGCTCAACAACCGTGGCATTTCCCGCATCCCGACCGAGACAATGGGCGCCTCCGGTTCCGTCATCGCCTACGCGACGGAGCCCGGCCAGGTTGCGGCGGATGGGTCTGGCGACAATTCCCCGTTCGCGCTTGCCCTGCTCGAGCATATCGGAACCGAGAATACGGACTTTGCCTCGATCACGTCTCTGATCACCCGGGACGTCATCGAAATGACCGACGGCGTGCAGCGCCCAAGGTTTGATGTCTCCCTGACCGGACCGCTGATCCTGAACGAGCGCGCGACACCAGTGCCGCTGCCATCGGAAGGAGTGGAGACGGCATCGCTTGACCCCCAGGCGACACAACAGTCGGAACCTGCAAACCCGGATACGCTGCAGGTGGAGAAGTTCATGTTCGAAACAGCGATGGCAAGCAATGACCCCGCTGATTTCGAGGCGTTCCTTTCTGCCTTTCCAAACAGCATGTTCGCTCCGATGGCGCAAAACGCGATTGCCCGGATCCAGGGGGAAGAACTTGCGGAAGAGGCTGAAGAAAAGCAACTTGCTGCTATCGACGCAGGCGCGGCTCAGCAATCGCCAACCCTGACACGGGTCGTCAATGCGCCTTTCTCGCTCGCCGTGACTCCGCAAGCTCTTTCGGTCATCAGCAACGAAACAACGGAAAAAGCCCTTGCGATGAACCGCACCCAACTCCGCCAGATGCAGTTGCGGCTGAACCTTGCAGGCTTTGACGTTGGCACACCGGATGGCCTCGTGGGACCCAAAACCCGCAACGGGTTGCGCGCATGGCAAACGGCAAACGGCTTTCTTGGGACGGGGTTTCTCAACAACGTTCAGCACCAATACCTGACCGCAAGCACCCACAGCGCGTACACCGCACATCTCGCGGCAAATCCGAATGCGCTTACTCCGGTGGTGACGCGCAAGAAGACCTCGTCTTCCAGCGGCAAACGGAAGAAGTCTGGCGACAATGATTTCGTCAAAGGCTTGGTGACTGGAATTGGTGCAGCCATCATCCTTGGACGATGAGCCCAACGACATTTCGCATGCGACTTTGTTCAGTATCTTTTGTGGTGGCGGCCTCTCTGTTGGCCGCCACCATTGTTTGTGCCTCGGAGTGCCCGGATTTCGGATTATCGGACGATGCGCAGCTTCAGTTTTGCGCTGAATTCCAGGACCTGCTTTATGCGCCGTACAATCCCGACTCCAATCGCGGAAATGAAGACCGGCAGCGCCGCGATCTCGAAAACCTGCTTAAGAGCGATCCGCTTTGGGGTGAGGTTTATCGAAGCGACCCCAAAAAGACGCTCGAACTGATTGATCGGATCCGTCAGGCAGGCGGTTTGCGGCAGGACTGACCTGCTCTGCATGCATTGACCC